>CAKKRP010000075.1 GCA_919902765.1 Gammaproteobacteria bacterium | reverse complement strand
TTTAAACTCTCGACTCTAACTACTGCAAGAATCGCTCACCGTTCGAACCCTTAAGGCGCGAGGCTTCCGCATAATATAAACGGAATTGGGCTTCAAGTATGCCGTAGATACGACGTACTTTTTGCTTTTCGCGCAACTGCGTCGCGTAATCCGACATACGTCCGCGCTTTTGCCCGTGTTGACCAGGCGGGAAGGGCCGCTTTTCAATCGGGCACTTCTGCGTAAAGCATTTTTCGCCCTTTAAAAACAGCTTGACGCCTTCACGACGACACAACCGGCATTTAGAACCTATATATTTCGCCAAGACACGCCTCCAAGTTTAAACACGACGTCTTTTCGGCGGACGACACCCATTATGGGGTATCGGCGTAACGTCATTGATGTTGTTAATTTTGTAACCCACTGCATTGAGCGCGCGTACCGCAGACTCACGCCCAGGACCAGGACCCTTGACGCGCACATCGAGGTTTTTCAAACCGTATTCCTTGGCCGCCTGTCCAGCCTTCTCCGCAGCTACCTGAGCGGCGAATGGGGTGCTTTTACGCGAGCCACGAAAACCGCTGCCACCTGAGGTCGCCCACGACAAGGTGTTGCCTTGACGATCGGTAATGGTCACGATGGTGTTATTGAAGGACGCCTGGATGTGGGCGATGCCGTCAACAACATTCTTCTTGGCCTTCTTACGGCCGCTGCGCGCCCCCTGGGCCGCTTGTTGCGCTGCTGGTTTAGCCATTTCGGTTTAATTCCTCAACATACAAATCATTCACTATTTCTTCACGCCACGCCGTGGACCCTTGCGGGTACGTGCGTTGGTGCGTGTACGTTGCCCACGTACGGGCAATCCGCGTCTATGACGCTGGCCTCGATAGCAGCCCAAATCAAGCAAGCGCTTGATATTCATCGATATTTCCCGGCGTAGATCACCTTCTACCTTGACCTTGCCGATTTCACTACGGATAGCATCTAACTGCGATTCGCTCAAATCTTTGACCTTAATCGCGGGGTCTATGCCAGTGTTAGCGCAAATCTGCTTGGCGCGGGTGTGGCCTATGCCGAAAATATATGTTAGCGCTACCCACGCATGTTTTTGCGTAGGAATGTTTACGCCAGCAATACGAGCCATTACTCAGTCTCCCCAATACGTCTTTACGAGACGACAATACTAAAAGCTGCGGGATTTTACAGACTTACCCGCCCAAAATCAAGCTTGATCTAACAAACCTAGCCTTGACGCTGTTTGTGGCGCGCATCATCCTTACAAATCACGCGAACCACACCCTTGCGCCGCACGATCTTGCAGTGGCGGCACATGGCCTTCACAGATGCTCTAACCTTCATAAATCCTCCAACCTACCTTATAACGCCCTTTAACGAGCGCCGTAACCTTTAAGATTCGCCTTCTTGAGCAAACCCTCATACTGGTGCGACATCAGGTGCGCCTGCACCTGGGCCATAAAATCCATCACCACCACCACGATGATGAGGAGCGACGTACCGCCAAAGTAAAACGGCACGTTCCAGTAAAGGATCAAAAACTCCGGCAACAAACACACCGCCGTGATGTAGAGCGCACCCGCCCCGGTCAAACGCGTCATCACACCGTCGATATATTTAGCAGTCTGATCGCCGGGTCGTACACCGGGGATAAACGCCCCGGATTTTTTCAAATTGTCTGCGGTTTCTTTTGGATTAAACACCAATGCGGTGTAAAAGAAGCAAAAGAACACAATCGCCAGTGCATACAAAGACACATACAAGGGCTGTCCCGGCGCTAAGGTCGCGGCGATATCTTTCAGCCACTCCATGCCTTCACCGGTCGCAAACCAACTGGCGATGGTCGCGGGAAACAGGATGATCGACGAGGCGAAAATCGGCGGTATAACCCCCGCCATATTGATCTTGAGCGGTAAATGACTACTGCCGCCCCCGTAAATTTTGTTCCCTTGCTGGCGTTTGGCGTAGTTTACTGTAATCCGCCGCTGTCCGCGCTCCATAAACACCACGAAGGCCGTGACACTCAAGGCCAACGCGACCAGCAATAACACCACCGCAGGGCGCAACTCTTCAGTGCGCGCGAGCTCCAAGGTGCCGCCGATCGCTGCGGGCAACCCGGAGACGATACCGGCGAAGATCAACATCGAGATACCATTGCCAATACCGCGTTCGGTAACTTGCTCGCCTAGCCACATCAAAAACAGCGTACCCGTCACCAACGTAAGCGTGGCGGTGATAACGAATCCCATCCCCGGCTCGATGACGACCGGCGTATTGCCTATGCGTTGCGACTCGAAGGCCACTGCGACGCTGGCCGACTGAAACGTCGCCAAGACCACGGTAAAATAGCGCGTATATTGCGTAATCTTGCGTCGCCCGGCCTCACCTTCCTTGCGCAACTGATCCAGTGTAGGCACCACGGTCGTCAACAACTGCACGATGATGGAGGCCGAGATATAGGGCATCACGCCCAACGCAAATATCGATAATCGCCCTAAGGCGCCACCCGAAAACATGTTGAACATGTCAAGGATGGTGCCGCGCTGCGATTCAAATAACGCGGCCAGCGCCACCGGGTCTACGCCGGGCACCGGGATATGCGAACCAATACGAAACACGATCAATGCGCCGATCAAAAACATCAGACGCCGATTGAGCTCAGAAAATTTACCGCTACCTACCAAGCTAGCGGCCATCGCGGACCGGGATTGTGTCGCCACGTATAGACTTCCTAAACTTGTCGCTTATTCGACCTTACCACCGGCAGCTTCTATCGCCGCCTTGGCACCCTTGGTCACACCTATGCCTTTAACGGTGTAGGCCTGAGTGACCGCACCCGACAAGATAATCTTGGCGCTAGTAATGTGTTTGGTAATGACGTTTGCTTGCTTCAAGCTAACGAGATCCACGGTGTCGCCGGCCAACTTGGCCAACTCCGACAAGCGCACCTCGGCAAACAATCTGGCATCCGGGGCCTGAAATCCGATTTTCGGCAACCGGCGTTGCATAGGCATTTGACCGCCTTCAAACCCGGCCTTTACCTTACCCTTACCGGCGCGCGCAAACTGGCCTTTATGACCACGACCGGCGGTTTTACCCAAGCCAGAGCCGATACCACGCCCGACGCGACGGCGTGCGGTCTTTGCGCCCTCAGCGGGCTTCAATGTGTTTAGGCGCATCATGTCACGCTTCCTCGACTTTCAACATATACGAAATTTTGTTGACCATACCGCGATTCTCCGGGGTGTTCAACACCTCGACGGTATGCCGTATGCGCCGCAAGCCCAGGCCCTTTACGGTAGCGCGATGCTGCGGCAGACACCCAAACGGACTTTTGATCAATGTGATGCGCAATTTGTTTGCAGACATGGCCATTATTCCAAAATATCTTTGACGGTTTTACCGCGTTTTGCAGCGATATCTTCAGGCGAGGACATCTCGCTCAAGCCTTTGATCGTCGCACGCACGACGTTCAAGGGGTTGTTGGCCCCTATGCACTTGGACAATACGTCATGTACGCCAACCACTTCGAAGACCGCTCGCGCGGCACCACCGGCGATAATGCCGGTACCTTCGGAGGCGGGCTGCATATATACGGTTGCGGCACCATGTATGCCTTTTAGCGCGTACTGTAGCGTACCGTCACGCAGGGCCACTTTTACCATGCGGCGGCGGGCTTGTTCCATTGCCTTTTGTATAGCCGCTGGAACCTCGCGCGCCTTGCCCGTGCCGAAGCCTACACGACCCTTACCATCGCCGACGACCGTCAGCGCTGCGAAACCGAATTGACGGCCACCCTTAACCACTTTGGCGACACGGCGCACGGCTACAAGTTTTTCTTGTAAATCGTCGCCGCCACTGTTCGATGGAATATCGTAGTTGCTCATACGCTGCCTTTAAAACTCTAAACCGTTTTCGCGCGCGGCATCGGCCAGAGCCTTGACGCGTCCATGGTATTTGAACCCAGAACGGTCAAACGCCACCTTCACTATACCTTTGGCCTTGGCCTTTTCAGCCACTGCCTTACCCACTGCCGCCGCCGCTGCGGATTTAGCGGATTCCTTTAAGGATTCGCGCATTGCGCTTTCGACGGTAGACGCACACACCAATACTTCGCTGCCGTTCGGTGCGATGATCTGCGCATACATATGTTGCGGTGTACGGTGTATGCATAAGCGATGCACACCCAACTCGCGAATCTTGGCGCGACCACGTGTGGCGCGACGAATACGTGCTGACTTTTTGTCCATAACGCTGCCCTACTTCTTCTTCGCTTCTTTGAGACTAATTTGTTCATCGGAATAACGCACGCCTTTACCTTTATAGGGTTCAGGTGGACGATAACCGTTGCGCAGATTAGCCGCCACTTGGCCGACCAATTGACGATCCAAGCCCTTCACGACAATTTCAGTCTGGCTCGGCGTCTCTACCGTGATACCTTCAGGAACCTTATAAGACACCGGGTGTGAAAAACCCAATGTCAGATTCAAGACTTTGCCTTGCATCTGGGCGCGATAACCGACGCCGACCAGTTGCAATCTACGCTCGAAACCCTTGGTCACACCCGTCACCATATTATTCAAAATGGCGCGCGTAGTGCCGGATTGCGCGTTCGCACCCGTCCCCGCATTGCGTGGGCTGAACTCAAGTTGTTTATCGACTTTCTTGATCTCAACTTCCGGGTGTACGTTAAAGTTCAAAGACCCCTTGGGTCCTTTGACCGTCACCGCCTGCCCGGTGATGGTAATGTCCACACCTTGCGGTAACACGACCGGATTTTTAGCTACACGTGACATGGCTCACCCCTTACGCGACATAACAGAGCACTTCGCCACCTACGCCCGCTTTACGCGCCGCGCGATCGCTCATGATGCCCTGAGAGGTGGAAATCAACGCCACGCCCAATCCACCCAATATCTTCGGGAGGTCTTCTTTGCCGCGATAAATGCGTATGCCGGGACGGCTTACACGCTTGACCATATTGATGACGGGCTTGCCGGCATAATATTTCAAACGCACGACGATGGTCGATTTCGCGCCATCCGCTGTTATGCTCACGTCGCCGACATAACCTTCGTCTTTAAGGACGTTGGCCAAGGCCAGCTTCAATTTAGAACCCGGGATCGAAACCTCGGCTTTGCCCACTAATTGGGCATTGCGGATGCGTGTCAGCATGTCCGCAACTGGATCTGTCATCGCCACAGTGATATCCCCTTATGTTACCAACTTGCCTTAACGAGGCCCGGAATATCGCCACGCATGGCGGCTTCACGGAGCTTGTTACGGCCTAACCCAAATTTACGATAAAACCCGTGCGTACGACCGGTCAGGCCACAACGATTGTGGACGCGGCTCGCACTGGAATTACGCGGCATACTTTGAAAACGCACGCGCGCTTGTTCACGTTGCTCGTCAGACAGCGATGGATCTAACATCGCCTTTTTCAGATCCGCTCGTTTAGCCGCAAACCGCGCCACCAAACGTATGCGTTTCAGTTCGCGTTCCTTCATCGACTTCTTAGCCATACCCGCCTCTTACCTAAACGGAAAATTAAATGCCGCCAACAGCGCACGACCTTCTTCGTCGCTCTTCGCTGTGGTAGTGATAGTAATATCCAGGCCGCGCAGCGCATCGATCTTATCGAAATCGACTTCAGGAAACACGATCTGTTCCTTCAGGCCCATGCTGTAATTACCGCGACCGTCGAATGAACGCGCATTCATGCCGCGAAAATCGCGTATGCGTGGGATCACTACATTGATCAAGCGATCCAAAAATTCATACATGCGGACGCGACGCAGTGTGACTTTGCAACCGATCGGCCAACCTTCGCGCACCTTAAAGGTCGCGATAGACATACGCGCCTTTGTCACGAGCGGTTTTTGGCCGGTGATTTTGGTCATATCGGCGACGGCGAAATCCAATATTTTCTTGTCGCCAACCGCTTCACCCACACCCATATTGACCGTAATCTTAGTGATGCGCGGCACCGCCATCGGGCTGGAGTATTTAAACTGTCCCATCAATTTGGGGACTACTTGCTCTTTATAAGTTTGCTCTAAACGCGCCATGTCCGCACCCGCTTATACATCTACGACTTCGCTGTTGGATTTGAAGATACGCACTTTGCGCCCGTCTTCCAACACACGAAAACCCACTCGGTCGGCCTTGCTGGTCGCCGGGTTATACAAAGCGACATTGGATAAATCCAACGAGGCCTCTTTTTCAATGATGCCACCTGCAATATTAAGCTGCGGGTTCGGACGAGTATGGCGTTTCATCATATTCACGCCCTCGACAAACACGCGCCCGTTAGGAGTCACCCGCAATACTTGCCCGCGTTTGCCCTTATCCTTGCCTGTGATGATAATGACATCATCGCCTTTACGTATCTTGTTCATAGCCTTATCCCGTTTAAACTTACAATACTTCAGGGGCCAGCGAGATAATCTTCATGAAGTTCTCGTTACGCAACTCGCGCGTGACGGGCCCGAAGATACGCGTGCCTATCGGTTGTAATTGGTTATTTAGCAACACCGCAGCATTGCTATCAAAACGAATAACGGAACCATCGGCCCGGCGCACGCCCTTACGGGTACGTACCACCACCGCGTTTAACACCTCACCCTTCTTCACCTTGCCACGTGGGATGGCCTCTTTGACGCTGACTTTGATTACGTCACCGACACCGGCGTAGCGCCGCTTGGAGCCGCCCATCACCTTGATGCACATGACACGACGGGCGCCGCTATTATCTGCGACATCCAATACGGTTTGCATCTGTATCATATCATTACTCCAACTTTTAACGTTTTAGGGGCTCGCTCCACGGCACCCACCACCTCAGGCTACGCCTTTGGGGGTGCGGATTTTAACATAACAGCCGCGCTATTTATACCCCGATACCCAAATAGATCAATCCGCTATGGCGCGCTCGACTATTTTGACCAAGCGCCACGCCTTCGTCTTCGCGATCGGGCGGCACTCTTCGATCTCCACAGTATCGCCTTCGCCACACTCATTATTCGCGTCATGTGCGTGCAGCTTGGTGGTACGTGTAAGGTACTTGCCATAAACAGGATGTTTCACACGACGTTCAACAACGACGGTGATGGTCTTATCCATTTTATTGCTGACCACACGCCCAACCAACATACGCTTGATATTTGCCTGTTCGCCCATCGCCTTACCCACTCGCCTTTTCGGTCATTACAGATTTGACACGCGCTATATTGCGACGCACGTCTCTCATTTGGTGTGTGCGCGACAACTGACCTGTGGCCTTTTGCATACGCAGATTAAATTGCTCGCGTAATAACGCCTCTAATTCTTTAGCTAAATCATCGACGCTCTTTTGACGAATCTCTTGTGCGTTCATCACATCACCGTCCGCGTTACAAAGGTGGTTAATAGCGGCAGTTTGGCGGCTGCCAATTTAAAGGCTTCGCGGGCGGTTGCCTCATCGATACCTTCCATTTCGTACAATACGGCGCCCGGACGAATTTCCGCCACCCAGTATTCGACATTACCCTTACCGCTACCCATGCGCACTTCCAAGGGCTTTTGCGTGATAGGCTTGTCTGGGAACACCCGTATCCAGAGCTTACCGCCACGTTTTACATAGCGGGTAATAACGCGTCGCGCGGCTTCGATCTGACGTGACGTCAAGCGCCCGCGCGAGGTCGCCTTGAGGCCGAATTCGCCAAAGCTGACTTTGGCACCGGAGGTCGCCAAGCCACGATTGCGACCCTTATGGGCCTTGCGAAATTTAGTACGTTTTGGTTGCAACATAGTCTCGTCAACTCCCCTTTAGGCGACCGCTGTCTTTTCCGCAGCCGCGTCTATCGCCGTAAAGCGATTGGCAAAGACTTCGCCCTTGAAGATCCACACCTTGACGCCTATCACACCATAAGTGGTGTGCGCCTCGGCAAACCCATAATCGATATCGGCACGTAAGGTGTGCAACGGTACGCGGCCTTCGCGATACCATTCCGTACGCGCGATTTCGGCACCGTTTAAACGGCCCGCGACGTTAACCTTGATGCCTTGCGCGCCGATACGCATGGCGTTCTGCACGGCGCGCTTCATCGCACGGCGGAACATGATACGTTTTTCCAATTGCTGCGCGACGCTCTCCGCGACCAACTGCGCATCCAATTCAGGCTTGCGAATTTCTTCGACATTGATATGCACCGGTATGCCCATCATCCTGGACACTTCGTTGCGCAGGGTTTCAATGTCTTCACCCTTCTTACCGATAACAATGCCTGGACGCGCGGTAAAGATGGTGATGCGCGCGTTACGGGCGGGCCGCTCGATTTGGATACGGCTGACAGACGCGTTTTCCAGTTTCTTTTTCAAAAACTGACGCACCCGTAGATCAGTCATCAGGTATACAGGGAAATGCTTGCTGTCGGCATACCAACGCGAGGTCCACTCGGTGGTGATACCTAAACGGAAACCTGTCGGATGTACTTTATGACCCATGGCGTTCCTCTTACTTATCCGACACGGTCACGGTAATGTGACTCGTGCGCTTAGAAATATGATTTGCCCGGCCTTTGGCGCGCGCTTGGATGCGCTTAAACACCGGCCCTTGATCAACCATAATGGTGCTGATCTTCAATTCGTCGATGTCCGCGCCCGCATTGTGCTCTGCGTTAGCGATGGCCGATTCCACGACTTTCTTAATCAAACGCGCGGGTTTCTGAGTTGAAAACTCCAGAATCTGCAACGCCTGATCGACGCGTTTGCCACGCACTTGATCGGCGACCAAGCGAGCCTTACGAGGCGATACACGCGCGAATTTCAATATAGCATTGACCTGCATGATGCTCTCCCCTATTTGGCCTTTTTGTCGCCCGAATGGCCACGGTAGGTACGCGTCAACGAAAACTCACCGAGTTTGTGACCGACCATATTTTCCGTAACCATCACTGGCACGTGTTGCTTGCCGTTATGCACGGCAAACGTCAAACCGACCATTTCTGGCAGTATCATGGAGCGGCGCGACCAGGTCTTGATCGGGCGGCGATTATTTGCCTTGACCGCAGCTTCGACCTTTTTGGCCAAGTGCAAATCGACAAACGGACCTTTCTTAACTGACCGTGGCACTGTGTTGTCCTCTCTTGATCTCTATCACTTACGACGACGCACTATCATGCGATCCGTGCGCTTGTTTGCACGTGTCTTATAACCCTTGGTCGGCACGCCCCAGGGCGATACCGGGTGCGGATTACCTTGACCAGATTTACCTTCACCGCCACCATGTGGATGATCGACGGGATTCATTACCACACCACGCACCGTCGGGCGTATACCGCGCCAACGCTGTGCGCCGGCCTTACCGATTTGACGCAGATTGTGTTCAGAATTACCCACTTCACCCATCACGGCCTTGCATTCGGCCAACACCTTACGTATTTCACCGGAACGCAAACGCAATGTGACATAGGCACCTTCTTTGGCCACTAACTGCACACCTGCACCGGCGCTACGCGCCATTTGCGCGCCTTTACCGGGACGCATTTCAATGCAGTGTATGGTCGTGCCCACCGGGATGTTGCGCAAGGGCAGGCAATTACCCACCTTAATGGGCGACTCCGCACCGGACATCACCGACATATCGGCCTCTAACCCTTTGGGAGCGATAATATAACGGCGTTCACCATCGGCGTAACACAACAACGCGATACGCGCGCTGCGATTCGGATCGTATTCTACACGCTCTACGACGGCTGGAATGCCGTCTTTATCACGCTTAAAATCGACCACGCGATATAACTGTTTATGACCACCGCCTTGATGACGCGTAGTGATGCGGCCGTTGTTATTACGCCCGCCATGCTTGCTTTGCGACGTAACCAACGGGGCATGTGGACGCCCTTTGTGCAACGTTGAATCTACGACCTTAACGACGAAGCGGCGGCCCGGCGAAGTCGGCTTGGTTTTGACAAGTTGTGCCATGATATTCTATCCTCGCTCGCTATTGGGCGCCCATGAAGTCGATATTAAAACCCGACTGCAGTGCGACATAAGCCTTTTTCCAATCTTGACGATGACCACCCTTGGCGCGATTACGCCCGCCTTTGGCCTTGCCCTTTACATTCACCACGCGCACGTGATCGACTTTCACGTTGAACATTAGTTCAACCGCGCCTTTGATCTCGTCTTTTTCGGCGTCTTTAACGACTTTAAACACGAAAGTACGCTGTTTATCCGCAGCGACGGTGCTCTTTTCAGAGACGTGCGGCGCCAACAACACCTTCATCAAACGTTCTTGACGGTTCATGCCAGCAACTCCTCAATCTTTTTCAACGCCGCCACCGAAATCAGCACTTTTTCATGACTGACCAAACTGACGGGATCAGCCTTGGAGAGTGACCGCACATCGACGTTAATGAGATTGCGCGCCGACAAATACAAATTTTGATCTGGCTGATCGGTAACAATCAACACGTTATCCAAGCCGTAACCTTTCAATTTTTCTATCAATTGCTTAGTCTTAGGGGCATCGAGGCGGAATTCTTCAACGATCACCAAACGTTCTTGACGCACCAATTCTGAAAAAATGGCGCGCATCGCGCCTTGATGCATCTTGCGATTAACCTTTTGGGCATAACTCACGGGTTCTGCCGCAAAGGTTTTACCACCCCCGCGCCATAGCGGACTGCGTGACGACCCGGCGCGCGCACGCCCTTGGCCTTTTTGTTTCCATGGCTTATGACCACCACCGCTGACCTCGGCGCGACTCAAATGCGCGCGGGTACCGCGACGGGCCGCCGCCATATAGGCGGTAACCACTTGGTGTATCAAGGGCTCATTAAACGCCTGACCGAAGACTTGCTCGGACAAACTAATGGCCTTGCCAGATGAACCGTTGTCTTTAGTTAGTTTAAATTCCATGCGACACCTCTTAAGCGCGTGCCTTAGTCTTGACCGTTGGACGCACGACGACGTCGCCGCCCTCGGAGCCCGGCACTGCGCCTTTGACCAGGAGTACGTTGCGCGCAACATCGACGCGCACAACATCTAAATTCTGAACCGTCCGCTGCACATTACCCAAGTGGCCAGCCATACGCTTGCCCTTGAATACGCGACCGGGGGATTGACGCTGACCGATAGACCCAGGGGCACGATGCGCCCGCGAGTTACCGTGCGTTGCGTCTTGCATGGAAAAGTGGTGACGCTTGATCGCACCGGCAAAACCTTTACCGATACTGGTACCGGTCACATCAACCTGCTGACCAGCTTGAAAAATATCGACCTTAATTTCGTTACCGGGGGCCAATTCCGTGCCTTCGGTCTCGTTCAAGCGGAATTCGCCGACAACACGTCCGGCAGCGACATTCGCCTTGGCGAAGTGACCGGCATTAGGTTTGGCAACACGAGAAGACTTGCGTGTTCCGGTGGTAACTTGCACCGCCCGATAACCGTCTATTTCAACGGTCTTGATTTGCGTGACCCGGTTGGGTTCAATCTCGATCACAGTGACCGGGACGACCACACCTTCCGGCGTAAAAATACGGGTCATGCCGCGTTTGCGGCCTATTACACCTATCGTCATTGTCTTTCCTCGTCTAAGGCGTCAATTACGGTTGACCAACACCCGGGTTAACAAATTTGCCACTAAAGGCGGCGTATTATAACCGCCTTTACAGTAAAAGCAACTACTGCATTTTTGCTAACGCGGGGAGTTGAATTCCCGCGTTGCTTAATTCAACTTAATTTGTACATCCACGCCGGCCGCGAGATCCAGCTTCATCAGCGCATCTACGGTCTTGTCGGTGGGGTCTACGATGTCCATCAGGCGCTTATAGGTTCGGATCTCATATTGGTCGCGCGCGTCTTTATCGGCGTGCGGGGAGACCAATATCGTGAAACGTTCTTTCTTCGTCGGCAGCGGGATAGGACCACGCACCTGCGCACCCGTACGCTTGGCGGTATCGACGATTTCTTTGGCGGACTGGTCGATCAAACGATGATCAAAACCCTTTAAACGTATACGTATGCGTTGATTAGACATATATTACTCCACTACCTTAGCCACCACGCCGGCCCCGACCGTACGCCCGCCTTCGCGG
>CAKKRP010000074.1 GCA_919902765.1 Gammaproteobacteria bacterium | reverse complement strand
GTGGCAATTGATCGTCAGTTCAAGTTTATTGCGCTGCCGAGAATTTGCCGAAGAAATGGCGCAACGGCATGGTCTACCGCTAGTTATTGAACATCGTTTAATAGAAATTGGCTTTGGTGCTTGGGAGGGCCGTACGGCCGCAGAAATATTGCTCAGCGAGCCCGACGCCATTGCGCGCTTTTGGCGTGATCCTTTGCTGCATACGCCACCCGGCGCGGAACGCTTGGATGACTTCTCGCGGCGCGTGACGGCGGCGTGGCAATCCGTACTGGCGCGTTTTTCCGGCCAACATATTCTGCTGGTCGGGCACGCAGGCGTGATACGTATGATTCTGCGCCAAGTGTTGGATTTTCCATTGGCGCGCGTGTTTAGTATAGAAGTGCCATACGCGGGTATCACACGTGTACAAACCGACGGCAAAGACGCACACGCCTTACCGCGCTTAATTTTTCATGCAGGCGCGTTATAGCGCCTGCGCCCGATATCAAATGGTGGTTTGATTATTTGGATTTGCCTTTTGGCGCAGCCTTCGCGCTTTTTGCACAACGAAAACCTAAATCTTCCTTGGCGTAGTTTGCGGGTAAATTAAATCGATATGCGCCGCGTAAATACATTTGCAACGCATAATGTCCGCTCCCGCCCCATGCGGCACCGCGCACGACCCGGAATTTGCGTCCAAAATCGGCGCTGATAAAATCGCTGCCTGCATAGGGCTGATACCAATCGGCGGTCCATTCAGAGACGTTGCCCGCAAGATCATAAACGCCAAAGATAGATTTATCGTCTTTATAAGAACCCACCGGCGCCACCCCCATTGGCCATTCTTGATCGCCGGTATTGCTGTTGCCGGAGGCCCATTCGTTACCCCACGGGAATTCATAGGCGTCGCGTCCGCGTGCGGCCAACTCCCACTCGGCTTCGCTGGGCAGGCGTTTATTCGCCCATTTACAAAACGCATCGGCGTCCGACCATGAGACGTTGACCACCGGTAACACATCCATTTCTTGAAAACGCTGGCGTATGGCGGAGAGTAATTGTTCTTTGTCCATGGTGCGCGTGTCTGCGTCCACATCAAAACGCTCGACCGCGAGGCGGCGTAATTTATCGACATCCAGGTCTTTTAATTTTTCAGGTTTTACGCTGACGATATAACCGGTTTCCAGCCAATATTCCGGTGGATTGCGGCCGGTGGCGACATAGGCGCGATAACGGATATTGGTGACTTCGTAGCGGTCTATGTAATAGCCGTCGAGGTGTTGCGTATGTTGCGGGTGCTCATCCATGAACCAGGGCTTGGTCGATCCGAATTCCTTGCCCAATTGTTTGTCATCCGTTTTATTGCTGCCCATGATGAAATTTCCGGCGGGTATCAACACCATATCATTTTCTAATGCCGATACGGCTGCGGCGTGTGCGTTATATGATATGGACGACAAAACAACGGTATAAAAAAACGCGCTAAAAAAGGCCTGCATATGGTGTTCATCCTGATCAAAAAAATATTTAAAATGGTTGTTATGCGTCTTTTGCGCAACGAAACCCAAAGCTCGAATTACGCGTGGATTTCAAGAAAAAGCCACGATTATAGGCGGGTGCGGAAATACCGCATTTGTAAAAAGAACAATCCCACCACGAACCCCCTTTGAGAACTTTATATTTTTCACCATGATTTTCGTTCACGTGGGTATTGCCGGGATGCGGCAAATACCAAGAAGATGTCCATTCCCAAACGTTTCCCGTCATATCGTATACGCCATAAGGGCTGCGTCCGTTTTCAAACGCCCCGACAGGCAAAGTGTCGCCTGCTTTTTTAGCCAGGCCCCAACGGTGCGGCGTATTGGCTTTAAGCGGATCGAATTCATTACCCCACGGAAAGATGCGTCCATCGGGACCGCGCGCGGCTTTTTCCCATTCTTCTTCGGTGGGTAAGCGTTTTTCCGCCCCATGGCAATAGGCGTCGGCATCCGTCCACGAGACAAATACCACTGGGTGATCCGCCTTGCCCTCTGGAAAAGTACGATAGGCGAAATGCGTCGGTGAACGCCGGTGGGTGGCTTCGATAAATTTACGATATTGCAGGTTGGTGACTTCCCATTGATCAATATAATAGGATTTCAAATGCACCGTATGTCGAGGGCCTTCGTCAGGCAGGCGATCATCCGTACCCATCGTAAACGGCCCGGCGGCGATTAATATCATCGTGTTAGGATCTGCGCCGCGCAACGAATCTTTATAGTAAGGCGGCACCTGCATTCCTTGGTAGACGTTGCCGGACCCCGTTGTGCTGTTGCCTGTTGGTTCCGGCACGGGCGCATGTTGATCGGTATTTTGCGCAACGACTAGGTTGGCGTGGCAAGACACACAATCGGGATTGTGTGGAAAAGGTGTAACGTTTTTGTGTTGAGTATCGGTATGACACGCCGGGCAGTCTAGGCTGTCGGTCGTTGTACGATGAGCTTCACGTCCGCTTTGCGCTTGTAAGGTGACGCCGATCAGTATGGGAGTAATAGTGAGTAAAAAAATCGTCCCGCCTTGCCATAGCCTCGTTGTTTGGATATGCATAAAGTCGTAGCTTCCTAAATCGCCCCGTGAATACCCGCCACCCCGCGTGGTTTTATGCAAGGCAAAAAAATTTTCAATAACGTAATGCGAAATGGGCGTTACGTCAATCAATTATCGTGTTGATGTAGAACACGCATAATATTCCACGTAGTCCATGAGCTTATAGTTTGGGGCGGCCGGTAGCATATACTTAGGATGTTTTGATTGGCGAGCGTACTATTGAAGGGTGTTAATATTTGAAGCGCAGTTTGTTTTAGAATGAGTACACATGCGGTAAGTCAGAACACTAAAATATTGTTCGATTAATTGCATTTGCCGGATGAATGTGCTTGACTTGACTCACGATTTACGCGCTTAAGAGGTAGGGTGGCGGCATGCATAAAGATTGGACGGTATCGCTAAAATACGTCATCCTCGGGCTAATCGCGCAGTCGGTGCTTGCGGTCACATTAGTTTCCCTGCAATACACTCAGTTGGCGCGCCACCAATGGGATGCGGTCTATACGCGGGTGGAAGCGATCCGCCAGGCGTTGCAATCCGAATTATCGTCATCGATTATTGCCTTTGACAGAGAATCTATACGTGTTGTTTTGCGCGCCTACGCGCAAGAAAACTTCATTACCTATATCTCCTTCAATTCTGCCATGCGTGAACCGGTGCGGGAAGTGTTTTCGATAGATCCTACGCCAGGCGCGCCATCCGTCTATCTATTTAGCCGGGATACATGGGAATCGGCTGACGCAACGCATTTGGTTACACCGGTGACATGGGCGGGGCATACAGTCGGCAATTTTGAAATGGGAATAAGCGCGGCGGCGGCCAAGGCATCAATATTCGAAACAATACGCAAGAGCGTGATATCGGCAATGCTGATAATGAGTTTGTTTTCATTTGCATGGTGGCGGTTTGCGCGCGGATTGGCGGGCAAATGGCATGCGTTTGCGAATTGGGTCCGTGGCGATACGGCGCATGCGGTTGCAGGGGTGGATGTTACGTTGGATTATGTGCGGCGGCACATCGTTGAGTTGCGCGCTCAGGCGAATAGGGCGCATGCGGAAGTCCGTACGCTCACTCATACCGCCAAATACCTTTGGAGCATGGTAAATCAGTGTGCGGTGTTGACGCTGAGCAAACAGGGGAAGATTACGGGCTGGAATGCCGGCGCGCAGGTACTCTTAGGATATACAGAACAGGAAATATTAGGCAGGCAGGTTGATAATTTGTTTTACGGAGAATTGCGCGTTGCAGGCGTATTTTGGCAAATGTTAGAACGCGCGGACGCTGACCGGTTAGCGCTGGAAGAAAGTCAGTGGGTACACAAAAATGGCGCAGCGGTACCGGTAAGATTAGAATTGGTAGTGCGTCGTGATAGTGAAGGAAAAGTGTTAGGATATATGTTTGTTGTGGTGGGTTTATCGGCGCAACCAGACGCGGCAAAAATATGGAAAAAGCGCTGTCAGGAGCTCTATGCGCTATTGCAGGAACGCAATATCGAGTTGGATTTTGTGAAGCAGCACGCGGCGGGTTTACAGCAATCGCATCAAGCGTTTATTGCGCGGTTGTCGCAGGAGCTGCGCATCCCCGCGAATACGATTCTGGGTTATACCCAGTTGTTGGAAGGAGATAAACGTTTACCGTTGCCCGGATATCAACAACGCAATGTGCGAGAAATTATGTCGGCGGGCGGTCAATTGTTGAATTCAATTGGAGAATTATTGGAGCATACGAAAATCGAGCATGGCGGGCAGGGGTTGTTAGTGGAGTATGTGGCGTTTGCGCCCTTGCTGCAGGAGTGTGTATCCACAGTACAGAATTTGGTTAAATATCGTGAAGTCAATATTATGCTTGCGGATAGTTTGGATATCTCCTTAACGGTACATGCGGATCGAACGCGTCTGGCGCATGCGTTGGTAAATGTTTTGCTTACGTTGTCGGGTTTGGCAAAACCCGGTCAGGCGTTGGTAATAAAAACGCTCATTGATGAACAGCGCGTCAAGGTATTGTGCGGCGTCGAAACGGCTATAAAAAGCGATTTTCTGCCGCCAAACAGGGCGATGTCGGAGGATCTTTGCGAATTGCCCGCGTGTGCGCATAAAAAATACAATTTTAGCGGAATAAAAACCTTGTTAGAGATGATGGGCGGCGGCCTGGCGGTGGCGGATCATCCTTATCACGGGATAAACTTAATCGCTGAGTTGGTACGTGTTGTTGATCAACCGCATACTCACCCTGTGACGACAACTGACAATGGAATTCACGCCGCCAATATAAAAGTTAACACGGGTGAACGCGTTGTGTTGTATATCGAAGATAACGAGTCGAATCTACGCTTGGTTGAAAACGTGCTCAAACATCATGTTGGCGTGCGGGTGATAGGTGCGAGTGAGCCGTTCGAAGGGCTTGCGCTGGCGCGCGCATATCGACCGGACCTTATCCTGGTGGATATCAATTTACCCGGCATAGACGGTTATGAAGTGTTGCGTCAATTGCAAGCGGATCCATCCGTCAACGACCCCCACATTATCGCAGTGAGCGCGAGCGCGGCGGAAAGCGATATCACGCGCGGTTTGACCGCCGGATTCGAACGTTATATTACCAAACCGATTAACGTGACCCAGTTTGTTAAAACTGTAAATGGATTATTGGATGAGCCGCCCACGTCGCCGCCGCTTGCGAGGGCGGTTTAAAATTCGCTCGCGGCATGTGCGGCATTAGGCGCCGTTGCGAATTCGATACGGAAACTTGACTGTATCGACAAGAGGGCGCGTATTTGAGTTTCGGTTCGGTTAGCAAGTATTTTTCTATCCGCACCGAAGATAGGTGCGCAAAAAGACACATCTACATGCGTGCCGCCCGGGGCTTTTAGTACCTTCCACAGGTGTGCGATAAATTTATCGTCGCCTATAAATGGGGCATAGTGCCGACCGTCGCGCGCCGTATGATATCGCATCGCTATCGCCTGTACCGGGTGATCTGGAATAGCGGCGGCGAAAAGAGAGGGTTTGAACGTATGCAGCGTACGGCCGTCGGTGGTGGTCGCCTCTGGAAAGAAGGCGACTCCGACTTCGCTGGCGAGCAACGCGCGCGCGTTGCTGAGACATGACGCTACGTCGCGTCGTTTGCTACGGTTTAAAAAAAGAGTTCCGCTCAATTGCGCAAGCAGCCCGACTATGGGCCAATTACGTACATCGGCTTTGGCGATAAAACTGATCGGGTGTATGGCGCTTATTGCGACTGCATCTAACCATGAAATGTGATTGGCGACCCATAGGGCATTATTTTTCGGCGGAAATCCGTGTATTTTTATTTGTAAGCCAAGAATTTTCGCCGCGCCGCGCATCCAACCCAATTTTATCCGTGCTCCATAATGGCGTCCGTGCCAATTTTCTCCACACAATAAGCGCATTCCACCCGCGATCATCAGACCGATACAGAGCAATAAAAAAAAGAAAATTAGGCGTAAGATTGCATTGACAGTGCGCATTTTACTGCCCGCGCAAGAAGTGACGATCATAGGATTTATTCATTTTCTGACGATCGACCAGGATGAAAATATCAGCGACGCGAAATGCTTCATCGAGGCATGGTTCGCCACAGGCGAGTGCGCCCATATTCAAATAGGTGCGCAATAGCGGAGGCATAACAACGGGAACCGAATCGTCAACTGTTTGCATAGCCACCGGCGTGCGGGGTGTGACCCGTAAATATCCCGGTGCATAGTGATTTTTGCGTATATGGCGCATTATGCCGGAAATATAGGCTCCGTCTTGCAGATGCGGAATGCTAACGCACCCGAATAAATATTGTATGCGCCGCATGGTCATCACGGTAGCGACACCCTGCCATAGATATTGTAAACCCACGCCGCGACGGTAGCGAGGATGGACGCAGGTACGACCGATTTCCATATAGCGGGAAGGCGCCGAAATGATATTTTTTATGTCGAATTCGGTTTCCGAGTAGTAAGAACCCGCTTTGGCGGCGGCCTGGTTCGTCAGCATGCGCGTGGTAGCGATTATCGAGTTTGTTTCTATATCCCGCACATACAGATGGTCGCAAAAGTCGTCGAAGTGGTCGATGTCGTGTCCTTCCAGAGGCGTGTTCAATTGTGCCTGCATTTCGCCGGTGAAAATGTCGTAGCGCAGGCGTTGACATGCACGGACTTCTTCTTGATGATCGGCGATAGTTACGACAAAGCGCGCCGGTTGCGGTGACTGGTGCGGATGTTGGAGGGCGTTCAGGTTGCGCATAAAAGCTCCTAGTGGGTGTTTCGCACATCATACGAACGCGGTTTGTCAGCAGAGTGACAAGTCAGTGTCATTTGTATTACTCTAGTAACGAATAGGTTTGATCAATATTACAGGGAGGAAATTATGCAGATCGCTCTGGGGCCCGTGGTTGGACATACGACCCATAACAGCACGCGCATTTGGGTGCAGTCGGATAGTTCAGCGGTAGGCGGATTGTCCTTGCATTGCGAGATATACGTGGATAGCGCGTTGAGTCAAGCGGTGCCTGGTTCCCCTTTTTTGTTTGAAACGCGGGACGCGCAAGGATATAGCGGTGTCGCCGATATCGTGGCGTTGCCGAATGCGAATCAGGAGTATTTCTATCGCATCACGCACCTCGGTGTGCCGTTGCACCAAGATGTGTACCGGTTTCGTACGCTGCCCGTGGGCAATCCGCAACGTTTTCGTTTCGCAGTGACTTCGTGCCATTTGCCATTCAAATATTCCGGCGCCAACCAAACCCTGATGTGGCGACGCATGCGCGAGGTGTTGGATACGCAAGGCGTTGACATGGTGATGCAAATCGGCGATCAGATTTATACCGATGAACCTAAGCCATGGTTCGGCAAGTCCAATACGTATTGGGATCGCGCGCTGGCGGCGCAAGGGCGGGGCGACACGGCCGCCGTAGTAGAGGAGTTTCGCAACTGTCACCGCAAATTTTGGAGCGCCCCGGAGTGGCGCGCGGTGGCTGCGAATTGTCCACAGTATATGATCTGGGATGATCACGATATCGTCAATGGTTGGGGTTCCGAAGATGTACATGCGACGCTGCGGCACCAAGCGGCATTTGCGGCGGCACGCCAGGTTTATCATGAATACCAGCACAGTCACAACCCGATTACGCAACCGAATACTTTTTACTACGGCTTCGATATCGGTGCGGCGGCGTTTATGGTGTTGGATTTGCGGGGAAATCGCCAAGCGTGGAATAATCAATTGTTGGGCGCATCCCAGGTGCAATGGGTGGATCAATTTCTGACACAGCGGCCGCACGCCACAGTATTGTTTTTGATTTCATCGGTACCGATGTTTCATTTATCGCCGCGCTGGGCCGCATTGCCGAAATTGTTAGGCCTGAATGTCTCGGACGTGACGGATCAGTGGTCGTCGCCGCCCAATCGCGGCGATCGCATCGCGATTTTAAAGCGCTTATATCAATGGTTGGACGAAGTTCCGGGGCGGCGCGTGGTCATCCTCGGCGGAGACGTGCATTTAGGCACCTTTGGCAAGGCGGTGTATACCGGCGGTCAATCCGCACGTCAGTTGATACAAGCCACCACCTCCCCGATTTCCAACAAACCGGCGGATTTGCTGGATCGCTTCGTGCGCCGCGTTAGCGGCCGGTTTTCATTGAATTTGGAAAACGGTTTGGGTTTGGATGTGAATTTATCGCACCGATTCACGCAGCGCAATTTTTTGATCGTCAATATGGAATTTCCGGCGGGTTCGTCCGTGCCGTCGATCGTATTGGAGTTTCATACGGAAAACAGCGCCGCGCCGCAGTATTTTGCGGTTTAATGGGTGCGGTTATTGCGTTAGCGGGTCGCCTATCCTCCGCGTGGCGTATAGCGCATACGCAACATCGTTACGCGCCCTGGCATGTTATTTCCGTAATCCGTTTCATAGGCCTTGTCGAATAAATTTGAAATAATGAGCGCAAAGGAATATTCGCGCATGAATGTCTTGGTGAGCGCTACGCCAAACAGGGCATAGGGGTCGAGTATGCGTTTTAGGTTGTCGGTGCGTGCATCGACAAATTGACCGGTGGCTTCCAGTGTATAGCCGTTCGCGATGCGCCGCGTAAGTTGAGCCAAGAATTTTTGTGCAGGACGATAGGGTAGCGCCGTGTTGCGCGTGGTGTTTTTTTGAAAATCGGCGGTTAAATGCATTAGCCAGTCGCTTTCACGATACTGATAGGAGGCCTGCGCACCGAGTAAGTTGTATTGCTCGTTATTTTTAGGTGTGTAGGATAAACCCGTGTAGGTCATCACATAATCGATACGGGTACCGTAAAGCATTAAACTCACGCTATGATCGCGTTCAAATTGATAGCGGGTAGTGATATCCAATTGCGTGGATTTTTCGAAACCTACGGATTTATTGCCCACATATTGCCCGCCACTGTCTCCAACATAGTATCTGTCTTTGATGGTCGGTGGGGTATACCCGCTGTGTATGGCTACGTTGGTATATAAATCGGGCAACAGCACAAAGCGGCCCCATTGTAAACCATAGGTGCTGATGTTTCCGAATACGTTGTGATAATCATAGCGCGCTTGAAACGTAAAATTATTGCGAAATATGGGCGAGTCTAAGGTGATGTTTAATCCGGAATCGCTTACCAAACGATTGTCGAGTTTCACTAAAGAGGTGGCGACATCGGTTTGGCGCGCCATGTCGGCGAAAAAATGCGCATCGAAGCGTATCAATGAGCGTTTGCCTATGGATAATTTGTTATCCCATACCATTTCCGTATGCGCAGTGCGCAGCTTGGTTTCGGTAAGGATTCGGCGATAGGATATTTTGTGCCATCCGGCGAATTGCAATCGCTGTTGCCACCGGCCGATCGACGATTGCAGCGCGGCGCGCCCTAATTGCCAGTCGGTGGCGAGAGTGCCGGGATCGTAAGCGTTATTACTGTGTGCTGCCATCGTCGATATATCGAACATAACGGTCGGCGATAATTTACTTTGGTAACCCGCGCGCACGGTAAATTCATTCGTGCCGTCGATATCCTCGTTGTAAGCGCTGTTACGTGCGTTGGTCGCGGAGATGCCGTCGTGTTGGATCATCGCTAAGTCAAAAAAGATATTTTTTTCATTGTCGTAATAGCCTGCCTCTATTCCATACGTGCCGTAATTGGCGATAACACCACCGAAACTACCGCCGCTGGTGTAGGGACGCCGAGTATAGATATGCACGCTCGCGGCGATGGCATTTGCGCCCTGTTGCGTTGCTTCCAGGCCACGGCGTATTTCTATCCACCCAACCTGTGACAGCGGGATGAGTTGCCACATGATATCGCCACGCACGGGATCTGTGATGCGTATATCGTCTAGGTATACGACAATTTGCCGCTCGTTTGCGCCGCCGAAAAATACATCGGACTCCGCACCGGCGCCGCCCTCGCGCCGTATATCGACACCTAAACAAGTTTGTAATAGTTGCGCGATGTCGTAGCCATAATGACGGTCTATATCATCGCGCGTAATTAACAGCGGCTTGCGCGTCGTTTCCGCCGCATCGTCTAGGGCTGCGGTGCCCGGATTTAACTGCGCGCCGACGGCGGGTGTGTCGGTAGCGGCGGCTTTCGCGGGCATATTGGGCGATTCTACCGGTGTATCCGGATGCTTGGGTGCAACCGCTGCGGGGCGTGCGCTAACCGCAGGTGTGCGGCTGGTTGGCGCGACGGCGGTTGGGGCGGGCGTGGTGGCCGGTGCGGGTGGACGCGATTTTGGGTTAGGTGGATTTGGCGGAGCAGGGAGATCGGCCCCCAAGCCTGCACCCAACGCCAACGACGTGCCGTTTATGAATAAAGCCCAGCTAAACATTAGCTTGCAGTATTTGCAGTGTTTCAACGCTTTCCCCCGGGTGACAAATCTGTCGCAAAAAAACAACGCAGAATCAAGCAATTAATATAGGTTTAAAGCCACTTTATGCGAGTAAATGGGGGCTGTCAATACGCGTCGGCATTACTATTTAAGAAAACACGGCGACGGGGCGATACTACATCATGTGGGTGCTGTAAATGGCACCCCCCAGCTCCATAAGCCTTGGGATGCAGGAATTAATAATCATGAATGCGCGGGAATTAGTAAGTGGCTTGCAGGATTTAGTGACACTCCCTGATGTGTGTATACGTGTATTGGAAATGACGGGTAGTGAACGCTATACATCGAACGAAATCGCCTCTGTGATCAGTCAAGACCCTGGGTTGACCGCGCAGTTGCTCAAAATCGCCAATAGCCCTATTTTCGGACTTGCGTCGCGCGTGGAAACGATTACACGTGCGATCACCGTGATAGGTAATCAAGAATTGCGCGAATTAGTGTTGGCCACGTCAGTGATGAATACCTTCGCCAAAATGCCCAACGAACTTTGGGATATGGATACATTTTGGTGTCATAGCATACACGTAGGGCTGATCGCGCAACAATTCGCCGCCAAATGCCGGACGCCGATTTTGCACCCGGAACGCTTGTTTATCGCGGGTTTGTTACATGACGTAGGTTTGTTAGCGATGAGCATACGCATACCGGAATTGGTTAAAGTGATGTTTAGTCGCGTATATCAATCCGGTGTGCCTTTACACACAGCGGAAAAAGAAGTGTTCGGTCTTGACCATGCCGAGGTCGGGGCGGAATTATTACGCCAGTGGGGACTGCCCACCTTGTTCCAAGAAGTGACCCGATTTCATCACGACCCCGCGCTTGCGCGTCAGCATGCGATAGAGGTCGCGGTGGTGCATATCGCGAATAATCTGTCTAAACTCACCGGCTATGGGATAGTATTTAATGAACAGCAACCGGTTTTTGATCCTGCGGCCTGGGATATCACCGGGTTGAATGAAGCGCAGGCACGCGCGCAAATGAAGGACGCCAATCAATTGTACGAAGACACAATCGCCAATTTCCTGATGGGGTTTAGCGCGATTTCGCTGTGAGATATCGGTACCTATAATATCATTGCGCGATACGTTGATTTTTCATTCGTCCCAGCAATGGTACACTATACCTTCCTATTTAGCTTTTCGATTGCGCGACGCAGTTGCGATTTTTCGTCGGGGGGGAAGATGCATACATTTGCCTACATGGCTATATCCATTGCGTGGTTGACCGTGCTAAGTGCTTGCTCTATGCAACAGCGCACCGATACACGCGATTTGGGAGAGGGTGCGGTGTTGTCGTTAACCTTGCAACCGTTTCCATTATTGGTGGGGCAAAGCGCCGATATTTACGCGACCTTGCGCTACCAACGCGCGGCGGGTACAGGGTGTCGTGTACAATATCGTCAATTTGCCGTAGACGCGGGTGCTACGGATACGGTGTGGAGAGATATTCCCGAGCAATCGCGCTCCGGTATTTACAAAATTCGCGGCTTGGATTTCAACCGGGAAGGTCGCTGGCGTTTTGAATTTAATTTGGAATGCGGCGAGCAACTGGTGCGGCGCGGAGTGGTGTTTGATTATGCCGTGGCACCGGAGTAATTCAAAAAAGCCGCATCAGGCGCGCATACATCGCGGAACCAAGGGCGCGTTAGCGGTTTGTTGCGTAACGCCCCCGGTCTTGCATGATGCGATGGAGATTTATTCTTCCTTCGTAGTAACCGGTTCCGTATCAGGCATGGTCATACCTATGGTGCGGTAACCGGAATCGACATAAATTATTTCACCCGTGATACCTGCGGCCAAATCGGAACATAAAAATGCGGCGGTGTTACCGACATCTTCGATGGTGACGTTGCGGCGCAGTGGCGCATATTTTTCAAAATGATTGAGCATCTTGCGCAGACCGCTGATGCCCGATGAGGCCAATGTTTTGATCGGCCCGGCAGAAATGCCGTTGCAACGTATGCCATCGGGTCCTAAGGAGCTTGCGATATAACGCACATTGGCCTCTAGGCTGGCCTTGGCCAAACCCATCACATTGTAATTGGGCATAGAGCGTTCAGCGCCTAAATAGCTCAAGGTGATCAGCGCGCCATTGCGTCCTTCCATCATCTTTGCGCCCGCCTTGGCCAAGGCCGCAAAGCTATACGAACTCACTTCATGCGCGATGCGAAAGCCTTCTCGCGTGACGTTATCGAGATAATCGCCTTCTAATTGCCCTTGTGGCGCATAGGCGACAGAATGCACCAGGATATCCAGGTGATCCCAATAATCGTCGAGGTGCTCGAATACCGCTTCAATTTGTTCATCGCTGCTGACATCGCAGGGGATGGTGATTTCCGAACCGAGTTCGGCGGCCATACGCTCAACGCGTTCTTTGAGTTTATCGTTTTGATAGGTGAACGCGAGTTCAGCGCCTTCACGATGCATGGCTTGCGCGATGCCCCAGGCGATGGAACGATTGCTGGCGAGGCCGACGATCAAGGCCCGTTTGTTTGTTAAAAAACCCATAATTAACCCTTTATATGTAATGGAACAAGCGCTGTGTCTGAGCCGCGCCACCACCCGTCATGTTCTGGCCGCCTGTTAAAAACGTTCGCATAGGCAGCCGACCTGCATTTTAACAGTTATTGTGATCATGAGTTTAAAGAAGAATTGAAACCTATAATATTATTTTGTATGGTGGTAGGCTAGTCCAAACACGCCGGTGTGCAGCGATCAAAGCGCACGCAGACACGCCATGTATGGTGTCTTTAGTACCCTATCCCGGGGCGAAAATCAACTGCATCGTGGAATTTTTTGTGATTGATGGGCGTGGCGGCCGGTATGGGGCAGTGAGGCGGTTGAGGTGCTTTAGGAAATAACGCACTATAGTGCTAGGGCATCATCTGGCGTATCGAATTACGCCAACCGAGTTGGTGTGTATTTCGCTACTATTATATGTTCGTTACGGAAGTCGCGCGCGGATGCTGTGAATAAGGCGGGCTGGGGCATTAAACATTGATTTATTTTTGGATCAAACGTCATTACCGGAAGGTTTTTGGTGCCGCATGCGGGCTGGCAGTCGTCGCCGGATGTGGTCAAGGGTCTTGGAATAATCCGTATCCGGCTGCCGCGCGCGGTCAGAACATACTGTATTCTTCGTTCGAAGAACGACCTAAACATTTAGATCCGGCACGTGCGTATTCGTCGGCGGAATATGCGTTCATCGGACAAATCTATGAACCGTTGTTGCAGTATCGCTATTTGCAACGCCCTTATGAATTAGCACCGTTAGGCGCTGCGGTCATGCCGCAAGTGCATTATTATGACGCGCGCGGGCGCGAGGTGCCTTCTACGACGTCTGCCACACGTATTGCGAGCGGCGTTTATGAAATAAAAATACGTCCAGGCATGCGCTATCAGCCGCATCCCGCGTTGGCGCGCGATACAGCGGGTGCCTATGTTTATCACCGCTTAGACGCCGCGCAAATTGCGGCCGTGCAGACGCTCAACGATTTTCCTCAAACCGGCACGCGTGCGGTGACCGCGCAGGATTATGCCTATGAAATGCGGCGTCTCGCCCACCCGCTGATACAGTCCCCGATCTTGAGCGTGATGGTCGATAATATCGTGGGCATGAAGGAATACGCGGCAGAACTGCAAGCGGTTGCCGAGGCGCAACGTAAACGCGGCGAAAAAGTGCAAATCGACTTACGCGCGTACACTTTAAAAGGCGTTGCAACGCCGGACGAACATACCTTGCGCATCACCTTGAAGGGTAAGTATCCGCAATTACTGTATTGGCTGGCGATGCCGTTTTTTGCGCCTATTCCGTGGGAGGCCGATGTCTTTTATGCGCAGCCGGGGCTGAACGAAAAAAATATCAATTTCGATTGGTGGCCATTGGGGTCGGGGCCATATATGCTGAGTGAGAATAATCCCAATCGCCAAATGATCTTGTCGCGCAATCCCAATTTTCACGGCGCGACTTATCCCAGTGCAGGCGCGCCGGGAGACGCTGAGGCGGGCCTGCTCGCGGATGCGGGAAAACCGTTGCCGTTTATCGATCAAGCGATTTATGCGCTGGAAAAAGAGAGTATTCCTTACTGGAATAAATTTTTGCAAGGGTATTACGACACCTCTGGTATCAGTTCCGAGAGTTTCGATCAAGCGGTTAGCATGAGCGGCCAGGGTGAGTTGGGATTGACGGATAAAATGCAACGCCAGGGTATACACCTAGTGACTACGGTCGCATCATCGACCAGCTATATGGGATTCAATATGCGCGATCCGGTGGTGGGCGGGGATGGCGAGCGCGCGCGAAAACTGCGTCGCGCCATTGCAATTGCCGTCGATTACGAAGAATTTATTGCGATATTTCGCAATGGTCGCGGTATTTCCGCGCATGGCGCGGTGCCGCCGGGGATATTCGGTTACCGCGAAGGACGTGCAGGCGTTAATCCCTATGTGTATGATTGGATGGACGGTAAAGCGAAACGTAAACCTATCGAAGACGCGCGTAAATTGTTGATCGAGGCCGGTTATGCCAACGGCATCGATCAATCCACAGGCCAGCCGTTGACCTTGTATTTTGATGTGACCGGCGAAGGGCCGGATGATTTAGCGCGTTTGGCGTGGTTTCGCAAGCAGTTTGAAAAACTGGATTTGCAATTGGTGTATCGCAATACTTCCTACAATCGTTTTCAAGAAAAAATGCGCAAGGGTAACGCGCAGATATTTATGTGGGGATGGAACGCCGATTATCCCGATCCCGAAAATTTTTTCTTTTTGTTATACGGCCCCAACGGCAAGGTAGAGCACGACGGCGAAAATGCCGCCAATTATAATAATAGGCAATTTGATGCCTTATTCGATCAAATGAAGAACATGGACAACGGGCCGGAGCGTCAGGCGCTGATAGATCGCATGAATGACGTACTGCGTGTCGATGGGCCGTGGTTGTGGGGTTTCCACCCGCAAGAATTTGCGTTGTCGCACAGTTGGTATTACAACGTAAAGCCGAATTTGATGGCGCATAATACATTGCAATATAAACGTATCGACGCCGCTGCGCGTGATCGCTTGCGCGATGCGTGGAATCCACCGGTGATTTGGCCGTTGGGCGTGGCCGCCATGTTGCTGGTGATCATGGTGATACCGGCGGCGGTGGTCTATCGACGCAGACAGCGTCAGGCGCCGCGTGGGGTTGGAGATAGGCGTGAGTAGAAAATCATGTTGACCTACATCGTTAGGCGTGTGTTATACGCAATCCCGATACTTATCGGTGTGAATTTGTTGACGTTCACTTTGTTTTTTGTGGTCAACACGCCGGATGACATGGCGCGCATGCACCTAGGCGGTAAGCGGGTGACCCCGGAAATGGTGCAGCGTTGGAAGGCCGAGCGCGGTTATGACAAACCCTTGATTTTTAACGTGCAGGCTGCGGGTGTAGAGAAACTTACCGATACGATTTTTTATAAAAACTCTGTGCGTTTGTTTGCATTTCAGTTTGGGTCTTCCGATGACGGGCGCGACATCGTACAGGATATAAAACAGCGTATGCTGCCGAGCCTGGCCATCGCGGTGCCTGCATTTGTGTTTGGGTTAATGGTAAATATAAGTTTTGCATTGTTATTGGCGTTTTTTCGCGCGACGTATGTCGATACCGTGGGTACGGTATTGTGTGTCGCCATGATGTCGATTTCGGGCTTGTTTTATATTATTGCGGGACAGTTTTTATTGAGTAAGTTGTTGCGCTTGGTGCCTATTTCCGGTTACGACACCGGATGGGAGGCGCTTAAGTTTATATTATTGCCTATCGCCATCGGCGTAGTCAGCGGCATCGGTTCAGGCGCGCGCTGGTATCGCACATTGTTTCTGGAAGAAATGGGCAAAGATTATGTGCGCACTGCACGCGCAAAAGGCCTGTCGGAATACCTCGTATTATTCCGCCATGTATTGAAAAACGGCATGATCCCTATCCTTACCGGGGCGGTGGTGGTTATTCCGTTGCTATTCATGGGTGCGCTGATCACGGAATCGTTTTTCGGTATCCCCGGTTTGGGTAGCTACACCATAGACGCAATCAATTCCCAAGACTTCGCCATCGTACGCGCGATGGTATTTTTAGGCTCGCTGCTGTATATCCTGGGATTGGTGATGACCGATATCTCCTACACCTTGGTCGATCCACGGATTAGATTGCAATGAGCGCATCAATAACTAAACAACGTTTACGGCAATGGTTGTTACCGGTAATCGCGCTAGCAAGCGTATGCGCCTATATCGCCGCTGTGTGGATGTATGATCTAAAAACAGTCTGGTTGTGGACGGACCTCCTGGTCTATGTGTTGATAGTCTCAATGGCCGCGTTTTTTAGCGTTGCGAAGCGGCGTGCGCACCTGCGCGAGCCCTTGCAGCGTATCGTGGAAAATCGCACGGCCATGGTGTGTTTGGTGGTATTGGCGGGATTTATGACCATCGGCGTGTTGGACTCCGTGCATTTTCGCTTGCCTTCCGGCGGTGCGGGGGATCATGGCAAACGCTACGCGCCGGAAGTGACAAGTATCTTAGACCTATTGATGGCGCAACAACGTGTGCAAATGGAGAAGACTTATGCGTCGCCACTGAGTTTGTGGCAATACGAAAAAGTGACGGTGGAATATCCCGATGGGCGGCATGAACGCGTGTATCCGCGTTTACAATTCGGTGGTGCGCACATAGCGCCCGGCGCTGCTCACCGACAAGATATTTTGCGCCGCGTGGCCAGTGGCGTAGGCGCGGGCCTGATGATGGGCGGGTTGATTGCACTGCTGGCGCTAGGGTATGCGATGAGCCGGCACGCTGCGTCCGCGCGCGAAGTTGTTAGCGGCGTGATGCGCGCAACAGGCGCTATCCCGTGGCGTGCGATGTGGTTGACATTGTTCCTGTTGCTGATCGCGCTGGGGGTGGTATGGGCCTTGGCCGGTGAGTATCATGTCTTTGGCACCGACAAAGTGGGCAAGGACGTGTTGTATAAATCCGTCAAGAGCATACGCACGGGTTTAATCATAGGCACGTTAACGACCTTGGTGATGCTGCCGTTTGCGGTGTTTTTAGGCATTTTGGCCGGATATTTGCGCGGCTGGGTGGATGATGTAATACAATATTTATACACGACACTGAGTTCTATCCCCGGCGTATTATTGATCGCCGCCGCCGTGCTGATGTTGCAGGCCTATATCCATACTCACCCCGACTTGTTCCCGACTGAGGCCGAGCGCGCCGACCTGCGTTTATTATTTTTGTGTATCATCTTGGGCATCACCAGTTGGACGGGACTGTGCCGGTTAATACGCGGCGAGACGATGAAGCTATGCGAAGCGGATTTTTTGTTGGCGGCGCGCGCGTTTGGCCAGCATCCTGTGGGCATCATGTTGCGACATATACTGCCAAACGTAATGCATATCGTTTTGATTTCGGTGGTGTTGGATTTCAGCGGATTGGTGTTGGCGGAGGCGGTGTTGTCGTATGTCGGTGTGGGCGTTGATCCCGCGACCAATAGCTGGGGCAATATGATCAATGCGGCGCGTTTGGAAATGGCGCGCGAACCCATGGTGTGGTGGCCGCTATTATCCGCGTTTATATTTATGTTTGTGTTGGTGCTGGCGGCGAACCTATTCGCCGATGTGGTGCGCGATGCCTTTGATCCACGCCTGAAGAGACGTTGACAACCCATGAGCGATTATTTGTTGGCGGTGAAAGATTTACACACTTGGTACACGGGCGCGCGCGGCCGCGTCCATGTGCTCGACGGCGTGTCATTCAAGGTGCGGCGCGGCGAGACATTCGTATTGTTGGGCGAGTCCGGTTGCGGAAAATCCATGACGGCGCTATCCATCATGCGTTTATTGCCGATGCAATTTCAAAATAATATCTCCGGTCATGTGCAGTTGGACGGGGTAGACCTGTTGCAACTACCCGAGGTGGCGATGCGACGTATGCGCGGGCGACGTATCGCGATGATTTTTCAAGAACCCATGACCTCGCTCAATCCCGTGATGACGGTAGGCGCGCAAATTGTTGAAGTGCTGGTGCAACATACCACGCTACGCGGCGCAAGCGCGCGTGCCGAGGCCGTGCGGCTATTGGATGCCGCAGGCATACCCGCCGCAGGGCAACGTTTGGATGAATATCCGCACCGGCTTTCAGGCGGCATGAAGCAACGCGTGATGATAGCCATTGCGTTGGCAGGTAAACCCGATTTGTTGATCGCCGATGAACCCACCACGGCCTTGGATGTGACTATCCAAGCCCAGGTATTGGATTTGCTGAAATCCTTGCAAAAAGATTTCGGTATGGCGATGTTACTGATTACGCATGATTTAGGCGTGGTCTCGCAAATGGCCGATCGCGTGGCGGTGATGTATGCCGGGCAAGTGGTGGAGCAGGCGAGTCGCAATGATTTTTTTAAATCGCCCCAACATCCGTATAGTCAGCGCTTATTCGAGGCCTTGCCCGAACTTGATAAACGTGACCGCGAATTGAATGTCATACCTGGGACAGTCCCGGCATTGGATCAAGAATTTGTGGGGTGCCGGTTTGCGCCGCGTTGTCATCGCGCGTGGGATGCGTGTGAAAAAAATTCTCCCGCGTGGATAGCCCTGCCGAATGAGAGTGGGTTGCGCTGTTTATTGGCAGATGCGACGTGGTCGGGGGCGGCCCCTGCGCCTAAAAAATCAGCGCCCATGGCCTTAAATCGTACGCCAAGCGACACGGCGCGGGGCGGCGAGGTATTGGCGATCCATGATTTGAAGGTGCATTTTCCGATTGTGAAAGGGTTGTTTAAACGTGCTGCGGGCTATGTGTATGCAGTCGATGGTGTTTCGTTTCAAATCCCGCGTGGCCGCACGCTGGCCTTGGTGGGGGAATCCGGGTGTGGAAAAACGACAGTCGGCAAGGCGATTTTGCAATTGTTGGAAACGACTCAGGGCAGTGTAATGTTTGAAGGCGCGCCGTTACATAGTTTGCGTGGCGAGGCCTTGCGCAAAAAGCGGCGTGAATTTCAAATTATTTTTCAAGATCCATATTCATCGATGAATCCGCGTATGCTGGTCAGTGATATCATCGCGGAAGGGATGATGGCGCAGGGCATAGAAAAAGACAAAGAGAAACGTAGCGCGCGTATTGATCAATTGCTTGCACACGTCGGCTTGCGCACCGATGCCGGGCAGCGTTATCCGCATGAATTTTCCGGCGGGCAGCGGCAACGTATCTGTATCGCCCGCGCCTTGGCGGTCAATCCAAAGTTGATTGTGTGTGATGAACCGACCAGTGCGCTGGATGTGTCGGTACAAGCGCAGATTTTAAATTTATTGAAACAATTGCAGGCAGAACACGGATTGTCGTATTTGTTTATTACCCACAATATCGGCGTAGTGGCCTATCTGGCGCATGAAGTCGCGGTCATGTATTTAGGCCGCATCGTCGAACAAGGGCCGGTAGCGCAAATATTGAGTACGCCCCGTCATCCCTATACGCAGGCCTTATTGTCGGCGGTGCCCAGCGTTAACCAGGCGCAACAACGGGAAGCAATCCGCCTGGCGGGCGATCCGCCTTCGCCTATTGACCCGCCTCTAGGTTGTCATTTCCATGCGCGTTGTCCGCGCGTTCGACAACAATGTCGCGAGCGCTATCCTGATCCGGTGACGATAGGTTCGAGTGTTGTGCGGTGTTTTTTATATAGCGATGCGACCAAATAATAAATATAAGCTCAGTAAAAGCGCCCTACGCCATCAAAAAATACCGAATTCTCCTTTACTGTGTTTTTTTGCATTCGGGATGAGTAACAATGATTGAGTGCTCCGTGTTTATTGCGACAAGTTTAGATGGATTTATCGCGCGTAAAGATGGCGGGTTGGACTGGCTGACCGGCGGCGCGGCATTAAATGATGAAGACTACGGTTACAAGGCGTTTATGGCCACGGTCGATACCTTGGTCATGGGACGCAATACCTATGAAATGGCGTCCTCATTTACTCAATGGCCATATGCAGGCAAACAAGTGGTGGTATTGAGTCGAGGCTACCAGTCCTCGCCGCAGCATCTAAGGGATTCGGTGGAAGGCCTGTGTAGTTCGCCTAAGGAACTGCTCGAATATCTCGCGGCGCGCGGTGATAAGCATGTATATATCGATGGCGGCAACACTATTCAGGGCTTTTTACGCGCCGGATTAATCCACGAAATTACGATTACACGCATCCCAATCTTGCTGGGCGAGGGCATACCGTTGTTCGGAAGTTTAGATCAGGATGTGCGCCTATTACACATCACTACGCGGGTCTACGAAAATGGATTTGTGCAGAGTCGTTACCAGTTAATGGGTGTGGTTTAAGTTTGTTTTGGACCGGCGGCCTTGGATATATCGTCAATTATGCTAAGCTTTAACAAATATTCGCGCTTAAATATAAAAAATTGGGCGTGGGTGTAAAAACGGCTAAACGCTTTTTCCAGCGTATAGTCGTAGTGAGCCGATTTGTGTTCGCCGTGGGGGCGGCATGGTCGGTAATGGGACGGGGTATTATAAAACGCGAGGTGTGAATGATGTCGCAAGATATCAGGCTGTGTTTTGTCGGCGATTCCTTCGTTGCGGGTGTGGGCGACGAAACGATGTTGGGATGGGCGGGTCGGTTGTGTGCGGACATAGATCAAACCTGCCTGAAAATCACTTATTACAATCTAGGCGTGTGTAGAAACACCAGTAGCGACATACTGAACCGCTGGGAGGCGGAGTGCGCAGCAAGATTTCCGGACCGTAGCGATGCACGCATCGTGTTTTCTTGTGGTGTGAATGACAGCGTGATTGAGGGTGGCAAACAACGCGTAGAAATAGATGAATCCTGCGCCAATGTGCGCAGTTTTTTGATGACTGCAAAGCAAAAATATCGCGTATTGCTGGTGGGTCCGCCACCGGTGGATAATGCTGAACAAAATGTGCGCATCGGCGATTTATCAGCGGCGTTTGGATATGAGGCCGCTATTTTAGGCGCGCCTTATATAGAACTCTTTCCAACATTAATTGATAACGAAGATTATATAAAAGAAATAAGCCGACGCGACGGCGCGCATCCAGGCAGCGCGGGTTATGCGAAAATGGCGAAAATTATCGGTAGCTCGCGGCAATGGTGGTTCCATCGCACGCGCAGTTGAAGGGAGTAATCGCAGACACGCCAGTCGCAACATTTTATACTGAGTTTGCCGCGCAAGAGTTAACTTTCGCGGTAGACCACGCGACCTTGCAACAGGGTGTGTGTCACTTTTCCGTGCATATCCCAATGCAAGAAAGGTGTGTTACGGCCTTGACTCAGCATATGGTCTGCAAGCCGCCATTCGCGCTTAGGGTCGAATACACAGATATCGGCCGCAGTGCCGACGGCTAATGTACCGCCTGTTATGCCCAGAATGCGCGCAGGATGGGCAGTCAGGCTGGCGATGGCGTCGCGTAGGGATAGCACACCTTCATCCACCAAACGCAGCGTCAGCGGTAACAAACTTTCCAAGCCCGCGATGCCAGGTTCAGTCTCGGCATACGGTCCGGCCTTGGCGTCGGGTTCGTGCGGCTGATGCGCGGAGCAAATCGCTACACCTCGTGTTAGCGAACGGCGCAAGGCATCACGGTCGCGCTGGGTGCGCAACGGCGGGCGCACATGGCATAAACTGTTGTAGTCGCCGATATCCATTTCGGTGAGGTGTAATTGGTGCGCGCTGACATCGGCCGTCACCGGCAAGCCTTGCGCCTGTGCCGCGAGCACCAATTCCATGCCACGTGCGGTCGATAATTGACAAAAATGCGCGCGCGCACCGGTTTCTTGCACCAGCGCCAAATCGCGTGCGACCGCGATGGTTTCGGCGATTTCCGGGATGCCGACGAGGCCTAAACGCGTGCTGATTGCGCCCTCATGCGCGCATCCCTCGGCGTATAAATACGGATCTTCGGCGTGTAAAAATATCGGGAGGTCAAATGTCGCCGCATACTCCATTGCGCGCCGCATGACCAAGGTGTTAGCGATAGGCCGCCAGGCATTGCTGACCCCGACACACCCGGCGTCGCGCAAGGCCTTCATCTCGCTAATCTGGACGCCCTCCAAGCCCTTGCTCAGCGCGCCCAGGGTTAATACTTTGACATAACCCGCCACTGCGGCACGCTCGCGAATCAATTCCGCCACCGCCGGCGTATCAATAATGGGTTGCGTATCCGGGGGGCAACATAGGGTCGTGACGCCCGCTGCCGCCGCCGCACGTGTTTCGCTTAAGATGGTGCCTTTATGTTCGGCTCCCGGTTCGCGCAGACGCGCGTGCATGTCGATGAGCCCAGGGCAGACGATGCGGCCTGTGGCGTCTATTTCTTGGTCGGTGTGAAATCCGCTCGGGGCGTGACCCAGCGCCACCACATGTCCATCGGCGATATAGATATCGGTGGTGGTATCCACTTGGTGGGCCGGATCAATGAGTCGACCGCCGTGTATGCGTATGCGCATCAGGCCTCTCCTTGCGCGGCATAGCTGCCCATGGTCAGCGCCATGACCGCCATACGTACCGCAATACCGTTGGTGACTTGTTCGAGGATCACCGATTGCGCGCCATCGGCCACCGCCGAATCGATTTCAACACCGCGATTGATCGGGCCGGGATGCATCACTATCGCGTGTGGCTTGGCGTATGCCAGGCGTTCCGGCGTTAAACCATAGGATTGAAAATATTCGTGCTCGCTGGGGATAAACGCGCCGTGCATACGTTCGCGCTGTAAGCGCAACATAATCACGACATCGACATCGCGTAAACCGGCGCGCATATCATGGTAAACGTGTACGCCCATTTGATCTATCCCTTTGGGAATCAGCGTTTTTGGGCCGATCACGCGCACTTCGTTGACTTGCAATGTGGTGAGGGCGTGGATTTGTGAACGCGCCACGCGCGAGTGCAATAAATCCCCGACGATGGCCACATTTAACGGTGCAAACTCACCGAAGTGTCGCCGTATCGTAAACATATCCAACATCGCTTGGGTTGGATGCGCATGGCAACCGTCACCCGCATTGATGACGCTGACGTGCGGTGCAACCTGTTGCGCGATGAAATGCGCCGCCCCGCTGGCGTCATGGCGCACCACGAACATGTCGGTTTGCATGGCCTCGAGATTGCGCAAGGTGTCCAGCAAAGATTCGCCTTTGCTTGCCGACGAGGTGCTGATGTTGAAATTAATCACATCGGCCGACAGGCGTTTTGCGGCGACTTCAAACGTGGTGCGGGTGCGGGTGCTGGATTCAAAAAAGAGATTGACGATAGTCTTGCCGCGCAGCAGCGGTACTTTTTTTACCGACTGATTGGCGACGCTGGTGAAGCCCTCCGCCGTGTCTAAAATGGACATTAAAATCGCGCGCGGTAATCCTTCAATAGCGATAAAATGCCGCAGGCGGCCGTCTTTAGTCAGTTGCAAGCGACGATGATGATTCATGTATACGCTGCTAGGTTTTGGTAATCTCTAAGGTTAAGGGTTGCGGACCATTGAGCTTGATTTGTTCACCCGCCGCCAATGCTACGCTCACCCCAACTACGTCCGCTTGTATCGGTAACTCACGGCAGCCACGGTCTACCAATACCGCCAGTGTCACCGATGCCGGGCGTCCATAATCGAAAATTTCATTGAGCGCGGCGCGCACGGTGCGCCCCGTGTACAACACATCATCGACCAAGATTATGTCGCGATCATTGACGCGTTCTTGCAACTGTGTGGGCGTGACCATAGGGTGGACGCCGATGCGCGTAAAATCGTCACGGTAAAAATTGATGTTCAAGGTGCCGAGCTGCGCGGGTAATTGCAATTCGCGATATAGTTGTTGCGCAACCCATACGCCGCCGGTTTGTATACCGATCATGAATGGATCTTGCAGCGCGCGCGCCGCCAAACGCGCGCGCAATTGTTGCGCCATGCGCGCGATGATATCCGCAACAGAAGGTAGGGCAGGAGCGCGTTTTGTTGGCATAGCCGCATCGTACACAAGTGTGGTGCGATTATACACCGTTTGCGTCGGCTTGCGCAGTGCTGTCTAGCCAAGATTGTAGAATGATTTGCGCAGCGACCGCGTCCAGGCTATTGGTAGGGCGCGGTACGCGATAATTTTTACCCGCATCTAACGCCAAGCGCGTGGTATAGCGCTCATCCTGCCAATAAACCTGCACGCCAAAGCGGCCATGTACGCGTTGACCAAATCGGCGCGCCGCCTGTGTCTCGCGTTGCTCTCCGCCATCTTCGGTCAACGGCAGGCCGACGATCACCGCGAGCGGTCGCCATTCTTGAATGAGGCTCGCCAGGGCGTTCCAATTGACACCCCCATCGGCGGGATTATTGATGGTGGTGAGGGGGCTGGCGACGCGCGTGACGGTGGAGGCGGCCGCCACGCCGATATGGCGCATGCTAAAGTCGAAACACAACACGGTACCCGCACGCAGCGGCTTGTTAGGCGTGGCCGACATCCGACGAAATGCTGTTGATATCTACACCTAAGAGTTTTGCGGCCTCTTCCCAACGGCGTTCGATGGGTACGTCAAAGATCAAACGCGGATCGGCCGGCAGGCTCAGCCAAGAATTATCGGTGATTTCTTTTTCCAGTTGCCCGGGGCCCCAGCCCGCATAACCTAACGCGATGAAGGTGCGTTGCGGGCCTTCGTCGCGTGTCAGTGCTTCGATAATATCGCGCGACGAGGTAACGCCTAAGTCATCCGCGACGGTGAGTGTCGATGACCAAGCCCCTACGGGTTGATGCACTACAAATCCGCGTTCGCGTTCGACAGGGCCGCCAAAAAATACCGTTTGCGCCATCAAGTTTTGATTTTCAGTGATCAAGCCCAATTGCTCAAACACTTCACCCAGCGTGATTTCCGGCATGGGACGATTAATGACGATACCCATCGCGCCATTTTCATTATGTTCGCATACAAATGTAACCCCATGAAAAAAATTGGGATCGCGCAAGTGTGGCATAGCGATCAAAAAATGGTTGCTCAAAAAAGGCGACTCAGACTGTACGTTAGGCGCCGCAGTCGAAGTTTCTTCCGTAGAAGTAGATTTACGCAAATCAATCTCGCTTGTGTGATTGGTTCGACACTAGGATGGACACCTAGTTCGATACTTGGTTCGATACTAGGCCGCCGTTTAAGAAGCGCCAGGTACGGGTAATATGCAAAAAGTCGGCCTCCTTCCGGATGTCATCCGGGAAGGCGGAATAGGGCGCGGATTTGTGTACAATGCGCTTCGCTGCGTCGTCAAGAATCTGCTGGCCGGAGCTGCGTACCAAATTCACTTCGGCAAGCGTGCCATCCGCTTTTATAATGACTTCTAAGTCTAACTCGCCCGATAAACCGCGGCGCTTGGCCTCGGCGGGAAAATATATCGTGCCCATATGTTCTACGCGGCGTTGCCAGGCCTCGATATAGCTCGCATATTTATATTCTTTGGCGTCGGCGGCCACGCGTTTATGCCGCGATTCTTTGGAATAAATCTCGAACGCCGCGCCCAGACGCGCTTGGAGACTGGCGATTTGGTTGCTCAATTGATTAAGCTGTTGCATGTCGATTTTTTGCGCGTCATTGCGTTTTGCAGGATAAAGATCGGTGGTCATATGTTGATCGCTGTCTAGCGCAGTTAAGATTTCGCGTCGTTCCACTTGTTTTTGCGCCTCGGCCGCGTGTGACGGCAACACGTTACTCAGTTCAGGTGTGTTTTTGGGAATCAATGACGGCATCAACGTGGTGGCGCGTACGCGTTCTTGTGTATTCCCATCGCCTTGTTGATTGGCCTGGGCCAGGTAATTGGCTTGTTTAGAGGCCTTGTCGTTACGGGTATCGACCAGGGTGACCTCAAAGATGCTTTGGTTATTGCTGGCGGCCTTGCCTGGGTCGGGCGGCAGGAAGCGTATTCCCAGAATCACCAACGCATGTACCGCCAAGGCCACAACCATAGTAAAAGCCAGGCGGTCGCCGGACTCTATGGGGGGGTCTAGATACAACTTCGAGTGTTTCATAGGGGTGGGACTACTATACGCCTCAATAAGATAGCGGATATTCTACCACTGACCAGCCCAAATAACAGGGCCGCCGACATTAATAGCGGCAGTAAATGCCACATTCCCGGGTGTGGGATCAGCCATACATAGACCACGCCAAATTGGCCGGCCATATGCGCCAAGGCTGCGACTACGCTGAGGCCTATCACGCCGATATCGGGCATGCGGTGGGCCACACCCAAGGCGGCCAATGCGATAATCGCCCCCGCGCCGCTTAAGATAAAGCCGGGGGTTAAAAAACTACCCGTGACCAAGGAACCCACGACTACCCGCAATGCGCTAACCCAAACCGCAGTACGCCATCCCCATCGTTTTAGGGCGATCAGCGTCACCACATTGGCGAGGCCGGGCTTGACCCCAGGCAGGGGGCTGGGCAATGCCGATTCTACGACATGTATCGCAATCGCCAAGCTCGCAAGCGTCGCGATGCGGCGATCTTGTGGGGTAGCGTAGAGGGTCACTATGGTCATGGCATTTAATATTGCCCGGGGGTTTCACCCGCCGCCGAGCGCTATGGTTTGATGCTCAACGTGGATCATTAATATCCGTTAGACAGGTATTTTTTTAGCGTATATCCCGTCGTCGTAGGTCCGTCTTGCAATTGACCATGTCCTTGGTAACTCCCGACATTGGGCGCGATGATACACGTTTCGCCTAGGTCACAAATTCCGTCGTCGTTACCGATACCGTCGTCTAGTATTTCGATGGCGTTAATGATGACGCCGTTATTGTCTAAGGAGGTGTTGACGTTGAGCGCCGGGTTGCTTGCGGTACCTGTTTCCAAGGTTAAAGACCAATCCCAGCGTGCGCAGTAGTAGGGGTGAGTAGTGCCACACGCGCCGGCGTCTGCCGTAAGTGGACTCGTGGACAGGGGATGTGTTGTGCCTCCCCAGCCTTGTGACAAGCCGGTGATATGTCGCCACCAAATATCGCCTTTATATATATCGGGGTCTGTCTTTTCAAGCAGTCCGCGTGTTTGATTTGCGATTGCCGTGGTAACGCCGCTGATGGCTGTCGTATCTTTGTCGAACGCTGAAAGCGCGTTGCTGATGTTAGCGCCGTTTGCGCCGTCGGCAATCCCTTTCTTATTGTTTAATGCGGTAGTGACATGGCGCACCACTTGGCTCTTGCCGTTAAGTAGTATGCCTTCCCCGTCATTATGCGAGGAGGTAATGCCGATTAAGGTGTTCGAGTTACAACCGCGACTTTGATCTATCTCGATGCCCGCGAGCGCGTTGCTGGACAGCGTACCCATGTTGACGCTGTTATTTGTAATAGGTGTCTCATTTTTGCAAGAAAGCAGTACGCCATTACCCATATTGCCGGTGCTGTTGATGCCGGCAACAGAGTTGTACGCCCCTTCGATAAATAATCCCGCGCGATCTGAATTCGTCAATGCCGGGTTACTATTGCGCCAGGCGGCGCCATTATAGCCCAGGGCGATGTCGCGTAGGGTATTGTGATTACCCACGATGTAAAACCCCGCATGGCCACTATTGCTGACCCGCACATCTTTAAAATAATTATTGTCGTTGGTGACATAAATGCCGCGGCTGGGGCCGTTACCTTCGCGTATATCGACGTGGCGCACCACATTAAATTGGCCGGGAATCCATAGACCGGCGACGGGCCCTGCGGTAGGCTCAGTTCCGCGTTGAATATCAAAATCGCCTTCCAACCAGTGAAAATTGTTGCCAAGCTCGATGGCGTCGCCCCGGCCTGTAGTGCGTAGTAAATACATACGAATCCCGCGTTTTACTGCAAAGGCGGTTTTTTCAGGTTTCAAGAGTGCCCACGTCACCGGATAGACTGCATTATTATCGGCGACCCATACGCTGTTGCTAACGTTGGCGGTTGAGTTACGCACTAAATCCTCGGCGCCTTTAACCGGATTGCCCCACCAACGAGCCATGTTGGATTGCGCGTTTTGCCCATTTTTAAATGTCACCATGACTGTGGCCTTGGCCCAGCCCCAATAGGGTTGAGCCGCAGAGTAAAAATGGATCAGATCGACGAGGCGCGCCTCGTCTTTAAGGCGTGTCGAGCTGACGATAATGTCATTATTTGGCAATTTTTCGCACATCCACTCAAACGCCCCGGTTTGGTTGTTGAATGGGATATCGTCAGCGATCGTCGCGATTGCGGAGCAATCTGTCGCGCCTGGAACCTTCCACATGCGGCGTTCGCCGCCATGCAGGCAAGCGCGGTAGCCCTTAGCGGAAGCGGATCCGAGCGGGCATTCTTGGTGGGTGTCAGACGCGAGTACGTAGTCGTTCCATTGTTTGCCCGCAGTATAGCGCGGGACGACATCGCCACATACCACCTCGATATTGACATTATTAGTGACGACACCTTCATTATAATCTGCGCTGCAGAATTGGCCGCCGCTGGTTGTGGGCGTAATTTTATAGGGAGTATCCGTTAGCAAACCTGTGGCGACAACCGCGTCGCCGTTTTGCGTGATTGTCGTCGCGGGGATTAGCTTACCAGCGCGGTTATACGCACCGGTATCAAGCACTAATGAAGCGCCTACTGCGAGGTCGCTAACATGCGCAGTGATCTTATAGCTATTGGCGGTAGACAGAAACCCATTGACCTCTTTTTTATTTTTTAACCGATTTCCGGCCAGGTCTGTCAACTCGGTGTTGATCAGCAAATTATAGGTTTGCCCCTCGTCGAGATTTTTTGGACGAATAACCGCCGTAGGGGGTACGGCCAAAAACGTGATGTCCGCAGAATTTATTAGATTGGTAGGCGCAATTGCACTGTTGTTGGTGAGCACCGCCGCCTTCACGAAGCTATTTTGATCAATTGCTTCACTGAACTCCACTTGGATAGTCACGTCGTCGAGCGCATTCGCGGCAATCGGTATGGAGGGGGTGACTTTGAGATTGGCGATAGTCGGTGCAGTATGATCTTCCGGTGCAGAGTCGTTGCCGCCGCCGCCGCACGCGCTCAGCGACATAAAAACTAGGAATATCCATACGTTAGGGCGTTTGAGTGTCATCATCATTGGCATGAGTTTTCGGCTAAGTAACGTCCGCAGTCTAACAAATACAAGGGTTGAAGGCAAAGTTACGCTTTTGGGGACATCGACTACTGCGTCCACCGCATACGCCGGCATAGTCGATTTTATACTGAGTAGAGGTTAATGGGGTATTAACTTTGCGTGAATTTTATTAAAACCGCGTTTGCCAGCCCAGGGTCAATAGGTTTTGGTTATTGTGGTAGCCGGCCTCGGTGTAGGTGTCGCCATAGAAATAATGTCCGCCTATGCTGACTTCAAATTGGCGTGTGCCCGTATAGGTGACGGTGGGGGCGAGGTGAAATTCGTAGGTGTCCAATCCGGCGGTGAACCTAAAGTCTATGCGCCACGGGAGTTCAATAAAACTCTTTTTGACATTGCCGTCGATGCGGGTGGGTTGTGTCCGATCCAGGATATCCGCCGGTGCGCCCAAGCGGCGGCCATTGAGGGCTAAATATACAGTGGTGCCGGGGTCCGGGGTGTAGAAATCGGCACCAAATAACCAGTCCACGGCTTGTACGGCCTTGGTGCGATAGTCGGTGCCAGTGACCGGCACCTTATCTAACAAGGCCAACTCAAACCGCCAGGTGCGAAACGATTCGCTATAGGTCAAAATCCACTGTTCCGGGTGGAGGGCGACAAATGCCTGACCGCTGGCCGCCGCCAAGGCCGCTGCTGCGCTGCCGCCACCGCGCAACATCGCGCCTGCCGCCTCGGTTAATGCGATGTAGGGCTCTGAATCGGCAACATATTGCAATGCGAGGGCGTGGCGTATCTCGGATTCGGTATAGCTGACCTGCAGGCCAGCGCCTCCATAAGCGGGGCGCTGGCTACCCACGGTGCTGCCTTTGATGACATCGCCGAGCACGCCAGGCGTACGTCGATTGAGTAAACGCCCGTTGACGCTATTGATAGGCGACCACATGCTGTCATAGTGGGCGAGCTTGGCGGATTCGAACAAGGGTATCGCCGCCATGTCCAAGCGCAGGCCTTCTTGATCGTATTCCCAACGCGCGGCGAGGGAGGGCCAGGTCTTGCGTTGCACACTGGATTCTATCAGTGCGCGGCTCATGTCTTTGACAATGAGCTTGTTGCTCAAGGAATCACGATCATCGGGTCCGAAGATAAGTTTTTGCTGACCCAGCGTGAGACGCTGGCCGTCATGTTGCCAACGCCAAAAAGTGGAGTCATAATCGGTCGTCAATTGCTGAAAACTACGTGTACCGGTTTGTTCATACATGTCGATACGGCCGCCGAAAAAAAATTCGGTGGTCTCTGTCCAGCGCCATTTTAAGGCTAAATCAGTCGAGAAATAGCTACCTGCGGCGGCCACGCCACTGTCGCTCCAATGATCGAATTCGCCTTGCGCCGCCAAGCTATGCAAGGCGATGGGGTCGAGCAAGCGCAACCATTGCCAAGGCGAAAATTCCGCCTTTTTCGGCCTGATAGGCATTGGTGTATACGCGACTGCGGGGGTGGATTCAAGCGCCTGCGGTGTTTCGACTTGGGCCACTACGACAGGGGGCGGTCGAGTCGCCCCCATAATAAAAAACACATCGTCGTCGAGCGCAGCCGTGGTGATTAATATTTCTTTTCGATAGCCCAATTCATTCACGCGCAGAAATGATTCATCAAAGGTGCGATCATCAAAGGCGCTGATCACATCGACAATAAAACCCGGCGGTGACGCGGTTGCGCGCAGCGCGGCACGCACATCGGCCGCTTGCAATTGGGCTACTATGCGCGTTGCCGTGGCCTCGTCGGCATAGACCCCCAGGCTCAGCGTGCGCACGGTCAAGGGTCCTTGCAGCAGGCGGACTTGATCAAACTGGTTGGCCAACAGCGTTTGCCGATATAACATTTGAGCGGCGTGGCGATCCGTCACTTTGGCAATGATATGCAGTGCGGCAGGTTGCTTGTCGGTATTGGCGTGCGCGACTGTTGCAACGACGAACCCGATCAGTAGCGGGAGTAGCGTCGGCGTGAGCAGGCGAAAATAGCTTGGTAAAGCATGCACCGTGTGGACATAGCGCGAATGATCCACGGCCTTACTCTTTTATGAAAACGTGTTCTTCCTGCCCCGTGCTCATGCGAAATCCACGATACAATTTAAAACCCGTCAGAATTTTACGCAGACTGGTTTGCGTATACCCTACGGCGCGGCGTGTCGTGGGCGATTTATTTTCGTAGGACAAGTGCTGTTTGTCGATAATGCGAAAGACGGCCGGTTCAATGGGGATGTGCTCCAGCGCCGAGGTCAGGAAAAACAACACGGTGCCGCGCTTGCAATAACCAGACAAGTGTTTTAATAAGGCTTGCAGATCGGCGGGCTGGATATAATCGAATAAATCCCAAAATAACACCAAATCAAAACTCGTTTCCGCAGGATATTTTTGCAGGCATGTCAGGCTGTGTTGCGGATCCAGTACATTTTTCTCGCGTTTTGCGTGCGCGAGGCGTTCCGTATAGAACCGAAAAAAATCTTCGACAAATAGGCGGCATTTTAATGTGCTAAAGAATTCTATCTTGGCATGATTGGCCGCACCCATGTCGAGGATGGTATATTTTTGGCCTTGCTGCGGCAGTTGCGAAAACAATACATCTAAGGCCAGAAAATTGGCTTCACTGCGGCTTTGATCCACAATATTGGGGTCATAAGCCGCTAAACGGCGTGAACCTATCATACGTAAATCCTGTTAATTCGAGCCACCCGCCGCCGCATAGCCCTCTTTTGTTTTGGCGGCATCGGTGAGTTTGCCTTGCAATGAAGTCACCGTTTTGCCTAAGGCCGCCTTTTCCGTCTGCGGTTCCATGTCGATAGCGCCTTTAAATTTGGCGCCATCCTCCATCATCACGCGCGGGGCGCTGATATCGCCTATGACGGTGCCGCTGGCGCGTATTGTCGCGCGTTGTTCGCTGAAAATATTGCCTTCTAGCGTGCCTTCTACGCAAATTTCGCGCGCACAAATATCGGCGGTGACGCGCCCGTATTTACCGATGGTGACGCTGTTTTTTTTGAATTCAACCGTGCCTTTAATATGCCCTTGGATTAACACGTCCTCATCCCCGGACAATTGGCCGACAATGTTGATGGAAGGGCCTATCAAGGCCTGCGATTTGCCACTGTCGGGTATTACCGGCGGATTTTCTGTGTTGCGTATGGGGTTAAGTTCGGATAAGGTCTTTTTCCACATAGACATCCTCCAAGGAGTGTCGGCCAGGCATAAATCATAATGGAGACAAACTAGCACAATTCCTGCCAAACACGGGGCGGGCTGGGCGTAAGGGGTGATTGAGCACGGGGTTTGCTGTAATGTGCAACGACACAGGTTAAAGCGACATCGGCGAAAGGATTTAATTTGGCAGTGAAATACAGCTTATTGCAGCAGTCGCGTTTAGTCAGAGGGCTGGCGTGCGTTTTTTTGATCGGTATACAGCAGGCCGCAGCAGCGGAGCCCCCCGCGTTGCCGGCGTTTTTACGCGAGCAACTAAAACTTATGACTTTGTCGCCCGATTTTGACTGGGCGCGTTTTAATTTCTTGT
>CAKKRP010000073.1 GCA_919902765.1 Gammaproteobacteria bacterium | reverse complement strand
CGCTTCCAAATCTTGATGCGCGGCATGCATCACTTTGATTGAATGTGGCGCATATAATAGTTCGCGCAGCGGGGCAAGGTCCAATCCGCACATCGGATCGATACATACCACTAGCTCGGCCGACGCGACTTGCACCAAACACAGTTGCGGGTAATAATTGTATTCGCGTACAAATTCCGTATCGACGGCGAGAAATGGCGAAGCCGCCAAGGTTTGGCAGGCTTGCCGCAGGGCGGCGTCAGTGCTAATCAAGTTTACGGCGGGCATGGCGGCGCTAGGGTGATGAAACCGCCATTATTGACCGCAGAACCCGATCGGCGCAATCGTTGTTTTTAAATATGCTCTAGTGAACCTCTAAAAATTCAATCAAGACGATACCCTGACTTTTTCAAAGGGGGCAAACTCAATATTAGTGTGTGCCGAATAGTTACATAATAATTTTATATTTAATCCCCTGCGCGGCTAAAAAATCTTCCGCATCGGGACCATGCAAAACCGCTAACGTCGTATACATGCCTGCTTCAAGGCAGGTGGCGGCGGCCACCGTGACCGAACGCGGGGCGCCTTCAACCGGCCACCCGGTGCGGGGATCAAGGATGTGCCCATAACGCACCCCATTGATGACCACGCTACGCCGTGCGTCGCCGCTGGTGGCGACCGCGCCGACATTCAACCACCAAGCTTCGTCTAATGGTTTACCGGGTCGCTCGGGATCTTCAATGTTCACGCGCCAGCCGCCACCTGCGCGTAAGGGCGCAGTCGCATAAAGATCGCCGCCAAAGTTGACTAAAACGGGCGTGCGAGTGCGTTCGCGGATACGCTGTGCTACCCGGTCCACTGCATATTCTTTACCCAATCCGCCTAAATCAATTTCCATACCTTGGGGGAGATTGAGCCAGGGCTTATTCCACGCGGCTTTATGCCAGCCGACACGCGCCAGGGTTTCAACCACGGCGTAGGGATCGGGCAGACGGTTTTGCCCGTCGAAGCGCCATAAATGGCGCAAGACCCCCGACGTGATGTCGAATCGACCTTCACTCAAATTAAAACAAGTCGTGGCGAAATCCAGGATATACGCAGTTTCGCTGTCCACCTCCACGGGAGTGCCGCGTTGGCTATGGAGGCGGGCAACCACACTGTCGTCACGATAGCGGCTATATTTGGCCTCGATACGCCGGGCTTCACGCTGCGCCATGTGGATCAAGGCACGCGCCTCGGCTTCTTGGTCGGTGTCGATCCAAACTTCGCAAGGGCTGCCCATGGCGCGAAATTGGCCCAGCCAAATCCCTTGGCGTTGTTCGATGTGCAACTCGGTTTCGTGAGAAAGCATGTAGCCTAATTGCCCTCTATCGCCGCTTTAATTTTCTTTTCCAGCGCTGCCATGTCTTGATCGCGGAAGCCTTGGTGTTTGTTAATAATATTGCCTTTTTTATCGATCAGAAATGAACTCGGCATACCTTTCACTTGGAACGCGTCGGCGGTCGTGCCTTGTGGGTCATAAGCGACGCTGAATTGCGCGGGGTTCTCTTTCAAAAAGCCTTCCGCTAACGGCTTCTCCTTGTCCAAATTGATGCCCACCACCACCAACCCTTTTTTGCCATAGCGCGTAGACATTTGATTTAACCAGGGAAAAGATTTGCGACAAGGGCCGCACCACGACGCCCAAAAATCGACATAGACGGTTTTGCCGCGCCATTGGCTGAGCGTAAGCGAGCCGGTTTGGCCGGGTAATGTGAAGCCGGGGGCAACTTCCGCGAATGCGGAGGCGCTGGCCATGCTGAGGGCTAAAAGCATTGGTCGTATCATCGTGTGATTCCTTGTCAATGGGGTTTTGCAATGGTAGCGGCAAAAAAGTGTGTTTTATGACATATCCAGACCGCAATGGCCAGGCACCGCGCTAAGCTACCGCCTGCTGGTGTGGGCCACAATGCCGCTTTGGGGATGTTGTAGGGAGTGCAGCCGCGTTATTCTGCCAATTTTAACCGGGAATGGGAACCCATTCTGGAAGTAAATGTATGAATATTTTTGCCCCTTGTGCCATACCATTTTGGATATAATGAATTGCCAGGGTTGTTTGGAGTGATTGCGTGCGTGTTATAGGAGAGGGCATGCAAACGGGTATGGTGGTGGTTGGGATAGGCGAAATTGGCGCGGTCATCGCGCATGGGTTTATGCGTTTGGGTTTGCCCGTCTACCCTGTAGTACGCGGCATGGATATGCAGCAGTGCGCGCGCGCTTGGCCACTGCCGCAAGCAGTGGTGATCGCGACCGGCGAGGCGGAGCTGTCGCAGGTGTTGCGTGATATGCCCGTCATATGGCGTGATCGTGCAGTGTTGTTACAGAACGAATTGTTGCCACGGGATTGGTTGACCTCGAATCTTACCAATCCCACCGTGATCAGCATTTGGTTCGAAAAAAAGCGCGGTCAAGATGTCAAAGTGTTATTGTCCAGCCCCGCCTATGGGCCGCATGGCGCATGTTTGGTGCGCTGTTTAAACAGCGTGAACATCCCGGCGCATACCGTTGCCGATGAGCGCGCCATGTTGTTCGAGTTGGTGCGCAAAAATGTGTATATATTAACGATTAATATTGCCGGATTAGAGTGTGGTGGCGATGTCGCCGGTTTGTGGACGCACCATCGCGCATTGGCGGAACGAGTCGCGCACGAGGTAATGGATGTACAAGATTATTTGACAGGGCATCCGTTTGAGCGCGCCAAATTGATGCTGGGTTTAGCAGAAGGGATACAGGGGGATCCCAAACACCTGTGTCTCGGGCGGAGTGCGCCTATGCGCCTGACGCGTTTGTTGGAACATGCGCAAACGGCCGGCTTGGCGGTGCCGACGCTACGCCGCATATTTGCACAATATGTAAACGCAAGAGTGAATGAGGTTGTTAAATCATGAACAAAGGGTTTGAAGTTGTCACGCTGGAATTAGGCCCGATGGAGAATTTTATCTATTTAGTGATAGATAACGCGACCAGACGCGCCGCAGTCGTCGATCCCGCGTGGGAAACGGACGCCATCATCGCTGTCGCGCAAGCGCATCACGCGACCATATCCGATATCTTGCTGACGCATAGCCATCACGACCACATCAATGGAATAGACAATATACGCGCTCGTTATGACGCGGAATTGCATTTATTAAAGCCTGAGGCGGAATTTTGGGGCGCAACACCGCACACGCCCGCGTTGCATCATGGCGGTGATGTTATACACATCGGTGAGACCCATATACGCGTCTTGCATACGCCAGGGCATACGCCTGGCTCGGCTTGTTATCATGTGGGAAATCAACTGATTGCGGGTGATACGGTGTTTGTTTGGGGGTGTGGGCGGTGTGATTTTAAAGGCGGCGACCCGGAACAAATGTTCGGTACATTAAAACGCATCGCCAATGAATTGCCGGGCGATACCGTGATCTTGCCGGGCCACAATTATTCCGATCGCGTGACTGCGACGGTACGCGAACAAATTGAAGGTAACCCGTTTTTTTGCTTTGAAACGCCGGCGGATTTCGTGCGTTATAGAATGCTCGAACACGATAAGCTGCGTCATTCGCCCTATAGCGCGATTCCCTGCGCACATCGCCGTTGATATTTGAGGTACGCATGAACAGCCTAAATAATTTGCAAGCGCGCGTGCATCTGGAACAAGTACGGCAGATTATTCTGCAAGCGCCGATGGCCTTGGTGGGCATGCCTGCGGCTGCGGCGATGGTGACGGCGATTGTATGGAACAGCGCGCCGCGTGCGATGTTTTTGAGTTGGCTATTTGCGGTGGGATGCGTCATCGCGACGCGGTGGTATTTAGTGTCGCGTTATCACCGGAAAAAACCCGATATCGTCGCCAGCTATCGATGGTCGCGTTATTACGTATGGTTGGAATTCGCATCCGGCCTGGTGTGGGCGTCGCTTAGCTTAATGATCTACATGTTGCCGCTTGAACAACAAGTGTTTGTGATAGTGATCTTCGTCGGCATGGCGGCGGGGGCGATGGGCATAGTCGCGCCGTTGTATAAGGCGGTGGTGGCGTATGTGGTTCCGTATGGAATCGCTACCGTTTTTACCAGCTATATCATTGGGGACAGCATGCATTTGGTGACCGCCGTGGCGGGCACCTTGTTTACCGCAGTGGTGTTGCACATCGGTTGGACGATGAATTGCGCCTTGCGCGAGTCTTACGCTTTGCGATTTGAAAACATCGATTTGCTTGACGACGTGCGTAAAACAGCGGCCAGCTTGGCGGCCGAATCCAACGAGCGGCGCGAGGTGGAATCGCGATTACGCATGTCGCAACAGGAATATCAAAATGTATTGGAAAATATGGAAGACACCTATTATCGCACCGCTGTAGACGGTTCGATACTCTATACCTCGCCATCGGTACATCGGATGCTGGGTTATCAACGCGAAGAGTTGGTGGGCGTGAATATGGGCACGTTGTATACCAATGACAATAATCGTACCGATTTTTTAAAGACCTTGGCGGCTACAGGGGGCACTGTAAGAAATTATGAAGTTCACTTGCGTCGCAAAGACGGTAGCGCGATTTGGGTCGCGGTGAGTTCTCGCTATTGGCATGACGAACAAGGTCAAATTCAGGGTGTGGAAGGCGTCGCGCGTGAAATCACCGAGATCAAAGAGGTGGCGGAAAATCTTCTGAAGGCGAAAAACGAATACCAGTCCTTGGTGGAATTTTTGCGCGCGATTCTTGACCGTGTGCCTTCCGGGATCGTAGTGTTGAATGAAAAGCTGGAAATAGAATTCGTGAACGGGGAATTGAGACGTTTGACGGGTGCGCCAAGTGGCGACGACAAGCTCTATACTGGAAAATTATTGTCTTCGCTACCTTCTGTTAAACGCACAGGCCAATCGCACGTGTTGGAAAACATGCTGCGTGGCGAGTCGTTTCATCTCAAACTCCCGTTTGTTTCGATCTTTGCAAAAGAAGCCTTGCTGGACGTAAAAGGCGTGCCCTTGATGTCGGAGGGAATATTTAAAGGGGCGGTGTTGGTGGCCGCCGATGTGAGCGAGCAAGAGCGCGCCCAAATGGAATTGCGCCGCGCCTTGGATTTGTCCGAAGAAATAGGCCGCGCCAAGACCGCGTTGTTGGCGAACGTAAGTCACGAGCTGCGTACGCCTCTCAACGGTATCTTGGGTGCGGCGCATTTGTTAATGTCGTCTAAGCTAAGCGATTCCGATCAAAAATATGTCAATCTACTCTATCGCTCCGCTGAAACCCTGTTGGTATTGGTCAACCAAATTCTGGACTTGTCAAAAATCGAATCGGGTAAAATGGAGCAGTCTAAAAAGCCGGTAGCCTTGCGCGAAATGTTGGTTGTAGAGTTGGATTTGTTGGCGATACAAGCAAGTCAAAAAGGCCTGTATCTACACATTGAAATCGATGCATCGATCCCCCCGGTGGTCGAAATAGACCTGGCGTGGTTGCGCAGCATTATGCTGAATTTGGTCGGCAACGCCGTGAAATTTACCGAGCGGGGCGAGGTGCGCGTGAGCGTGCATCTCGATAAATCAGCGGTTTTATCCATGTTGCATTTTGTCGTCGCCGATACGGGGATAGGCATCGCCGAGGATCAATTGGCCCGTATCTTTGACAGTTTCACTCAGGCGGACATTTCGCTAACACGGCGGTACGGAGGTACCGGACTGGGCACCACGATCGCAAGGGAATTGGTCTTGCGCATGGGCGGGAAAATCTGGGTAGAGAGTGAATTGAATGTGGGGAGTAAATTCCATTTTATTATCCCCTACACGGACGATATTAAAGATATTTCCGCGCAGCGCATATACAGTGAAGAATTGCCTCCGCCGATACGCCGCAGCGCGCGTCAATTAAGATTATTATTGGTAGAAGATAATCAAATCAACCAGTTAGTGTTAAACGATTTGCTGTTGCGGCAAGGGCATGCGGTGCAAATCGCCGGAGACGGCAGACACGCCTTGCGCATCATCGAAGAGTTTGAGTTTGACGTAGTGCTGATGGATATACAAATGCCGGATATGGATGGCATGCAGGTGACGCGTGAAATGCGCGTGCGCGGTAACAATACGCCAGTCGTGGCGATGACTGCGCATGCGATGTCCGGCGAACGCGCGGCCTGCATTGCGGCGGGGATGAGCGATTTTGTCGTCAAACCCGTGGATATGGAGACGCTAGACGGCATTTTATTAAGAGTAACGGCGCAGCATCAAATGGCGGTTACCGAGGCATAAAAAACAGTGCTCTGGCAAAACTGTTGCACAGGTATGGTTGATTAAAACTAGCGTTTCTAGTGTCAAGGTAGCTATTCAGTACACACTGACATTGAACTAGCGCCTTTTTCCAAAGGGAGAGGTTCACATGCGGAATCGTTACGTGTAAAGTTCATTGCGGTAATTTACAGGTCTCATAAAACATGCGGCAACGGAAAGTTTCATCAGCTAAAAAGGGCGGCGTCGCGCGTGCGTTGCGTGACGCATGGCGCGAATACCAAGGTCGTTTGCCATGGCGCGCGGATGTGCTGGCCGGGTTGACGGTGGGGGTGGTGGCAGTGCCTTTGGCGATGGCCCTGGCGATTGCCAGTGGCGTTCCTCCACAATATGGATTATATACCGCCGCCATCGCGGGATTTTTGACCGCCCTGACCGGCGGGGCGCGCGTGTCGGTATCCGGCCCCACCGCCGCCTTTGTCGTCATCCTGCATCCGATTGCCGTGCAGTATGGTTTGGGTGGCTTAGTCCTCGCGTCGTTGCTCGCCGGCACAATGTTGTTGGCCATGGGCATTGGACGCTTGGGGCAGTTGATCCAGTTTATTCCCTATCCCATCACCACCGGATTTACTTCCGGTATTGCGGTGGTAATCGCGAGCTTGCAGATAAAAGATTTTTTCGGTCTCGTTATTAATCAACAATCGGATCATTTTTTCGAACGTATTCAGGCATTGGCGCATGCCCTGGGTACGGTGGCGTGGGATGACTGCGCTATAGGCGCGCTGACATTAACGATATTGATTGCATGGCGTTGGATACCTACGCGTGTGCCGGGTCATCTC
>CAKKRP010000072.1 GCA_919902765.1 Gammaproteobacteria bacterium | reverse complement strand
GACTTGCTCCAGCAAGATACGGCTGGTTTGCGCCGCCTGCGCCGCCCGATATACCGCCTCACGACTTTGTTTCGACAACCGATCGACATAAAAGGCGCCGCTGGCCAAGGCGGCGATGAGCGGCAAGGCCACCAACGAAAAGCCGATCAAGGTGAGTTCAAAAAATGAACGCGGGCGTGAAAAAAACCAACGTCGACGCGGCGTCTCGGCCTTTACCGGGGACTTGCCTCCGGCCCAACCTAAGCGTTGTGTTAACATAAGTGGTGCGTACTCTCTACCGCTATGGATGTTTGTACATTGTAAACCGTACCACGACCTTATGCAGGCATTTCCTTGGGAGCCCGCCTTGAGATACCCCACGCGCTATATCTGTGACCGCTGGATTGCACCTAACACCCTCTTGTGGGGGGTGGCCGCTATTTGCACTATCTTTCAGTCATTGGGTGAAACCACCATTAACGCCTTGCGCTTTGATCGCGCCGCTATCGCCTCAGGCGAAGTTTGGCGCTATGTCAGCGCCAGTTTTGTGCATGGCACGTGGCCGCACCTCGCCATGAATATGGCCGCGTTGAGCTTGGTGATCATCATATTCGGCCGCCCTATCGGCAACGCGCGGTGGGCGACCGGCATCGCGATATCAAGCCTAGCGATTGGATTCGGCATTTGGCGATGGCAAGCGGATGTCGATTATTACGTGGGATTTTCCGGCGTATTGCACGGTCTATTTATCCTTGGCGGACTCTTGCATAGCCGTGTAAATGCGCTAGAGGGGTGGGGCTTCGTGGCCATCATCAGCGCCAAATTGGCCTGGGAACAATGGTCGGGGGTGTTGCCTGGCAGTGCGGAATGGGCGGGTGGACCGGTGCTGGTAGAGGCTCATTTATACGGGGCCTTGGCGGTGCTGCCACTGGGTCTTTACTGGCGCTGGCGCGATCAATCACGCCATTGAGATGCGCAACGCGCCTAAACCGGCGCACTGATCTACTTAAGACTGAGCCACCGCTTTTTTATTGGCCGCGATCACGCGTTCCGCCAGAATCCCTGCGACATTGCGCATCACCACATAACCGATACGCGGATACTTGCCGACGATATCGTGCAAAACCTCGGCATAGAGTTGCAATAACACGCTGCGTTCCTTTACCACGGCAGTCGCGGTGCGGGTGATTTTTTTCACCAAGCCCATCTCGCCGATGATCTCTCCCGCTTGCATGGTATGCACCACACCCTTGCCCTCGATGAGAATTTCAACACGCCCCGCCAACAACGTGAACATGCTGCTGCCATCATCGCCCTGGCGAAACAACTGCTCCCCCGCTTCGACGGTGGTGCTGGTACACATCGCCAAAATTTTAAAATACTCGTCCTCCAACAACCCGGAAAAAACGGGCAATTTTTTGAGAATTTGTACGGCGCGCGCGCGCGCGACGAGTTTTTCAGAAACCTTATCACTCATAGGCGCTGTATTCCTCTGCGCTTCGCAACCGGCCTTAAAAACTAACGGGGTCAGGCGTTACTATCGGCACACACAACGCGTAGCTTGAACGTTATTTATTGATCGTCAAGGCCATTTGATCCGTGGCCCGCACCAAAGCATCGATAATGCCGGGTTCCGACGCCGCGTGCCCCGCATCGGCAATAATGCGTAACTGCGCGGTAGGCCATAATTTGTGCAATTCCCAGGCATTTTGCACTGGACAAACGACATCATAACGTCCGTGGATGATCACCCCAGGAATGCCGCGCAATTTAGACGCGTGGCTTAAAATTTGGTCTGCTTGCAAAAAGCTATCGTGTAAAAAATAATGACATTCGATACGCGCCAGACTCAGCGCCACATGTGCATTGGCAAAATGTTCGATTACCTCGCGCCTGCCCAACAAGGTCGCCGTACGACCTTCCCATATCGACCACGCCTTGGCGGCGGCCATACGCCTCACCTCGTCGGCCCCGGTCAGGCGGCGATAATAAGCCCCTAGGATGTCATTACGTTCGCCTTCCGGCACCACGCGTATAAAATCTTCCCAGTAATCGGGGAACAAGCGACTGGCGCCTTCTTGGTAAAACCACTTAATCTCCCACGGGCGACATAAAAAAATACCGCGCACGATCAGGCCGGAAACGCGTTCAGGGTAGGTTTGCGCATAGATCAACCCCAAGGCCGAACCCCAAGAACCGCCGAACACCAGCCATTTTGCGATGCCCAGATTTTCGCGTATGGTTTCCATATCCGCGATTAAATGCTGGGTGGTATTGTTTTCTAAATATGCGTGGGGCGTGGATTTGCCGGCGCCACGTTGATCAAACAAAACGATGCGATAAACATCGGGATTAAAAAACCGCCGATGATAATCTTCGCAACCCGCGCCCGGGCCGCCATGTACGAAGACCACAGGGATTCCATTGGGATTCCCGCATTCTTCGATATGTAACACATGCGGTGTCTGCACCGGCAGGCTGTGGGTAACATAAGATTTTATTTCAGGGTACAATGTCCGCATGGGCTAAAAAATTCCTGGGTAAACGATAACCTAACCACGGTACATCCGGCGATATATGCAATAATTGCCCCGCCCGCAAAAACCATGAATCCACAATGACTTTCCGCCATCCATAGCCACAAATCTCGAACGTTTACGAGAGCTTGTAAATTGCGCTGTTTATGCTAACCTTTTGAACAGGGAAAATGGAAATAAAAACTAATTCACATAGATAAGGATACATCTAAATATTTGTGGGTTGCGAATTTTATATTTTGGGTTGGTTGACGCCCCCGTGTGGAGTGTTGCAAACATGCACGGTGGACGCATCTACCTCATAGCTTCTGCAAATCTTAAGGCGCATCCGTACATTATATGTCTACATGAGCCTGTGACGTTAGGGTAAACCTATGCGCGGCGAGGCGATATGGAAGCTGTAGCGTAGCGATCGCAGACCTTCCTTTCCCTCTTCTTCCGCCAGTTTATCGTTCTTCGTTACGGCCAATGTAAGGTCATTCATGGGGTTATGACATGATACATCGTCGCGCAGAATGACGGAAATCATGTGGGGTTGAGGGTATTTATGGTGAATCGCAGTCTGTTTAATGCCGTAGTTCGGCGTTTGTGGAATTGGAAATCTTTTTGGCTACTGAGTAGTGCGGCGGCAGTACTCTTGACCACGCTAAACGGCAATCTGGGTAATGCGGCGACGCGCGCGGCGACTCCTGCAAAAAAAGCGCTTGCGGCGACAGCGGCAGCACCGAATACACGCGACGCAAAACCCCATTTTTCTCATCTTAACATTACCCAGGCCTGCCAAAGTTGTCACAATGGCGTGCAGCAGCCGGGCAAGCCTATCGTACACGTCGCCACTGCGGGCGACTGCGACACCTGCCATAGTACGCTAGGCTGGTTACCCGTAGCGATCAATCATGCGCAAGTCTCAGGCACTTGCGTGACTTGTCATAACAACCACGAAATCAAAGGCAAACCCCGCACTCACCTGGCGACCAGCGACCGTTGCGACGCCTGTCATATCACCCGCGTGTGGACAGCGGTGCTCGGCGTCGATCATGACGAGGTGCGTGGCCGTTGCGCGCAATGTCACAATGGTGTGACTGTACAAGGCATGCCTGCCCGTCACCCCAACACACAAAATCACGCCTGCGACACCTGCCATACCACTTACGGTTGGTTGCCGCTGCTTAACGCCAGCGTCTTTGCGGAAAACAAAATGGGGGTGCGCGCGGTTATTTTTCATCTCACCACACCCAGCACCAAACCCTGTGCCGCGTGCCATAACGGCACGTCCACCACGTCGTATAAAAACCCTGGCCATGTCCCGTCAACCGATGTGTGTGACGCCTGCCATGTCGATTTCGCCTGGCGCCCGGCGCGCCGCATCGATCATACGCAAGTCATAGGCACTTGTGTGGCATGCCACAACGGAACGGTCTCCAAGACCCAAAAAGGGCCTACCCATATCGCGTCCACGGACGTATGCGAGAAATGTCACTCCTTTCTTGCGTGGCGGCCGTTGCCTAAAGGAGTCGATCACACCCAAGTCATAGGCACCTGCGCGAACTGTCATTTGGCCGCTAAAACCGCCTTTATAACGCACCCGGCGACCAGCAATTTGTGCGAAAAATGCCATGGCACCATGCAATGGGGGAGGTCGAGCGTGCGGGTTGATCACACGCAAGTATTGGCGGTGTGCAGCGCCTGCCATAACGGTACGACGAACTCGCGCGCCGTGGGCAAACCATCGTTCCATATTCCAACCACCGGCGAATGCGATACCTGTCACTTCATTCCCCCTGGCAGATGGCGGCCATTGCGCACCGTCGATCACGCTCAATTCGGCGCTGGTATCACCTGCGCCAATTGCCACAACGGCTCCGCCTCGGGTGCGCGCGGCAAACCGTCCAACCATATCGCGACGCAATACACTGCCGCCTGCGATGCGTGCCACAACAGCACCACCAGTTGGAAATCCATTTCCAAAGTCGATCATGCGCTGGTGTCTGGCACCTGTCGCAGTTGTCACGGCTCGGGTGGCGTACGTAGCGCGGTGGGCGCCGTGACCAATATCCCGCTAGCTCATATAGCAATAAAAATTTCTGCCGACTGTCAGCCCTGTCATGCGCCGACCGCCTGGCGGACGGTGGTCACGATTGATCACAATCTGGTCGATGGCACCTGTCTTAGCTGCCATGGTACGGGCGTTCCGCGTACCCAAACCTCGGTAACGCGTTTACCCTTTGGTCACCTGCCTGTCCAAGTCAATGCCGATTGCGGCTTGTGCCACAAAGTCACTGGCTGGCGCGCCGGGGTCACGGTCGATCACAAGGTGGTCTTGGGCACTTGCAACATGTGCCATCGCAATGCCCTGCCGCGCGGCCCAGGTTCTGTGACTAGCTTGCCGGTCGGCCATATCACGATAGGTATCCAAGCGGAATGTAATGCCTGTCACACCACCATCACTTGGAAAAGCGTCGTCACGGTCAACCACACCATCGTTAGCGGGCCGTGCGCGAGTTGCCACAATGGCATCCTGGCGCGCGGCATGAGCGCCAGCCACATCCTGTTATTGGCCAACGCTATTTGTGAAGATTGCCACGTCAACACCATATGGATACCGATCACGGTCAAACACACAGTCGTCTCGACCGATTGTCGTGCGTGCCATGCCAGCGGGATTAAACGCATAACCGTCCCCAATTCCGTGGCCAGTCTGCCCAACCTACATATCAGTGTTACAGCTAACGCGAATTGCGGGGCTTGTCATTCCACCGCGACGTGGGTCAGCGTGCGCGTAGTAGACCATCTGCTGGTCGTGGGCATTTGCGTGTCCTGCCACAACGGCCAGGCGGCGCGTGGCAAGAGTCCAGACCCCTTGATCCATCCGGTCACGTCAGACAATTGTGCCGCATGCCACACCACGACGGCCTTCCGCCCAACCTTGACCAAAATTGATCATACCCAAGCCTTTGGCCTATGCGTGGACTGCCATAAAATATTTGGTGGATTCGCGCGCGGTAAGAGTTTTGGCCATCCGTTGACCACAGATGCGTGTGGCGCGTGCCATAACACCACGGCGTTCCGCCCCACCTTGGCGATCATAGATCATAACCAAGCCCCCGGCCCATGCGTGGACTGCCATAAGTCGTTTAATGGCTACGCGCGCGGCAAGAGTGCGAGCCACATCCCCTCGTCGGACAACTGCGGGGCCTGCCATTTAAGCCGCATATCGTTTACGCAACAAGTGACTGTAGACCACCGTGAGGTGCAAGGCAGTTGCGATGTTTGCCATAACGGCTTACGCGCCAGGGGCAAGTCGATCTCCCACATCCCGACCACAAATTTGTGCCAAAACTGTCATAGCACGACGGTTTGGCAACCTGTGGTGCGGGTGGATCATGCACAATTCATCGGCAATATCGTCTGTGCCAATTGCCACAACGGCGTCACGGCGCGCGGCAAACCCGCCAGCCACCCGGCCAATTGGACGACCTGCGAAACCTGCCATCTCACCACCGCGTGGTTGCCCGTCAAGGCCGTAGATCATACGCTGATCACCAACAATTGCGTCAACTGCCATGCTAAATCGGCTAACCATCCGCCTACCTCGCAACTGTGCGAACTGTGCCACGCCAAGGCGCCACAGCGTTGGTTGCCGGTCTTGCCCAACATGGACCACGGCCAAATTGTCCCCGGCACGGTATGTACGATCTGTCATAACGGCGTCATCGCACGCGGCAGAGGCGCAACCCACGTGCCCACCACAACCCTCTGCGCGGCTTGCCACACCACGACGGCCTGGTCACCTTTGGCACGTATGGACCACACTCAATTGTTAGGCACTGGCGCCTGTTCAACCTGTCATAATGGCGTTACCGCTAGAGGCCGAGGCCCGGGCCACGTACCCACGACCACCAACTGCGCGGCCTGCCACACCAACACGGCATGGTCACCACTGCTACGCATGGATCATACTCAACTGGTAGGTACCGGTTCATGCGCCACTTGCCATAATGGCTCAATCGCGCGCGGCAAGAGCATCACACATATTTTGACGACCGACAATTGCGGTGCCTGCCATCGCACGACCACATGGTCGGTCAGCGGAACACCAGACCACAGAGAAATCCTCGGCACTTGCGAACGTTGCCATAGTCCGCCCAGCGACCATGTCGCGGTCGGTATTGTGGATCAATGCGAACGTTGCCATACCACGTCCACATTTGCCAGTCCGTCACAAGATCTCCCTGCAGCACCTGGAGCCGCGATAGGCGCTCCGGCTCCGGCTCCAGCTCCGGCCCCTGCGCCAGCGGGTGGCGGTGGCGGTGGTATGGGTGGTGGTGGTGGTATGGGTGGTGGTGGTGGCGGTGGCGGTGGCGGTGGCGGCGGTGGTGGTGGTGGCGGTGGCGGTGGCGGTCGGACCGTAAATGGTGG
>CAKKRP010000071.1 GCA_919902765.1 Gammaproteobacteria bacterium | reverse complement strand
TTGTCCCGTGAGTGAGTGCGGGTGTGCGGCAATGGCGGCGGGCGTGCCTGTCGCGACCACATGACCGCCGTGTACGCCCGCGCCAGGCCCCATGTCCACAACATAATCCGCGCTACGTATGGCGTCTTCATCGTGTTCGACCACGATGACGGTATTGCCCAAATCGCGCAAATAACGCAAAGTTTTGAGCAGCCGCTCGTTGTCGCGTTGATGCAGCCCTATCGAAGGTTCATCTAAGACGTACATCACGCCCACCAGCCCCGCGCCGATTTGGCTGGCCAAACGTATGCGTTGCGCCTCGCCGCCGGAAAGCGTGTCCGCGTTGCGGCTCAAAGACAAATAATCTAAGCCTACATTGACCAAAAAATCCAAGCGTTGTGATATTTCTTTTACAATGCGTTCGGCGATTTTGCCGCGTTTGCCGGGTAAATTAAGATGGTTGAAAAATTCCGCGCAATTTTCTATTGACAGCGCGCCTATTTCAGGAAGATTTTTGTTCGCGATGAAGACGTTGCGCGCGGCGGCGTTTAAGCGCGCGCCTTGACAATCCGGGCAGGCCTGGGCGCTCATGAATTTCATTAATTCATCACGCACCATGGACGATTCCGTCTCGCGAAAACGCCGTTCCATATTGTGTATAACGCCTTCGAAAGGGGCGTGACGCACGGATTTTTGGCCGCGATCATTGACGAATGTCATTTTAATTTCTGCGTCGCCGGTGCCGAATAATATGGCGTTGCGTAGCGGTTTTGTCAGTTTATTGAACGGTGTTTCGAGGCTGAACTTGGTATGTTTTGATAAAGATTCCAGCATTTGGAAATAAAATCCGTTGCGCCTATCCCAACTGCGTATTGCGCCTTCGCTCAACGATAATTCGGGGTGCGGCACGACGCGTTGCGGATCGAAAAATTGTTTGACGCCTAAGCCATCGCACGCGGTGCATGCGCCGCTGGGATTGTTAAACGAAAACAAACGCGGTTCCAATTCGCTTAAGCTGAATCCGCAACTGGGACAGGCGAAACGCGCGGAAAAAACCACCTCGGCGCGTTCCGGTTCATCCATCCACGCCACGCGCGCCAAACCTTCGCCTAAGCGTACGGCGGTCTCGAACGATTCGGCCAAACGTTGCGTTATGTCGGCGCGCACTTTGAAGCGATCAACCACGACCTCAATAGAATGCTTTTTGTTTTTTTCCAACGTCGGTACGGCGTCCAATTCTATGATCTTGCCATCGACGCGCGCACGTATATAACCTTGGGCGCGCAGTTCATTCAATAACTGATGATATTCGCCCTTGCGCGCCTGCACCACTGGCGCCAGCAACATTAATTTTGCGTCTTGCGGCATGGCCAATACATGATCGACCATTTGGCTGATCGTTTGCGCTTCCAACACCGTGCCATGTTCCGGACAACGCGGTTCACCGGCGCGCGCGAACAGCAAACGCAGATAATCATATATTTCGGTGATGGTGCCTACGGTCGAACGCGGATTATGCGAGGTCGATTTTTGTTCTATCGAAATCGCCGGGGACAAGCCCTCGATATGATCGACATCAGGTTTTTCCATCACCGATAAAAATTGCCGCGCATAACTCGACAGCGATTCGACATAGCGGCGTTGCCCTTCGGCATAGAGCGTATCAAAGGCCAACGAAGACTTGCCCGATCCCGAGAGGCCGGTGAGCACGATGAGCTTGTCGCGGGGCAGGTCGAGGTCGATATTTTTTAGATTGTGCGTGCGTGCGCCACGTATGCGTAGGGTATCCATTGAGCGTTCCGAGTGCTGACTGAACCTGCTACTATACGCTGGAATCCAATAGAGACGAAAGCCGGGGTGAGTAAATCCGTGACTAAAATGCAAGAAATCTATAGCGAGCGCATGAATGCCAGCGAAAAGCGGGCGTCCGTGTCCTTGGCCTTGATTTATACCGTGCGTATGCTGGGGTTGTTTATGATACTCCCCGTTTTTGCGTTATATGCCGGGCAGTTGGAGGGAGCGACCTATGCGTTAATGGGGTTTGCAGTAGGCGTTTATGGGCTCACGCAATCCGTTTTTCAGATCCCTTTTGGGATGGCCTCGGATCGCTGGGGACGCAAGCCCGTGATCACTGTGGGGTTGGTGATTTTTGCAGTTGGCAGCGTAATGGCGGCCGTTTCGACGGATATTTGGGGTGTGATTATCGGGCGCGCGGTGCAGGGGGCGGGGGCCGTCGCAGCGGTGGTGATGGCCTTGAACGCGGATTTAACGCGCGAAGAGCATCGCGCTAAGGCCATGGCCACGATAGGGGCCAGTATCGGGCTGTCATTCGCGGTGGCCTTGGTATTAGGGCCGGTGTTGGACGGTTGGATAGGCGTAAACGGCATATTTTGGTTAATCGGCGGCTTGGCCTTGGTCAGTATTGCCATTTTGTGGGGCGTAGTGCCTAATCCGGCCGTACAACGCCGCCATCGTGATGCGACGCCGGTGTTGAGCTTGTTGATGCCGGTGTTGCGCGATGTCGAGCTGCAACGGCTCAACGTGGGGATATTCACCTTGCATCTTGCGCTGACGGCGGTATTTATCGCGGTGCCGACGATCTTGTTCCGTGAGTTGGGCGTGGCCAAAGAGGCGCATTGGGAAATTTATTTGCCGGTCATGGCGATCTCGATGTTGGCGATGGTGCCTTTTATTGTCGTGGCCGAAAAACGCCGCAAGATGAAACCCGCCCTGTTAGGGGGGGTCGCCGTGCTCGCGATTGCGCAGTTGTTATTGGTGGATAGCCGCTCATTGTGGGCCTTCGGCGCGTCCTTGGTGGTGTTTTTTACCGCGTTTAATCTGTTGGAAGCCAGTCTGCCCTCGTTGGTCGCTAAGATCTCGCCGCCTGAAAGCAAGGGCACGGCCATGGGGATTTATCAAACGTGTCAGTTTCTAGGCGCCTTTGTCGGGGGTAGTGTCGGGGGCGCGTTGACCGGGGCCTACGGCCCGCGCGTGGTCTTTTTGTTTATCGGCCTGGCCTTGGTCGCGTGGTTGATTTTGGCCTTTGGGATGCGCAATCCGCGGTATTTGAACGGCCTGGCCTTCACGGTAGGGCCAGTGAGCGAACTGGAGGCGCCGCATTTGGTGAATCTATTGACCGGCGTGACCGGTGTCGCCGAGGCGGTCATCATCCCTGACGAGGGCGCGGCCTATTTGCGCGTAGACAATCATGCCCTTGATCGTCTACGCCTCAATCAATTGCGCGACGGCGGCTGGCGCGTGGAGATTTCGCGCTAACCAAAACTAGGATACACTAAACGAACGCGTGGCGCCGTCTTTGGTGCATGCAGGATCCCCCAATCCCCTTTCGTTAAAATAGGAGAAACTCTATGGCGCGCGGCGTCAACAAAGTCATTATCGTCGGCCACTTAGGTCGTGACCCGGAAGTGCGTTACATGCCCAGCGGCCAGGCCATCGCCTCCGCGACTATCGCGACCACCGAGGCGTGGAAGGATAAACAAACCGGCGAAAAACAAGAACGTACAGAGTGGCATCGAGTCACGTTTTTTGGCCGCTTGGCGGAAATCGCGGGTGAGTATTTGAAAAAAGGCGCGCAGGTCTATGTGGAAGGGTCGTTGCGTACCGAAAAATATCAAGACAAAACCACAGGGGAAGACAAGTACACCACCAAAATTGTCGCTAATGAGATGCAAATGTTAGGCGGGCGTAGCGGCAGCGGCGCGACCACGATGGGCGGCGATGATTTCGAAGGGGCTAGTGCGCCACCTCAGCAACGTTCCAGCGCCAGTGCGCCACGCGCCCCCGCACCGCAACAACCGGCAAGCGCGGGTAAATTGGAGGACTTTGACGACGATATCCCGTTTTAGCTATCGCCCCAGACGACTATCAGTTAAAAATCAGCCAACTATAAGCAGCTTTTGCGATGGGCCTCATCCATTACGAGGCCCAAATCGGTCAATTTTTCGCGGTAGGCGCGTGGCGTCAGGTGTTCAAGCTTTTTGAAGTTGCGTATAAAATACGACGCATCGTCAAAACCGACATCGTAGGCCACCGTATCGACTTTTTTATCTGTATTGGCCAATAATTCTTTGGCCAAGCCGATGCGGTACAGCAACAAGAATTCGCGTACGGATGTCCCATGTTCACGCTTAAAACACTTGGAAAACACCGCCTGGCTCATGTTGCAAATACGCGCCAGCGCCGTGACGCGGATTTTACATGAATAATTGTTGATGATATATTCTGCGGCGCGCGAGGTCTTCCAAGTTTTACGTGACGTCACCAATGGCCGGTCGTCTACTTGCGCAGGGAAAAATATTTCTCGGGCGGCGCGCCCGTGGGCGCGGTTTTTCAGTGTCGCAACTTCGTCGATGATCCCGCGTAAATGGCGCAATTCCGTGGGTAGCACCACATAGTCCCAGGCGCGGGCGCGCAAGGCGGTCAGCAGGGCATATTCATCCATGGTGTAAGAAAAAACGATAATCGGCAGCGATGGGTAGCGTTTTTTAATGGTAACGATAGTATTTAGCATGACGGGCTGTAGCGGATCATGGTAAAAAAAACACACGGTGCTTTTTTGCAATGCGGAATCATAATCGTCGGTGTACGCAAACGTGGCGTAATGAAACGTGTCGTCCAATTGATGTAGCATGTCAATAGCGGCACCAATAACGCATATCGTCGCCATGATCTTAGTCTCCTATTGAAAATTATTTGGATTGCTCAGTCAGTACTTAGCCTTAAAATTAGAAACGGACATGCATAAACGCTACGGCGTATGCGCAAACAGTTAGGTGTGCGTACGCAATTCCTATGCAAGAAGGGAACGCTATATGCAGTTCACATTAAGGGTTACATGAAAGATAGACAAGATTTTGCGACTTTTAAATGTGTTTACAAAAAATAGAGGACAAAAAGATTTTATCTATGTACAAGGCGATTCTTTGTTTGTGGTGTTCCAATAGTATAAAGCGCGCTATTTAGTTTATTTGTGTGGGCATAGAAAAAATTGAATATGTTTGTTATGATTTATGGCATGGAAAAAAGCGTGTTGATATCGTTTAGATTATGCATGGCGAGCGTACTTTTAATTGCGCTTCAACCCGCATGCGGGGCGGATTGGCGCTATGAGGATGACGAATTGGAGATCTCCGCATTCAACCGTTCGCCGGACCAAGTGGCATCGTTTTATGAGGGCAGGGGGTTTCCCAAGCCCATGATAGATGCCACGCGCAACCAATGTTTTATTGTATGGAGTATACGCAATAAGACCGCGCATGTGTTATTGATGGATCTGGCGCGTTGGTCTTTTGTTGCGGAAAGCGGCTTAGTTACGCGTGTGACACGTGCGCAATGGTTTAAACTATGGGAGCGGATGGGTGCCCCGGCCAACTCGCGTGCGACGTTTCGTTGGACGTTATTGCCGGAAACCTTAGACCTGCAACCTAACGAGAGCGTAGGTGGAAATATTACCTTAGCGGCCTTTAATGCGCCGTTTGAGGTCACCATGTCCTTTGCGGCCGGTGGCTTGCATGCCGCTACCGCGAAGCGAGTGCAGATAAAGGGGGTACAGTGCGCACACGATACGCATTGATTTTAGCCGTTATCGGTGCCGTCTTAGGCGCACCACCGGCGTCCGCGAAGCCACCTAAGGGGCCTGCCTTACCTGCGGGTATCCGCGAAGTCGTGATTTATCCGGCACCAGCGCTGGTGGTTATCGATGATGCCGGCGCGACGGTCGATCTCGCGACCGCGCGGGGCCATTGGGCGTTTGTACATTTTTGGGCGTCGTGGTGCATCCCGTGTAGGCGCGAGATGCCGCACATTGCGCAACTGCAAAAGCGTATGCAAGGACAGGATTTGCGATTTTTTGTCGTCAATGTCGCCGATTCCGACGATGCGATCTTTGAATTCCTCGGCGGGATCGCCACCGATCTTAGTTCATTGCGCGATCCCGATGGAAGCAATACTGAACATTGGCAGCCGCGCGGATTGCCGTCCACATTTTTAGTAGACCCTCAGGGCATGGTGCATTACCGGGCCTTGGGTGGGCGCGATTGGGAAGATTCGGCTTATTTAGAATTTCTGACGCGCCTCGTTGCCCCCGCAGGTAATCGCAAATAGTCCCGCTATGACGACGGGCTTGGGCATCGCCCGGCGACGCCGATAATATTCACACGCCCTCGCCAGGGTTAGGCTTCGGTTTGGTGTCAGTCGCAACAGGGGTGTCCGGCGTTGCACTTTTGTCTGTCGATTTACTATCGACAGTGGTTTCCGTATCCGTCTTTTTCTTGGTTTTTCCTTTGAAATCCGTTTCGTACCAACCCGTCCCTTTGAGCTGAAAGCCGCTCGCAGAGATTTTTTTTTCCAGTGTGGGTTTGCCACAGGCCGGGCAATCGGTCAACTGAGCGTCGGACATGCGCTGGAAGGCCTCTAAGGCGTGCCCGCAGGTTGTGCATTGATATTCATAGGTCGGCATAGGTATGCTCAAAAATTAGATTAAACTCGTGATGGATATGGGGTCGCATAGCTTGATTTTCAAGGGGGTACGCTACGCTGCCACCGCCTTCTTGATAGCGGTTGCGCGATGAACAGGTTAACAGTGATAATAGTTTATCTTTTTTCATTATAGCGTGGGCATCCCAATATGGTAAGTCGTCGTCGTGAACTCCCGCAAACGCACCCCGGCGATTGGCGCGCAATACTCGAACTGATTCCATATCTTAAAGAATTTAAAGTGCGTGTCGCAATCGCGATGACGTTATTGGTGGCCGCCAAGCTCGCCAATGTATCGGTTCCGCTGTTACTCAAGGATATCGTCGATCAATTAGACACAACGCGCAATCCAATGCTGGTATTGCCATTGGCCTTGCTGATCGGCTATGGCTTGCTGCGCTTGAGTGCTTCGCTGTTTGGCGAATTGCGCGACGTGGTGTTTTCCAACGTGACCCAGCGCGCGATACGGCGTGTCGCGGTGCGCGTGTTTCGGCACCTGCATTCCTTGGCGCTGCGTTTTCATTTAGAACGCCAAACCGGCGGCGTATCGCGCGATATTGAGCGCGGCACGCGCGGCATCGTATTTTTGATGAATTTTACATTGTTCAATATTTTACCGACACTGGCCGAAATCGGTTTGGTGACGGCTATTTTGTTGAATAAATACGAAGTCACTTTTGCATTCATTACGCTGGGCACTATCGTCGCCTATGTGACGTATACGTTATATATAACGGAATGGCGCATGAGCCATCGCCGCCAATTGAACGAATTCGATTCCAAGGCCAACACGCGCGCGATCGACAGTTTATTAAACTACGAGACAGTCAAGTATTTTTGTAACGAAGATTACGAGGCGCAACGCTATGATGAAAATCTCGCCAAGCTGGAACGCGCCGCAGTGCTCAATCAGACCTCGCTATCCTTATTGAATACCGGCCAAGGCACTATTATCGCCATCGGCGTAACGGCGCTTATGACGCTGGCGGCCCGACACGTCGTGGACGGCAGCATGAGCTTGGGCGATTTGGTAATGGTAAATGCGTTTTTATTGCAATTGTATATGCCGCTCAATTTTTTAGGATTTGTGTATAGAGAAATAAAACACTCGATGGCCGATATGGAGCGTATGTTTTCATTATTGCGGCAGAATGCCGAGGTGCAGGATAAACCCGGCGCCCCGGAGATCCGCGTAAGCGGCGGGGCGGTGCGTTTTGAACACGTGGATTTTTCTTATCAACCGGAACGCCAAATACTCTACGACGTGAGTTTTGAGATTGCACCGGGGAAAAAACTCGCCGTCGTGGGGCCTAGCGGTAGCGGTAAATCGACGTTGGGCCGATTGTTATTTCGTTTCTACGATGTCAGCAGCGGGCATATTTTTATTGACGGACAAGACATCGGCGAAATGTCACAGGCCTCGGTGCGGGCGATGATAGGCATAGTGCCGCAAGATACCGTCTTGTTCAATGATTCGATCTATTACAATATCGCCTATGCCAAACCGCAGGCCGCCGCAAGCGAGATAGAACGCGCGGCGCGTTTAGCGCATATCCACGATTTTATTGTACACCTGCCCGCGCAGTATGAAACGCAAGTCGGGGAGCGCGGGTTGAAGCTTTCCGGGGGCGAAAAGCAGCGCGTGGCGATCGCGCGCACGATTTTAAAAAATCCAAAAATCATGGTGTTTGACGAGGCGACCTCGGCCTTGGATTCTAAATCGGAACAGGCCATATTGAGCGCGCTCGCGGAGGTTGCAGCGAATCATACCACCTTGGTCATCGCCCATCGTTTGTCTACTATTGTCGATGCCGATCAAATATTGGTGTTGGATAAAGGGCGTATCGTAGAACGCGGCACGCATCAGTCATTGGTCGCCGCTAAAGGCGTGTACGCGCACATGTGGCAATTGCAACAAGAGCAGCGTCCCGCCAATGCTTCAGTCGGCGCTACGGTTTAACGGGGACATCCTATGACCAAAACGCACAAACCTAAGGACACCAGTAGCACCCATGTGGGCGCGTTGCATCTACGGCGTTTGGGCATAGACACCTATCGAGAGAACGTCGCCTATCTGCATCGCGATTGTGCGGTATATCGCGCCGAAGGATTTCAGGCCTTGTCCAAAGTTGAAATCAGCAACAACGGTCAGCGCGTGCTGGCGGTGCTGAATGTGGTCGATGATGCAAAGATTGTCGGTCCGGATGAGCTCGGTCTATCCGAACATGCGTTTAAGGTGTTTGGAATCGCCGACGACAGTCTGGTGCATATTGCGCATGCCGAGCCGCCGGATTCAATGGACGCCGTGCGGCGTAAAATTAACGGTGAACGGCTGAGTTATGCGGATTATTCGGCCATTACGCGTGATATCAATGACAGCCGCTATTCAAAAATGGAAATGGCCGCGTTTCTTGTCGCCTCCGGTCAAACCGGATTAGATCGCGATGAGGTATGGCATTTAACGCGCGCGATGTTGGAATCCGGTGAGCGTCTCAACTGGGACGAATCCTTGGTCGTCGATAAACATTGTATAGGCGGGTTGCCCGGCAACCGCACCTCCATGCTGGTCGTGCCCATCGTCGCCGCGCATGGCATGTTGATGCCTAAGACTTCCAGTCGCGCGATTACCTCGCCCGCCGGTACGGCGGATACGATGGAGGTGTTGGCGCAAGTAGAATTACTGCCGGAAAAATTGCATCAAATCGTGCGTCAACATCGCGGATGTTTGGCGTGGGGCGGCACGGCGCGTTTGGCGCCGGTGGACGATATGTTAATCGCGGTCGAGCGGCCGTTGGGGATAGACTCGCAAGGACAAATGATCGCGTCGATTTTATCTAAAAAACTTGCGGCAGGGTCTACACATTTATTGATTGATATCCCCGTCGGACCGACCGCCAAGGTGCGCCAAATGCGTCAAGCGCTGAGTTTACGCAAATTGTTTGAGTTCGTCGGTGATCGCATGGGGATACATCTGGAATGCATCATCACCGACGGGCGTCAACCGATAGGGCGTGGCATCGGCCCTGTATTGGAGGCGCGCGATGTGATGCAAGTATTGCAAAATCATCCCGATGCGCCTGCGGATCTGCGTCAAAAGTCCTTGCGTTTGGCCGGTCGTATCATTGAGTTCGATCCGGACGTACGTGGCGGATACGGTTACGGCATCGCACGCGATATCCTGGATTCGGGGCGCGCGCTGGCAAAATTAAACGCCATTATTAATGCACAGGGCGCGCAAAAAACGCCTGTTCCACTCGGCAGATTTAGTTTTGAGATCGCGGCGCAACGCAGTGGCGTGGTCACCGCAATAGACAATTTTTGCATGGCCCGTCTTGCGCGCTTGGCAGGTGCGCCGAGCGCCAAGGGCGCCGGTGTCGATTTGTTAAAAAAATTGGGCGATAGTGTGGAAGTACATGAGCCCTTATATCGCGTTTATGCCGAATATCCGGCGGATTACCAGTTTGCGTTGAGTTATTCCCAACACATGGCGGGATACCAAGTCGGTGAGGTGGAGGATGTGCCTAAGGCCTTTGTGGAGTTTTGATGGCGATTAGTCGAGAAATCATGTGTTTTGCCGAAGATCTTACCGCCGCGCGACGTCTAGCGTCGGCGCTAAATTGCAATTGTCGCGTAATCGAAACACATCGTTTTCCCGATGACGAGGTGTTGGTGCGTGTGCCGTTGGATAGCGCGCCGCATGTCATTCTTTATCGCAGTTTAGCGCAGCCCAATGAAAAATTAATTGAATTGATGCTGGCCGCGCAAACTTTGCGTGACAAAGGCGCGCGTCAAATCAGTTTAATCGCACCTTATTTGTGTTATATGCGTCAAGATGCGGAAAATATCCCTGGTGAGGCGGTCAGCCAAAAGATTATCGGGCGCTGGTTGGCGGATTTATTCGATGCGGTTTATACCATAGATGCGCATTTACACCGCACGCATGAGTTGAGCGTCGCCATACCCGCGCGCCGCGCCGTTAATCTCACTGCGGCGGCGAGTTTAGGTGCGTTTGTACGCGCGCAGGGCGGCCATCCGTATTTATTGGGGCCGGACGCGGAATCGGCGCAGTGGGTGCGCAATATGGCGGTTACCGCGCAGTTGGATTACGCAGTCGCGACTAAAGTGCGCGTAGGTGACGAACGGGTAAGCATACAATTGCCGGATATGCCTTGGCAGGGGCGTGATGTCGTGCTCGTGGATGATGTGGTCAGCAGCGGCGGTACGGTAGTCGCCATCTGTGAGTTATTGCGCGCGCAGGGAGTTTTAAATATCGATCTCGCAGTGACACACCCGTTGTTCGCGCATCATGCACTGGAGAAGATTCATCACGCCGGGGTACGCCGTGTGTGGAGCACCGATAGTATAATACATGCGACAAATGCCGTTTATTTAGCGGATTTGTGGGCGGCGGCGTTGGCCTGAACCCGTCGCGTAGTCGCAAGGCGAGGTCATAAATCCCGGAAGAGCGAACATGGATCGTAATCGCATTGCCGTTGCGCGGGTCATAACGTTGCCAATTCGCCATGAGTTGCGAAAAAACAGGCGCTTACTGGCATAGGTAGCCCGATTTCGTTCGCGTAAAACACCTTATTTCACCGCCACCGCCAACCACCATTCATGCGGTACCGCCAAGCCTTTTTCAGTGACGAATTCTTGTGCAAATTGGGCGATTTCATCACGGAATAATTTGCGATCGGCATTGGATAATGCGTCAAATTGTTGTTTGATCACACCCGAGGCCTCGGTTGCATTCCAGTACGCATCAAAGGTTGGAAACGAATATTCCAACGTGTGCAATTCGATTTTGTGTTGCACGAATCCGGCGCGTTTTAAGTGATCGGCCAACACGCCTTCGGGGCCTAATGAGCTGATCTTGGCCAAAGGCGGATGCAAGCCATCGGGCAATTTATCTTTCAGCGCGTGGTACATCCAATACAGCGTGCGCATTTTTTCCGGCGGCCCCCACACCGCAATCGCCATGCGTCCACCGGGTTTTAACACGCGGTGCATCTCTTTAAGGCCTTGCAGTGAATCTTGGAATAACATAACGCCAAAACGGCATAACACCTTATCAAAACTATTGTCTTTAAAGCTGAGGTGTTCGGCAGGCATGGTTTCAAATTGGAGGTTGCTCAGACGGGCCGCTTTGGCCTTGCCCTGGGCGACGCGCACCATGCCCGCAGCGGCATCGATGCCTGTGATGGAGATATGGTTACCCATGCGCTGGGCAAGGGTCAGGGCAGGCTCGCCAGTGCCAGAGGCCACATCCAGGATCTTATCGCCGGGTTGGGCCTGCAATGCGGCGATCAATGCCTCACCCACAGGGGCGATCTGGGGTAGCCAAATATCGAATTTTTCGGCCATTTTGTCCCAATCGGGCTGGTTTTGGTGGCTAGACATCTGGCGCGACCTCGCTAGGTAGGGGGGATTAGCTATTGTAGCGCCCGCGCCCGTCAAAAGGCAAAACAAAAAACGACGCCGAAGCGCCGTTTTTTGTTTAACTATCAAATATATATTTAGTGACGTAAACCCTCGTAGACTGACGAGAGAAACAGATACAAACCTACCGCGATTACGATATAGAACATGTTGCGTCTCCTTATCTCATCCACTGAACAACTATTAAGATCGGCCGAATACAATAAAGTTTTATACCATTAAGTTAACTAAGGTTAATTAGGCTTAAGAGTACGTAAATAATTAGACCACTTCAACTATCACTTGTCAATTATATATGTATAAATAATAAGTGTATGTTGACTGATTTCGTTGGGAATCTTGGCCGCCTAAACCCCCGTGGTAAAGGGGGTAGGGCGATTGGGTTATTTCCTAAACCGCAGTTCGCCATGCTCGACATCCACCATGATCTTGTCCCCAGGCACGAAATGCCCCTGCAGAATTTGTTGCGCCAACGGATTCTCGATACGATGTTGTATCGCGCGCTTAAGCGGCCGCGCGCCATACACGGGATCATAACCGGCGGCACCCAAATTATCGAGCGCGGCATCTGTCAGCTCGATATCCATGTCACGATCTTGCAAACGTTGCTGTAAATAACGGATTTGAATTTTGGTGATGTTGTGAATTTGCGCGCGGCCTAAGGGACGAAACACCACGGTTTCATCGACGCGATTAATAAACTCGGGGCGAAAATGCGTGGCAACGATTTCCATTACGGCGCGTTTCATCTCAGCGTAATGTTTATCATCGACATCCGCTCCCGGCGCCGCGTTATCGCGCGCATCCGTGCGCTCGCCAGCGAGTTCTTGGATGATCTGCGACCCCAAATTGGATGTCATCACGATCACGGTATTGCGAAAATCGACCGTGCGACCCTGACCGTCGGTGAGGCGGCCGTCATCCAATACCTGTAACAACACATTAAACACATCAGGGTGGGCCTTTTCCACTTCGTCGAGCAAGATGACGGAATATGGTTTACGGCGCACGGCCTCGGTGAGATAACCGCCTTCTTCATAACCTACATAACCCGGCGGGGCGCCGATGAGGCGCGCAACCGAATGTTTTTCCATAAATTCCGACATGTCTATGCGTACCATGGCGTCTTCGGTATCGAACAAAAACGCCGCCAAGGCCTTGGTCAATTCCGTCTTGCCGACCCCTGTCGGGCCTAAAAACAAGAATGATCCGTGCGGCCGTTTAGGGTCGGAAAGCCCGGCGCGTGAACGTCGTATGGCGTTGGCCACTGCGGCGAGCGCCTCATCCTGGCCGACGACGCGTTTGCATAGCTCATCTTCCATGCGCAACAATTTTTCACGTTCCCCTGCGAGCATTTTAGTCACCGGAATGCCGGTCCATTTTGACACGACTTCGGCGATTTCTTCCTCGTTAACGCGATTGCGCAGTAGTTTAGGTTGCGTGGAATGTTGCGCCGATTGCGCGCTGGCCAATTTTTTTTCCAGTTCCGGGATGCGGCCATATTGCAGTTCCGACATGCGCGTGAGATTACCCGAACGGCGTGCCGTTTCCAATTCGCCGCGTACGCGCTCCAATTCTTCTTTTACGTGTTGCGCGCCTTGTAATTGCGCCTTTTCGGATTTCCAAACTTCTTCAAAGTCGGAATATTGGCGTCCCAATTTTTCAATTTCCTCTTCTATTGTTTTTAAGCGTTTGCGTGACGCCTCGTCGGATTCTTTTTGAAGCGCGACACGCTCGATTTTGAGCTGAATCAAACGTCGATCGAGTTTATCCATTTCTTCAGGTTTGGAATCGATTTCCATGCGGATGCGCGACGCCGCTTCGTCGATCAGGTCTATGGCCTTGTCCGGCAATTGCCTATCCGCGATATAGCGATGCGATAAGGCGGCCGCCGCGACGATGGCCGGATCGGTGATTTCTACGCCGTGATGTACCTCATATTTTTCTTTCAGGCCGCGTAAAATAGCGATGGTGTCTTCCACCGACGGTTGATCGACCAAAACCTTTTGAAAACGCCGCTCCAAGGCCCCGTCTTTTTCGATATATTGGCGATATTCATCCAGCGTCGTGGCGCCTATGCAATGCAATTCGCCGCGTGCGAGGGCGGGTTTAAGCATATTTCCCGCATCCATCGCGCCTTCCGCCTTGCCGGCACCGACCATGATGTGTAATTCGTCGATAAACAATATTACTTGGCCTTCCTGTTTTGACAGTTCATTTAAAACCGCTTTTAAACGCTCCTCAAAATCGCCGCGATATTTCGCGCCCGCGATCAACGCGCCCATATCCAACGATAGAATACGCTTGTTTTTTAGGCCGTCCGGCACTTCACCATTGATAATGCGTTGCGCCAAGCCTTCAACGATGGCGGTCTTACCCACCCCCGGCTCACCGATGAGGACGGGATTATTTTTGGTGCGGCGTTGCAACACTTGGATGGCGCGCCGAATTTCATCGTCACGTCCGATTACGGGGTCGAGTTTGCCTTGCTCTGCGCGTTCGGTAAGGTCTACGGTATATTTCTTCAGTGCTTGGCGATGCTCTTCAGCCTCAGGGCTGGTTACTTTGTCGCCGCCGCGCAGTTCGATGATGGCGCGCTCGATATTGCCTTTGTTTGCACCGTTTTTGCGTAGCAGTTCGCCTAAGGCGCCGCGATCATCAAGGGCCGAGAGTATGAATAATTCGCTGGAAATATAGGCATCTTTGCGTTGCTGGGCGAGTTTATCCGTGAGGTTGAGCAAGCGTCCCAGATCGTTGGAAACATGCACCTCGCCGCCCGCGTCGCCATGCACGGTGGGCATGCGGTCTATGGCCTCATTGAGTTGGGTATGGAATTGATTGACATTGATCTCGGCGCGCGTGAGCAGCGGGCGCGCCGTACCTCCTTGCTGGTCGAGCAGCGCGACCATGAGGTGTACGGGTTCTATAAAAGAATGATCGCGGCCCAAGGCGAGGCTTTGAGCATCCGCCAAGGCCGTTTGAAACTTGCTGGTGAGTTTGTCCATGCGCATAGGCGAGTCGCTTTCAAATCAGTTGGGAGATGAGGTGTTAATGGGGGTAAGACGTGTCGATATCAAGGTAGCCGGTAATATTATGGGTGCGGGGTATGTTATTGTAAGCGCGGACGGGCGTTGGCGAGTCGTGCTAGGCTTGGCATCCTCAACGCGTTATAATTCAAGGGATTTTGGTTTAGGTCGATAGCTTATGGGATGGGCAGGCTAGGTTCGCGTTGCGAGGACAGGGCATATGCGTTTATTAGTAGTTGAAGATGATACGTTATTGGGTGATGGCATCAAGGCGGGTCTAACGCAGGAAGGCTATGCGGTCGATTGGGTGGAAGATGGCGAAGCGGCCGAATTGGCGCTCAAAACCAATCAATATGAGCTCATAGTGCTCGACTTGGGGTTGCCCAAAAAATCGGGCTCCGAGGTGCTGAAAAATATGCGCTTGCAAGGCAATGATATGCCGGTACTCATTTTGACCGCGCGCGATACGGTGGTCGATAGGGTCAAGGGATTGGATAATGGGGCGGACGATTATCTTACCAAGCCTTTTGATTTAGTCGAGTTGGCGGCGCGTATACGCGCGTTGTTGCGCAGACGCGGCGGACGTTCTACGCCGGTGATACGCCATAATCGTCTTGAGGTCGATCCGGCCGCGCATCAAGTCAGCGTCGATGGACTGGTCGTAGACATTTCGCCGCGTGAATTTACGATTTTGCAGTTGTTGCTCGAAAATCGCGGCAAGGTGTTGTCGCGCAGCCGCTTGGAAGAAGGTCTTTACGCGTGGAACGATGAAGTCGAAAGCAATACCGTCGAAGTGCATATCCATCATTTGCGCAAAAAACTGGGTGCGGAACTGATACGCACTATACGTGGTGTCGGGTATATAATAGACAAAGTCTAAAAAATAGCTGAATAAGTGTTAGTTTTTATTATTTGATAAATGAACTGAAGATGAAAATGAGCGCAATTTTTTCGCATGGTGATGCATTTTTTAGCGCAACTCGACTGCTTGTCGATATAAAAAAATAGTCCACAGAAAGTTTTGCGCAATGCATCTTTCTTAAGTTTTTTTAAAGCTGGTGATGAAAGTATGTGGGCCCTTTCAGCGGGATTGATAACGACTTTAATGGGCCCCTCGATACGCCGAGTTTTACTGCTTACGACGTTAGGCGCGACCACGCTGGTATGGTTGGTTGCGGCGGTGGTGAGTTATTTCGATACGCATCATGAAGTAGAACAAATCTTAGATGCGCGTCTGGCGCAGGCGGCGCAAGTGCTCTTCGCCATTAGCGAACATCAAGTTCGCAATCAGTGGAATCCGCGTGAACGCGAGGAAATGGGCGCGATCATCGCGACGCGCGCGCGTTTCAGCAATCTGGAATATCAAGAAACGCTGGCGTTTCAGGTGTGGTTAAATAAAGCGGTGCTGGTCATGCGCTCGGAGAACGCACCGGTATCGCCTTTGACACGCGTGATCGATGGCTATAGCGATGTCAATTTTGAAGGTACGCAGTGGCGTGTCTACGCCGTGCAATCGGCGGACGAAAAAATATCGGTACATGTCGGGGAGCGTTTTGGTGCGCGGCGGGATTTCGCCGACACGGTCGTGATGCGAACCTTGTGGCCGATCATTTTGTCGTTGCCGATATTGGCCATGTTTATTTGGTTTGGCATCGGTTGGGGCTTGAAATCATTAGATAAAATCGCTAAGGAGATGAATTCGCGCGCGCCCGGCCATTTGGATCCGCTGGCCGATTTCGACGTGCCGGTGGAGGCCAAGCCGTTGACGGACGCCATCAATCACATGTTTGAAAATCTCAAGGGTACGTTTGAGCAAGAACGGCGTTTTACCGCAGACGCCGCGCATGAATTGCGTACCCCCTTGGCCGCCTTAAAAACCCAAGCCGAGGTCGCCTTGCAGGCCAAAGGGGATATGGACGCGCAGGAGGCCTTGCGTAAAGTGTTGCGCGGTGTCAATCGTGCGACACACCTGGTAGAGCAATTGCTCACGCTGGCGCGCCTCGATCCGCAAACCGCAGCGACCGATGTGCGGCGTTTCGATCTGTTTATATTGGCTGAGGACGTATTGAGCGATTTAGTGCCGACGGCGCTTGAAAAACAGATTGAAGTTAGCTTGTCCGGCACGCGCGGCAAGTTTGTACGCGCAAATCGCGATGCGATACGCGTATTGTTGCGTAATTTGGTGGACAACGCCATTCGCTATACGCCCGCACAGGGCATCATAGAAGTCGCGTTGCTACGCGAAGATGAGATCATTTTATTGCGTGTCGCGGATAGCGGTCCCGGCATTCCGCCCGATGAGCGGGATAAAGTATTTAAACGGTTTTACCGTTTGTTGGGTACCAAGGCCACGGGCAGCGGCCTCGGTTTGTCTATTGTGCGGCGCATTTCCGAATTGCACCAACTGCGCGTCAATTTAGAAACCTCGGCCTATGGCGGGTTGGAGGTGGATGTACGTTTCGGCGCAGAAGATACCGAAGGGGATTTAAAAATGCCGTCATTGGAAAAAGCCGTGCGCAACGATACGACCGCCGCTTAGGTGTGGCTGCGTGATGATTAAAAAGTGAAATATATCAAAGCGCTACGTGGATAGATCGGTTATTTGCGGGCGTGGTGTTGCAAATAGCCTAGGATTTCAGCCCAATCGCTGTCGCTGGGTAGTATTTTTCCAGTGCCTTTTATTTTAACGCGCATACGCGTCAGTACGGCATTCCATTCCGATACACTGTGTTTGGCGGGAGAGACCATGCGGTGACATTGGCTGCAATAGCGTTGATATAACGTTGCGCCAGGGCCATCGTGTTCCGGCAATTGGTCGGCGAGTATGCCTTGAAAGCCTGGTAACATCACTTCGCTGGCGGCATCATTGGCCGGAATTTCTGCGTGCAAAGCCCACGGTGCCAACACGCCAGCCATGACGATTACGCCTAGTCGTATACGCATGTGTATCCCATCATATGTGCAACATTTTCATAGTAGCGCTCGCTAGTGGGTACGGCAAGTCTTATATTTGGCCTATGCTTTGCAAAAAATGGATTTTACGCCCTGAGTGTGTAAAATAACGGCCCAGCAATTGCTGAATTTTACAATCCAGGGGCGATGATATGGGTGGAGTGTATTTGGTTTTTTTACCGTTGGGTAGGATTTTCGGCGCTGTCAGGCTATATAGTGAGTGCGCCAATTTCATAATCTACACAGGTGGTAAAAAATAATGGATCTAATGTTGTTGTTAAAAGCGGCAATTCTAGGCGTGGTCGAAGGTGTTACCGAATTTTTACCCATCTCCAGCACAGGTCACTTGATAGTCGCGGGTAGTTTGCTCAATTTTAATGATGAACGTGGCAAGTTGTTCGAAATCGTCATCCAGTCTGCGGCGATACTTGCCGTGATGTGGGAATACCGCGTCAAAATCGCTACGGTTATTGGCGGATTGTTTAGCGAAGTCGCGGCGCGTCGCTTTGCGTTAAATGTATTTATCGCATTTTTGCCATTGGCGATCATTGGCATGTTGTTCGGTAAACACATTAAGGCGGCGTTGTTTAATCCTATTACGGTGGCGATGACCTCCATTGTGGGCGCCGTATTCATCTTGTGGGCGGAACGGCGCCGGCATACGGTGAGTGTGAACACCGTAGACGATTTGACTTGGAAGGACGCGCTCAAAGTCGGCTTGGCGCAGGCGCTGGCCTTAATTCCGGGAACATCGCGCTCCGGTGCGACGATTATCGGCGGGTTATTTTTTGGTTTGAGCCGCAAGGCGGCGACTGAGTTCACCTTTTTTTTAGCCATGCCCACGCTGATAGGCGCAACGGTTTATGAGTTATATAAAGGACGCGCCTTGCTGAATGGCGCCGATCTGGATATGTGGATAGTGGGTTTTGTTACATCGTTTATCGCCGCATTTTTGTGCGTGCGCTGGTTGCTACGCTACATTAGCAGTCATGATTTTACCGTTTTCGCGTGGTATAGGATTGCATTCGGATTAGTCGTGCTTGGTACATATTACAGTGGTTTGGTGGACTGGTCGATAACATAAGCGACACACTAATCAACGGTGAAGGGAGTCAACAACATTGCGGTGGCAGAGCGCACATACGTGGCGGGAACGCAGGACATGGAATCCAGTCATGATTGCCGTGATCGTCGTGTGCGCGTTGGTTATTTTATTGGTCGGATTCAAAGGCGGCGATATGCTTGCCCTCATGCAGGGCAAACGTTTGTTACGCGAATTGAAGGCGGTGGAAAACGCCTTATGGGAATACAAAGATAAAAAGCGTTATTGGCCGGGGGATTGTGACCGCGACGGTAAATTTGCGTATCTGCCTGAACACGTCGTACAAGCGTCGGTGCAGTTGTCGCCTGCGGTGGTGCCGAAGAACGAATCCTGTCAGTCGGAATTCGCCGAAGAAGATCAAAATTCAATATTTTCCGATTTACGTATGGCGCGTTTGTGGGTCTATGGCGCGCCCAATAATGTGGCGGCCAAGCATACTGGCGGAGGCGTGTTTCACGTCGGTTCCGCGCAATTGGCGACCGGGAAAGTGAATGTGATGGTTGTTTACAATGTCACCGTACGCTTAGCTAAAATGCTGGACGTACAATTGGATGGCGCTGCGGACGGGCGGCAAGGCCGTATTCGGCGTTGGGACGAAAAAGCCGCCGGTACGTCATGGCCCGGCGACGACGATCAACGTGTCGCCGCCGCATTCTTCTTTGATCAAATTCCGTAATACCCGCGATACCATTCTACAAATCGCGCAATCCCTGTCTCGATAGGCGTATTGGGCTTGAATCCGACATCTTGTTGCAAGGCCTCGATGTCCGCATAAGTTGCCGGCACGTCGCCCGGCTGCAACGGTAAATATTTTTTTATCGCCTTTTTCCCCAAGGCCTTTTCGAGTGTTTCGATGTAATAGGCGAGTTCCACCGGTTGGTTATTACCGATATTGTAGATGCGATAAGGCGCGAGACTGGAGGCGGGGTCCGGATGGTCGCCGCTCCATTGGGCGTCGGCGCCGGGTACGCGATCCAAGGTGCGGATCACGCCTTCCACGATATCATCGATATAAGTAAAGTCGCGGCGGTGTTTACCGTGATTGAATACATCTATCGGTTCGCCCGCCAAGATATTGCGTGTAAAAATGAACAACGCCATATCGGGGCGTCCCCACGGCCCATAAACGGTGAAAAAACGCAGGCCGGTGGTTGGAATGCGGTACAAATGGCTGTAGGTGTGCGCCATTAGCTCATTCGCTTTTTTAGACGCGGCATATAAACTTAACGGATGATCGACATTATGATGCACCGAAAACGGCATATTGGTGTTGGCGCCATAGACCGAGCTGGACGACGCATATACCAAATGTTCTACGTCATGGTGGCGACATCCCTCAAGGATGTTCATGAAACCCATGATGTTGGCGTCGATATACGCATAGGGATTTACCAATGAATAACGTACGCCCGCTTGCGCTGCCAAATTGACTACACGTTGCGGTTTGTGTTGTTTAAACACGCGTTCGACGGCGGTTCGATCCTCTAAATTTATACGTTCTTCAGAAAATTGCGCGTGGTTTTTAATACGCGCCAGGCGGGCTTCTTTTAATGCCGGATCGTAGTAATCGTTGACATTATCAATGCCTATCACTGCATCGCCGCGCGCCAATAAACGCAATGCGAGGGTATTGCCGATAAATCCGGCGGTGCCGGTAATTAAAATACGCATAATGATCCTAGTGTGAGATTACAGCCGCCCATCGACTTGATCGCGAGGCAACAAAGATTTAACGTCATAAATTACGCAATTCGCCTTGCCAAAGGCGCGTATGCCTTGGATGCCCAAGGCCTTAAATTGATGGTGTGCAACCGCAAGTATGACTGCGTCGTATTGGCCCGGTTGCGGGGCGGCGATGGGTTTGACGCCATATTCATGCATGGCCTCCTGGGCATTGATCCATGGATCATAGACATCGACGTGGGCGTTGAAATTTTGCAGCTCTTTGATGATATCCACGACCCGCGTATTGCGCAGATCAGGACAGTTTTCTTTAAATGTGAGGCCTAAAATCAGAATTTTCGCATCGACCGCGAGTATGCGTTTACGCGTCATCAGCTTGATCACGTTATCGGCGACATAAGAACCCATATTGTCATTGATGCGGCGACCGGCGAGGATGACCTCCGGGTGGTAACCGATTTCTTGGGCCTTGTGCGTCAAATAATAGGGGTCTACGCCTATGCAATGACCGCCGACCAATCCAGGCCGAAACGGCAGAAAATTCCATTTGGTGCCCGCCGCCTCTAACACCTCCAGGGTATCAATGCCCAAGCGATGAAAAATAAGCGCAAGTTCGTTAATCAACGCGATATTGACATCGCGTTGCGTATTTTCAATGACCTTGGCGGCTTCGGCAACCTTGATGCTGCTCGCCTTATGTGTGCCCGCCATGATGATAGTACGATAAACCGCGTCTACGTAGTCCGCAACTTGGGGTGTCGAACCGGATGTGACTTTTAAAATATTGGTCACGCGGTGTTCTTTATCGCCGGGGTTGATGCGTTCCGGGCTATATCCGCAATAAAAATCCTTATTGAAGGTCAAGCCCGATTGCGTCTCCAATAACGGTACACAAATTTCTTCCGTACAGCCTGGATACACCGTGGATTCATAGACGACGACATCGCCTTTTTTGAGCGCTTTTCCGACGGTTTTAGACGCGCTAATCACCGGGCTCAGGTCGGGGCGTTTATAGTTATCAATGGGGGTGGGCACGGTCACGATATAAAGATTACATTTTTCCAAGTCGGAAATATTAGTGCTGTATTCCAACAGGGCCGCCGATTTCAATTCATCCGCGTCCACTTCAAGGGTGCTATCGCGGCCCGCCTGTAATTCGCCAATACGATGTGTATTGATATCGAACCCGACGGTCGGAAATTTCTTGCCGAACTCTACCGCCAACGGCAAGCCCACATAGCCCAAACCGATAATCGCAATGCGTGTATCTTGTACTTTCAACACAGGTTTAACTCCCGATCCAACTATTTTACGATGCCTTTACGCGCACGGCGTGCCGCGCCCGATTCCATAATAAGTAAATCCTTCGCGCTGCAAGAATTCCGGGTCATAGATGTTGCGGCCATCAAAAATAACCGGCGATTTCAGCACTTTTTTGATATTTGCAAAATCCGGACTACGGAAGACCTTCCACTCGGTCATGATCACCAGCGCGTCGGCACCGGATAAGACGGACTCGGGGTGCTCGCCGAATTGCAAGTCGGCGCGTTGGCCGTAAATGCGCTGGGTTTCGGCGATCGCCTCGGGATCATAGGCCTGGACGCGCGCGCCCGCTTGCCATAACGCCTCCATCAAGGCGCGGGCCGGGGCCTCGCGCATATCGTCGGTATTAGGTTTGAATGACAATCCCCATAACGCAAAGGTGCGGCCGCGCAATTCGCCGTTAAAATGGGCATGAATTTTCGCGAATATGCGCTGTTTTTGTTTGTAATTGACCTTTTCCACCGCTTGCAATAAAGAGGCGTCATATTGATATTGACGTGCAGTACGTTCTAAGGCCTGCACGTCTTTTGGAAAACAAGAACCGCCATAACCCGCGCCGGGGTAGATGAAGTGATAACCGATACGCGGATCGGAGCCGATGCCGATGCGCACTTTTTCTATATCCGCACCTAAACGCTCGGCGATATTCGCCAATTCATTCATAAAGCTTATTTTTGTCGCTAACATTGCATTGGCGGCGTATTTAGTCAATTCCGCAGAACGGATATCCATGCTGATAATGCGTTCGTGGTTGCGGTTAAAAGGCGCATATAGCGCACGCAACAGTTCGGTAGTGCGCGGGTTGTCGGAGCCGACGACGATGCGATCGGGTTTCATGAAATCGTCTAATGCGGCGCCCTCTTTAAGGAATTCCGGGTTGGATACCACGTCGAATTCTATTTTTACACCGCGTTTTGTCAGTTCCGCTTGCACTGCGGTACGCACCTTATCGGCAGTGCCTACCGGTACCGTGGATTTGTTGACAATAATGCGGTAGCTGTCCATGTGTACGCCCACCCCTTTGGCCACAGCGGTGACATATTGTAAGTCCGCCGACCCATCTTCATCGGGGGGGGTGCCTACCGCGATAAATTGAAACAGGCCATGCGCCACGCCTGCGGCGACATCGGTCGTAAAACGCAAACGGCCGTCGCGGGTGTTTTTATGCACCATATCGGTAAGGCCGGGTTCGAATATAGGAATTTCGCCTTGCTTGAGCTGGTTGATTTTTTGCGCATCGATATCGACACAGATAACGTCATTCCCAACGTCGGCTAGACAGGCGCCGGTGACCAATCCGACATAGCCGGATCCAAATATCGTAATCTTCATGCTTGCTCCCGAGCTATTTTGGTGGGAATCTACAGGGGGTAAATGATACACGGAATTTGTAAGCAAATACATCGGCAGAACGGGCGGAGGGTTGATCTACCCTTTGTGAGCGACTTCACATAATGAAAGGGCGACCGTGGCCGATAACCTGGTATATCCTTTTGGTAGAGGACTGCATGGCCGCGTCACCGAGTGCTGGACAGATCGAGCTGATTCAACAAATGTTGCTGGAAAATCCGCATTTTAAGGAAGGCGAGCACTGGCGGCGCAGTCACGTACCGGCGGGCGGGGCGATCATTTCCCAGGAGGACTCCGAGAAAGGTGTGTACTTACTTCAGTCCGGGTGGGCGCGCGTCATAGGCAGAATGGTCGTCGATGGGGAGCGTTCAGTGGCCCCTGGTGTGTGTGACTTAGGGCCGGGCGAGATATTTGGCGAGGTGGTGTTGTTTGGCGAAGAACAGCGCACGGCGTCCGTGGTTGCGGTGACGGAGTGTAATCTATGGGTATTCGATGGGCCGCTGCTAATGTCTTTTTTGGAAGAGCACCCGGATGTCGGGTTTAAATTTTTGAGCCTCTTAATGCGCTCATCGATACGTCGGATGCGTAATACCAATAAGAAGGTGTTGTCCTTGTTCGCGTGGGGCTTGCGCGCGCACCAAATAGAAGATCGATAGCATAAAAACTCCCAGGGCTGTCCCATTAAAAATTCTGATTCAATATAAATTGTAGAGATGCGTT
>CAKKRP010000070.1 GCA_919902765.1 Gammaproteobacteria bacterium | reverse complement strand
CCCATGCACGCGAATTTTTTCAACTTGAGTGGTCAAGGCGCCAAAATCCGCAGAATAATCGCGCAACATTAATTCAAATCGATTACCGCGCAAGGCCCCTACTTTTAACTTGCGGGTATGCCATGTGGTTTGCACTATACGCAATGCGGCGTCATCCAAGCCCTCCCACATGGGTTCCGGCGCGTTATGCAAATCCACGCTAAACCATTGTGTAGTAATCGCATGTTTATCTTTTTGCCCTGCATAGCCTACATCGAGCAAGCGCACCCCGCAAAATTTTGCAATACGTCGCGCCACTTCTTCGGTGGTCAAGCCGCGCTTTTGAATGCTCAAAAACGCATGCTGCCCGCTGCCCGCAGGCGTAAACCCCAGTATTTCACTGACGCAAAAATCCTCGGGTCTATCTTTGACCCGCGCCTCTCCCGGCGGGCCACCGTGCGCATAGGGTAATTCGGCGTAACCAGTGTGTGTGATCAGTGTCATGGGTATTCAGTTTTTCCGTCAAACTGCCGATAAGGGTACGACTATCTCATGCCGATGTGACATATTATGCAACAAATGGCCTTGAATACTAACGAAAAAAATTCTCACGTGGAACTCACGAAGTTCCTTGAGTTTTGTACTGTGCGTAAATTGACCCCCAAACGCGCCATCATTAAACCCGGCGACGCCGCAGATACGCTTTTCTATATCATCGAGGGCGCGGTAACCGTCAGCATGGAAAACGACGAGGGCGGAGACATCATTTTAAGCTATTTAAACCCTGGTGATTTCATCGGCGAAACCGGCCTTTTTGTCAAGCGTGAAAATCGTGAAGTGACTGTGCGTACGCGCAGCCATTGCACCATTGCCCATATCACTTATGAGCGCCTAGAAGAATTGTCGCTCAACGAACTCAAAGATGACTACGCGCGTATCATTTACCTGTTGGCGCGTTATATTTCCACACGCCTATTGCAGGCCAATCAAAAGGTCGGACACCTGGCGTTTATGGACGCCTCGGGTCGTATCGCGCAAACCTTGTTGGAACTATGCCGTCAACCCGATGCGCTGACCCACCCGCAAGGCATGCAAATTAAAATCAGCCGCACCGAATTAGGGCGCATTGTCGGGTGTAGTCGTGAAATGGTCGGACGCGTGCTGAAAATTTTTGAGCGCGACAAATTGATTTCTGTCGCGGGAAAAACCATTGTCGTCCACGGCGACCGAGAAGAATTACTGTCGGCAGATTCGTCCGAAAACTTTTTAAAACCGGCGCAATAATACTACCGCCTGCGCAGCGACGCCCTCGCTACGTCCGACGAATCCGAGTTTTTCCGTCGTCGTCGCCTTGACACTCACATCGCCAAGCGTAAGCCCCAAATCGGCGGCAAGGTTTTCACACATCTTTGGAATATGCGGCGCCATTTTGGGTTCCTGGGCCAGAATGGTACTATCCAAATTGAGTAATTTATACCGGCGTTCTATAATCAACGCATACACGCGCCGCAATAATACGCGACTATCCATATTTTTATATTGTGGATCAGTGTCAGGAAAATGCTTACCGATATCGCCCAAGGCCAACGCACCCAGCAGCGCGTCGCAAATCGCATGAAGTAAAACATCCGCATCCGAGTGGCCTTGCAATCCACGCGCATGGGGAATTTTCACTCCACCTATGATCAATGGACGCCCATCCACTAACGCATGTACGTCAAAACCCTGGCCTATGCGCATAGCTCGTCTCCTTGCATTTCTAGATATAAAATGGCTAGTTTCAAATCTTCCGCACGCGTGATTTTGATATTGTCGGCATGGCCTTCAACCATCTGCGGATGATAGCCTAATAATTCCATCGCCGCCGCATCGTCGGTCACATTTAGGTTTTGCTGTATGACGTTTTGCAAGGCCAGGCGCAACAAATGCAGCTTAAACATTTGCGGCGTCAAGGCGCGCCATAACGCCTTACGATCTACGGTATCGAAAATTTTGCCTGTATCATCGCAACGTTTCAAGGTGTCGCTGACCGGCACACCCAACAATCCGCCGTTGTCATCCTGTGCCACGCTCGCTATTAGTTTTGTCACATCGGATGCGCGCACGCACGGCCGCGCGGCATCATGCACCAATACCCAATCGTGTTCGTGCGCGCCGCTAGCGGATAGCTGTTTGAGCGCATTAAACACCGAAAAATATCGCTCGTCACCGCCTAGCGTAGAATAAATAGGTTTGGGAGTTTGGATATTGAGTGTGGGCCAAATGGGATCATCAGGCGACAATGCGACGACCGCGCCACTCATTTGCGGATGGGCGAGCAAACGCTCTAAGGTATGCGCGATGACCGGTTTGCCCGCCAATTCGAGGTACTGCTTGGGCATCGCCATACCCATACGCGTACCTTTGCCGGCGGCGGGTACTACGGCCCAATATTTTTCACTCATCTACAACCACCAAGCGCGAACCTTGACATTGATGAGTCACGTCACTAGTTTTCAACCACACGGAAAAACACTTCACCCTTACGCACCATACCCAACTCGCTACGGGCGCGTTCTTCAGCCGCTTCATGACCTTGTTTGAGATCAACGACCTCCGCTTCCAACGCGCTATTGCGATCGGTTAAACGCAGATTTTCCGCACGTTGTTGCGCTATCGCTGACTCGGTACGCGAGGCGGTCCACACGCTCGCCTCGCCTACCCACAGTTTATATTGCAGCACCGCTAATACGCCCAGCAATACAAATGTGAGCCATTTCATAGGGTTTACCGCTTACTTAGATTGGGAAACGCCGCCATGCCCGCGTAACGCGTCTTATTGCGCAGTTCTTCTTCAATGCGCAGTAACGTGTTGTATTTCGCCACCCGTTCCGAACGCGACATCGATCCGGTTTTGATTTGCCCGGCGCTGGTCGCCACCGCCAAATCGGCGATAGTGGTATCCTCGGTTTCGCCTGAACGATGGGAAATCACGGAGGTATAATTGGCGCGCTTAGCGGTATCAATGGCATCTAATGTTTCGGTTAAGGTGCCGATTTGATTGACCTTGATCAAGATGGAATTGGCGATATTTTTCTGTATGCCTTCGCGCAAAATCGCCGAGTTTGTGACGAATAAATCGTCGCCCACCAATTGCACGCGTTTGCCCAAACGACGACTCAATTGCGCCCATCCGTCCCAATCGTTTTCCGCCATACCGTCTTCGATCGTGATGATAGGATATTTGTTCACCCATGACTCGAGGTATTCTATAAATTCGCCGCTGGTGAGTTTTTTGTTTTCGGATTCTAAATGATATTTTCCATCTTGATAGAATTCCGAGCTCGCGACATCCACGCCTAAGAAGATATCTTCACCGGCGCGAAAACCCGCTTTTTCTATGCTCTCCAAGATCACTTGGATCGCTTCTTCATTGGATTTCAGGTCCGGCGCAAAGCCGCCTTCGTCACCGACCGCAGTATTGAGACCTTTGGCTTTGAGCACTTGTTTAAGCGCATGAAACACCTCGGCACCATAGCGCACGGCCTCACGAAACGTCGGCGCGCCGACCGGGAGTATCATAAATTCTTGCACATCGATATTATTGTCGGCGTGCGCGCCGCCATTGATGATATTCATCATCGGTACCGGCATGATAAATTCTTGCGCAGTGCCTAAATAGCGATACAACGGCACACCCGCCGATTGCGCTGCGGCGCGCGCAACGGCCAACGAAACCGCCAAAATTGCGTTCGCACCCAAACGCGCCTTGTTAGGGGTGCCATCGATATCGATCATGATTCTATCGATTACCGATTGCGCATTGACGTTTTGGCCCACAATGGCCGCACGTATGGATGAATTTACATTGGTCACCGCCTTCATGACGCCCTTACCACCGAAGCGGCGCATGTCGCCATCGCGCAGTTCAAGGGCCTCACGCGAACCGGTAGACGCACCGGACGGCACTGCCGCTCGACCGATGACGCCGCCTTCTACTATGACATCCGCTTCCACCGTGGGGTAACCACGTGAATCAATTATTTCTCTCGCCCGTATGTCTACAATCTTACTCATTAATCGCAGTCTCTCTAATCTAATTTAAAAATCGTTACAACCCACCCACTCACCCACTGATGTTGCGATTTAACTCGCACACTTATTATTATTTTATTCCCGCTTCCGCCCAAGGTTGCGCCTTGACGGCGGCATCTATTTCTTTAAGCACAGCGAGCAATTCCGCCATTTGCGACAATGGCCATGCGTTGGGACCATCACTCAGCGCTTGATCCGGATTGGGGTGGGTTTCCATAAACAACCCGCTAATACCCGCCGCCACCGCCGCGCGCGCCAACACTGGCACGTGTTCGCGCTGGCCGCCGGAGCGGTCACCTTGGCCCCCCGGCAATTGCACGGAATGGGTCGCGTCAAAAACCACCGGACACCCTGTGTCGCGCATCACCGCCAACGCGCGCATATCCGACACCAGGTTATTATAACCGAAGGAGACGCCGCGTTCGCATACTAATATGTGTTGATTTCCGGTAGCGCGTGCCTTGTCCACGACATTTTTCATGTCCCAGGGGGCAAGAAATTGGCCTTTTTTGATGTTTACGGGCAGGCCTTGACCCGCCACATTTTTGATAAAATTTGTTTGGCGACACAAAAACGCCGGTGTCTGCAACACATCGACTACCGCTGCCACCTCGGCCAACGGGGTGTCTTCATGCACATCGGTCAGCACCGGCACGCCGATTTGCCGTTTCACCTCGTCTAAAATTTTCAGGCCTTGTTCTAGGCCCAAGCCACGAAAACTCGCAACAGACGAGCGATTGGCTTTATCAAAAGAAGATTTATAAATAAAGGGAATGGCTAAACGGTCGGTCATTTCTTTTAACGCGCCCGCCGTATCTATGGCCAAAGACAGGCTTTCGATCACACACGGCCCTGCGATCAAAAAAATGGGTTTATTTAATCCAACCACGTGGCCGCAAAGTTCCATACCTACTTCTCCTAAAACCCTGCTATCTCGTGAAGCCAAAATTTGGCAATAATGCTTTTTTAAAACATAAACTCAATGCGCGGCAATTTCTTCTTTTTTAGCATTCGCGGCGACCACAAACTGCGTAAACAACGGATGGCCGTCGCGCGGTGTGGAGGTGAATTCCGGGTGAAATTGACACGCGACAAACCACGGATGACCGGGAATCTCGATCGTCTCCACTAATTTGCCGTCCATGGATAATCCGGACATCACCAATCCCGCTTGCGTTAACGTATCGCGATAAAAATTATTGAATTCGTAGCGGTGACGATGCCGCTCTACAATGATTTCTTTGCCATATAACTCACGTATGCGCGTGCCATTTATCAAGCGGCACTCCTGCCCGCCCAAACGCATAGAGCCGCCCATATCGGCGTCTTTACTACGTATTTCCAGCGCGCCTTGACGCGACATCCACTCCGTAATCATCGCGATGACCGGGTGTTTGGTGTGGGGCGCGAATTCGGTACTATTGGCATCGGTCAGCCCCGCCATATTGCGTGCATACTCGATCACTGCGACCTGCATGCCAAGACAAATGCCCAAATAGGGGATTTTATTGATACGGGCATAATTGACCGTGCGTATCTTGCCCTCAATGCCACGCTCTCCAAACCCGCCAGGTACTAAAATCGCGTCTACGTCATGCAAAATATCCGTGCCATTGCGCTCTATATCTTCGGAATCGATATAAAAAATATTGACCTTGGTGCGCGTTTGGATACCGGCGTGTATCAACGCCTCCGACAGGGATTTATAGGATTCGGTTAAATGCATGTACTTGCCGACCATACCGATATTAACGTTGCGTTCGGGATGCGAGATCGCGTTGATCACCGCCTCCCATTCGGCCAAATCGGCGGGCTTGGTTTGCAAGCCCAACATATCGACGACGACGCTATCCAAACCTTGTTCGTGCAATACCAACGGGATTTTATAAATGCTATCGACATCCGGCGCGGAAAATACCGCTGCCGAGCGCACATTGGTAAACAAGGCGATTTTTTTACGCTCGTCTTCTCCTAATGCCCGCTGCGCGCGACACACTAAAATATCCGGTTGGATACCGATACTGCGCAATTCTTTTACGGAGTGCTGCGTAGGCTTGGTCTTGAGCTCACCCGCCGTGACCACATAGGGCAGCAGGGTCAGATGCATATAGAGCACGTCATTGCGCCCCAACTCGGTGCCCATTTGACGTATGGCTTCCAAAAACGGCAATGACTCGATATCCCCTACCGTGCCGCCGATTTCCACCAGGGCCACATCATGACCTTCGGCACCCGCGCGTATGTTGTAAATAATCTCGTCTGTGACATGTGGAATGACCTGTACGGTCGCGCCGAGATATTCGCCGCGCCGTTCTTTACGGATGACGTTTTCATAGATGCGGCCGGTGGTGAAATTATTTTTTTTGCTCATGGTCGTGCGCACAAAGCGCTCGTAATGCCCGAGATCTAAATCCGTCTCCGCGCCGTCTTGGGTGACAAACACCTCGCCATGTTGGAAGGGGCTCATCGTGCCGGGATCGACGTTGATATAGGGGTCTAACTTGAGCAAGGTGACCTTGAGCCCGCGCGCCTCCAATAAGGCGCCCAAAGAGGCGGACGCTATCCCCTTACCCAATGAAGAAACTACGCCACCGGTGACGAATATATACTTGACCATGGAGGTATCGCGAGACTCTGTAAAAACCTGCACACCTTACCAGATTGGGCCACTTTCCTCAATGCGGAAATTACCCATGTAATATAATGGTATTGTGTTGCCTTTAATATAACGTGGTTAAACCAATGAGTCCGATCCAATTTCAGTAGATTAAGCCATAGTCGGTAGCGCGAGACTCCCTGGCTCAATGCGAGTGACATCCAATTTCGCCGACCAAAACCAAATTTCCGTCTGAGTCCTCAGCGCGATGTGGACAAACACTGTATGTCAACCTACTATCATACAGACGAAGTATGAGACTAACCACTCGCCCCTGATACGTAGGCTGCGGTTAAAGGATTAATTGGTTCATCAAATAAACGCTTACTTTGATCAAATTCGACCAGAGTACCAATATTCTCTTTAACCCAAAAAAAACCGGCATAGTTTGCGATGCGTCTTGCTTGGGCAAGGTTATGAGTAACAATTACTACAGTATATGCACCTTGAAGACTCATGATTAAGCGCTCTACGACCTCAGAAGCGATCGGATCTAAAGCACTACAAGGCTCATCCATCAATAAGATTTTTGGTTTCAATACTAGGGCCCGCGCAATGCAAAGTCGTTGTTGCTGTCCGCCGGATAGAAAAAGCGCAGATCTGTTCAAATCATTTTTAACTTCTTCCCAAAGACCTACATCCCTCAACGCTGTCTCAATTAGCTCCTGTAAAATGTACTTATTACTAACACCCTGCTCGCGCAACGGTAACTCCATATTCTTCCAAATAGACAGCGGAAAAGGGTTTGGTTTTTGAAAAATCATACCTATATCTCTACGCAAACCAAGTACATTGAGAGAGCGCGAAAAAACATTCTGTCCATTTAATTCTACAGTCCCTTCTACCTTGGCACCTGGAATTAAATCAGTCAAACGATTCAAAGTTGAAAGAAAGCTCGATTTCCCGCAACCGGATGGCCCTATCAAAGCAGTAATACAACCACTGTTAATATCTAGACTAACATTGCTTAAAACTTTTTTACCATAATACTCAACTGACAAGTTTCGTACCCGAAGACAAGGTGCCGAGACACAGCAAGGTAAAGTAACCGTGCTTCCATTTAGCGTATATGATACTCGCGTCATAGGTTCATTTTTAGTTGCTTCAATCATGCGCATCCTCTCCTTAATTAACAACACAGCTTTCTTCTTTGCCATTGCTTGGTTGCAGCCAACGCCAATACATTTATGACACAAATAGTTACTAACAAAACAAGTGCTGAGGCGTAGGCATTTCCATCCCCTCCGGAAACATTCATTGTCAAATCATAAATATGAACAGCCAGTACTCTTCCAGAATCCATAAAGCTATCTGGCATTCGATCCACATATCCGCTAGTGAACATAAGGGCCGCCGTTTCCGCAGTTGCGCGACCAATTCCCAATAGCAGTCCGGCGGTGATCGTTGGTGCGGCTGAAGGGTAACCGTCCATTCCAGCCCGTTATTTTATTCGTCGTAACCTAACGCTA
>CAKKRP010000069.1 GCA_919902765.1 Gammaproteobacteria bacterium | reverse complement strand
AAAAAACATACAATTAGAACACTGTCAACTACAATTTAATGGGACAGCCCTGGGGAAACGGTGCCCACCCTACGCGCTACGTACGGAATCTAGATATACTGTATTTGGTCAATCAATACTCACTCCAACCCCAACTTCTTCAACCGATAACGCAACTGTCTAAAACTGATGCCCAACAGTTTCGCCGCTGCGGTTTTATTAAACTGCGTCTTTTCCAAGGCGCGTTGTATGGCCTCTTTTTCGACATTATCCAAAAACGGATCGAGCGACGCCGGGCCATTGCTGGGGCTACCGCCTTCCATCGCAATGGCTGCTGAGGTCAGTTTTAAATCGGTGACGTTGATCGTATGGCCGTCGCATAGCGTCAGCGAACGTTCTAATATATTTTCCAGCTCGCGCACATTGCCCGGAAATGCGTATTTTTTTAACGCATCCATGGCCTCGGCGCTGATATTGACGTGCGTATCGGGCAGGTCTTGTTGCAGTCTTTCCAAGATATGTTCAGACAATAATGGAATATCTTCCGGGTGTTCGCGCAAACTGGGGGCGTGCAACTCGATGACATTGATGCGATAAAATAAATCCTGACGAAACCGCCCTTCGCTGACCAGGCGCGCCAAATCTTTGTGCGTAGCGGACAATAAACGCACATCCGTCGATATTTCGCGCGCCGCGCCCACCGGACGGATGGCCTTTTCTTGTATCGCACGCAATAGCTTTACCTGCATGTGCATGGGCAGGTCGGCGACTTCATCGAGGAACATGGTGCCGCCATGCGCCGCCTGAAACAAGCCTTCTTTGTCGCTGCTCGCGCCGGTAAAACTGCCTTTTTTATAGCCGAAAAATTCGCTTTCCATTAAATGTTCGGGGATAGCGCCGCAATTGACCGGCACAAACGGCTGTTCGCTGCGCGGGCCTTTGTCGTGGATCATCCGCGCTACTAATTCTTTGCCGCTGCCCGATTCGCCCGCGATATAGACCGGCGCTTGGCTGCGCGCCAATTTTAAAATGGTCGCGCGCAATTGGCGTATCGCGGGGCTTTCTCCTAAGATGGTGTACCGCCCGCTACGTTCGTGCGCGGGGCTTTTTTGCGACAATCTCAACGCGGTATGTACAAGGTTCCGCAGCACATGCAAATCGACGGGTTTGGACACAAAATCAAAGGCCCCGGCCTTGAGGGCTTGCACGGCGGATTCCACATTGCCGTGCGCGGTAATCACCGCTGTCGGGATGTCGGGATGCGCGGATTGCAAATATTCGACGAGATCGATACCGTTGCCATCCGGCAGGCGCATATCGGTGAGGCATAAATCGAAATGATGACGCGCCAACAGGGCGCGCGCTTGACCTAACGTATTCGCCACATGACTGGCCACGTCCATGCGATTCAGCGTGAGCTGCAATAACTCGCAGATATCCGGTTCGTCATCCACCACTAAAGCCAGCGATGTCGCCATGCGTTATAACCCCCGCCGTTTTGGATCGGCAAAGCGTATACGAAAACAACTGCCGCCGCTAGGTACCGGTATATAATCCAGCGCCGCTTGATTGCTTTCACACAATTCGCGCGCGATGTATAAACCCAAACCCGTGCCTTGCGTATCGGTGGAAAAAAACGGTTCAAAAATTTGCGTTGCGGTTTCCGGGTCTATGCCCTTGCCGTTATCTATCACATCCAAAAACGGCCCGCGCAATTCACGCGCGACCCCGCCACGCAAGCGCACCTGCGGTTGGCCATCGACGGCCTGACTATGACGCAACGCGTTATGCACCAAATTCGATAACACTTGGTGCAAGTGCGCGGGGTCCATACGCACCTCGGTCTCTGCCGGATCTATCTCGACTTTTAGGCGTATGGGTTCTATTCCATGCGCGCGCGAAAATTCCGCGACGAACGCATTCAACCAGCGTTGCAACACGAACACTTCGGGGCGCGTGCGATCACGCCGCGACAATTGCATAATACTTTCTATGATAGTGTTCACGCGCACCGCTTGCTCGCGGATGATTTGCGTCATGCGTTTATCCGCCGGTTGCAAGGTCGGCGACTCCTCTAACAATTGACTGGCATGACTGATCGCACCCAACGGATTGCGAATTTCGTGCGCGATACTGGCGGTCAACCGGCCCAGGGACGCGAGCTTTAAATGCTGGGCTTGTTGCGTTAACAGCGCGCTGTCTTCTAAAAATATGACCATGCCTTTGTGTTCACCCAAGCCAATTCTGGCGAAACGCGGCAACACCTTTACATCGCCGCGCGTGGCCTTGAATGGCGCGGGCGTATACTCACTGTCGATACGCCAACGTTGCACATGCTCGGCTAACTCGGGCGAAACGGCCTCTAAGGTGCGCAAATATTGGTTGACCGGCGTGCCGAGCAGATACCACGCCGACTCGTTCATCAAGCGAATATGATTGTGTTCATCGATCACCAAGATGCCGGATTGCATACGCCGGATAATATATTCGTTAAGCTGCGCCATGTTCGCGAGATCCATGCCGCGTTGCTGCGCCAGCTCTTCGCTTTCACGCACGCGCCGTACTAAGACATGACCCAACAAGGCGGTGGCGAAATAGACCGAACCTAGCAAACCCGCTTGCGTAAATTGCGGCGCGAAATCCAACCACAAACCACCCAGCGCTTGCAAACCCAATTCAACCAGCGCCGCCATCGCGGCCATGGCCACGGTGGCGCGCCGTGACAACACCACGCTGCCGCCGGCGATGACCACGATCAATAACATGCCTACGCCGCTGTTGACGCCGCCACTGGCGAACATCACCAGGCTGATCGCGGTGATATCGGCGGCGATTTGCAGCGGTGGTTGTAATATGATGCCCGGCTGACCCTGGCGCAAGGCCCAGGTGACGGCGGTGGCGGCGAGGATATAGATCACCACCACCGCGCCGAACAATACCGGCAACACCTGCCCGAACGGGCGCGGCGCGGGCATTAAAAAAGTCGAGATCCACAACGCGCCGAGCAAAAATCGATACCCGTTTAACAGGCGCAAGGCACGCCACGTATCGTGGATGCGTTGATCGAAGGGACGGTTGGGTACGCGCTCCAAACTAGTACCGGTCATCGGCGGCACCATGGGTGGTGATGAGGCTAGCGCGCGCCGATGAAGCTACACGCGTGGATAAAAATAGCGGGAACGAATAGTGGTCGGGGTGAGAGGATTCGAACCTCCGGCCCCTGCCTCCCGAAAGCAGTGCTCTACCAGGCTGAGCTACACCCCGAATGCGGATACGACACCGTGACATACGTTCACAGTTTCTGTTTACCCCCTCAATAGTGCCGTTGCACCGCAAATTCCGCCAACGTACGCAATGCATCCTTATAAGGGGTCGGCGGCAGTCCGGCAATGGCCGTAAGCGCCATTTCGGCTTCTGCGCGAGCCGCGCGCGCAGTGTACTCTAACGCCCCGGTGGTTTCAATGGCATTTAGCACCAGTTCGATATATTCACGTCCGCCCTTTTGGATGGCCTCGCGCACCACCGCAACCTGCGCGGGATTGCCGTGGCGCATGACATAGATCAGCGGCAGGGTGGGCTTGCCTTCGGCCAAGTCGTCGCCGATATTTTTACCGATCTGCTGGGCGTCGGCGGCACCATAGTCGAGCACATCATCGACCAGTTGGAAGGCCGTGCCCAAATGCATGCCGTAGCGCGCCACGGCCTCTTCTTCGGCGCGCGGGCGACCGCACAGCACCGCGCCTATGCGCGTTGAGGCCTCGAATAATTTGGCGGTTTTGCACCGTATGACGGTCAAATAACTGTCTTCGGTAGTGTCCGGCTCGCCGCAATTGAGCAATTGCATGACCTCGCCCTCGGCGATGGTATTGGTCGCATCGGCGAGGATTTCTAAAATCCGCATATTGCCCGGCTCAACCATCATCTGAAAGGCGCGCGAATACAGGAAATCGCCGACCAGCACCGCCGCCTCGTTGCCCCATAAGGCATTCACGGTGTCGCGGCCGCGCCGCATCTCGGAGGCATCGACCACATCGTCGTGCAATAAGGTGGCGGTGTGGATAAATTCGACCACCGCCGCTAAGGTCGTATGGTGGGTACCGCCATACCCAAAGGCCTTGGCCGACAGCAGCAATAATACCGGGCGCAGGCGCTTGCCGCCGCTATTGACGATGTAATCCCCCAACTGGTTGATCAACACCACGTTGGAGGCTAAACGTTGTTTAATAAGCTCATCGACCGCCGCGCGTTCAGTCTCGACCAACCGGTAGACTGCCTCGATATCCATCTCCGGCGCGCGCGCCACGGGCATAGGCAACGGATAGACCTGCGTCGAGCGAAATTCGATGGGTTCGGGGCGCATAAATTCTTTTGAAGCCGCTGGTCGGAATTTTCTATTATATACAAGCCCTTTGAAAAACGATACACTCTCATTCCGTAGGTATTTATAAATTTTACACACAGGATTTGACTCTCGGCCGCAAAGCTCCTAAAATGCGCCGTTCCATAGAACGCCCTCGTGTGGGCATCGTTGTTTAGAGTTGGAGAATTCGACATGTACGCGGTAATCATGACCGGCGGCAAACAATACCGGGTCACCCCTGGTCAGACGCTCAAGATAGAAACCCTCCCCGCAGAGGCTGGCAGCACCGTAGATTTAGACAAGGTGTTGATGGTGGGTGGCGACGAGGGCATCAAAGTCGGCGCGCCCTATCTTACAGGCGGCAAGGTTTCAGTAGAAGTGATCGGGCACGGCCGTGGCGATAAGATCCGCATCGTCAAATTCCGTCGCCGTAAACACTATCGCAAGACCCAAGGCCACCGCCAAAACTACACTGAAATCAAGATCACCGGTATCCAAGCCGGTTAAGGAGCACAGTCATGGCACATAAGAAAGCGGGTGGCAGTACGCGCAATGGCCGCGAATCCCACTCAAAGCGTTTAGGCATCAAGAAATTCGGCGGTGAACACGTTGTTTCCGGCAACATCATCGTACGCCAGCGTGGCACCCAGTTCCACCCCGGCAACAACATCGGCATCGGTCGCGATCACACCTTGTTCGCCACTGCCGAAGGCGTGGTGGTGTTCAGCCAGCAAGGTGCGCTGAAGCGTAAGACCGTCAGCGTCGAACCTGCGGCATAAGTTAGTAGTTGTGGTAAGCGCCGGGCGTGCGGTTAGCGCGCCCGGCGCATAAATCCGAGGACCCGCATACGCTGGAACTCCTACGCGGCGCGCTGACGCAAAGTCGGTGCGCCGTGTTGCGTTTAGGGTATAGGTCATATGAAATTCGTAGATGAAGCACCCATCAAGGTCGAAGCAGGCGACGGCGGCAACGGCTGCGTCAGTTTTCGACGCGAAAAATTTATCCCCTATGGCGGCCCTGACGGCGGTGATGGCGGTGATGGCGGCAGCATCTATTTGATCGCCCGCGAGGGCCTCAACACCCTGGCCGATTTTCGCCATACGCGCCGCTTCCGTGCCGAGCGCGGTGAAAACGGCCAAAGCAGCAATTGCACCGGGCGCGGCGCGAGCGACCTTTATATCCCCGTACCCGTCGGCACTGTGATCCATGACGAAGACACCCAAGAGCAATTGGGCGACCTGACTGTGGCCGGACAAACGCTCAAAGTCGCCCAAGGCGGCTTTCATGGCCTAGGCAATGTGCGCTTCAAAAGCTCTGTCAATCGCGCGCCGCGCCAATGCACCCCCGGCTCGCCCGGCGAAAAACGCGACCTGCGCCTGGAACTGAAACTGCTCGCCGATGTGGGCCTGCTGGGCATGCCCAACGCGGGTAAATCCACGCTGATCCGCGCCATTTCCGCCGCGCGCCCCAAGGTCGCCGACTACCCGTTCACCACCTTGCACCCCAACCTAGGCGTGGTTTACGCGGGCATGCAACGCAGCTTTGTGGTCGCCGATATCCCGGGATTGATCGAAGGGGCCGCCGAAGGTGCGGGCCTGGGCATACAATTTTTACGTCACTTATTGCGCACGCGCATTCTGTTGCACCTGGTGGATGCCGCGCCGCTCGACCCCAACATCGACCCCGTGCAAGAAGTGCAGGCGATTGCCGCCGAACTTGCTAAATTCAGCCCCGAACTCGCGGCAAAAGAGCGTTGGTTGGTGTTGAATAAAATAGACCTGATCCCCGCCGACCTGCGTGCAGAAGTGTACGCCGACATCGTGCAACGGCTTGCCTGGCAAGGGCCGGTGTTTTACATTTCGGCGATCAAGGCAGAGGGCACGCCCACCCTGGTGCAAAAGATTATGACGCACTTAGAATCCTTGGCCCCCCGGCCCCCCGAGGAGGAGCCTCAGACCACCGACATAGCGGCTGACACCGATGATAGACAAATCGACTAAACGCCGCCGCTGGGTCGTCAAGGTCGGCAGCTCCTTGCTGACGGCCAACGGTCGCGGCCTGGATCAAGACATTATCGCCGCATGGTCGGCGCAGATCGCCGCATTACGCAACCAAAATATCGAAATTGTGATGGTCTCCTCGGGCGCGGTCGCCGAGGGCATGGTACGCCTGAACTGGCACAAACGCCCCGCCGCGCTGCACGAACTGCAAGCCGCCGCCGCCGTCGGTCAGATGGGTTTGATCCAGGCCTGGGAATCGCATTTTCAACGCCACAAACTGCATACTGCGCAAATCCTGCTCACCCACGACGACCTCGCGCATCGCCAGCGCTATTTGAACGCGCGCAGCACGCTGTGGACGTTGTTGCAATTGGGCGTGATCCCCATCGTTAACGAAAACGACACCGTCGCCACCGATGAAATCAAATTCGGCGACAATGACACCTTGGCGGCCTTGGTCGCCAACTTGGTCGAGGCGGATTTACTGGTCATCCTGACCGACCAAGAAGGCCTGTTCGACCGCGACCCGCGAAAATTCCCCGGCGCGAAATTAATCCCCGAAGTGCAAGCCGGTGATCCGCAACTGGAAGAATGGGCCACAGGCAGCCCTGGCGAGCTAGGCCGTGGCGGCATGCTGACCAAGGTCCGCGCCGCCAAACGCGCCGCCGCCTCCGGTGCCGCGACGGTGATCGCTGCCGGTCGCGCGCCCGCCGTGCTGCAAAAACTCGCCGACGAGGGCAGGGATGCCCGAGGTAGGGCAACGCAGGGAGCGGTTGCCGCACGCGAAGGCTTAGGCACGCTACTGCGCCCCGCGCAAAACCGCGTCGTCGCGCGCAAACAATGGCTGGCCAGCCACCTGCAAGTGAAGGGCAAGGTCACGTTAGATGCCGGCGCAACCAAGGTCATCTTAGAAGGCGGCAAGAGTTTGTTGCCCGTCGGAGTCGCCGCCGTCGAAGGCAACTTCCAACGCGGCGAAGTCGTCGCCTGTTTGGGCCACGACGGCAAAGAAATCGCGCGCGGTTTGGTCAATTACACCGCCGACGAAACCCGCCGCATCATGCGCCAACCCAGCACCAAGATTTTAGAAATCTTGGGCTATGTCGATGAGCCGGAATTGATCCATCGGGATAATTTGGTGTTGATTTAGGGGTTGATGTATCATTAGGCCTGTGTCATCGGGCACTATGGAGTCTTCAGAGTCTTCGATTGTGTGAATTTTAGACAAAGGGGCGATAAAAAACCGAATCCCTATCGTAGCGACATTGGCAATCGCCCCCAATGTCTGTAAATTAAGCCGTTGCGCCATTAAAACGTAGGGTGGGTTAGCGATGTGTGCTTCACCCACCAACAGTTGCGTAGCAACACGATCTATTCTTTATCGGACGTGAGGTGGACAAATGGACACGAATTCTTTCGGGAAAATTTTAGATCTGCTGAAACCCACCCGATTGCGCCCGTCTACAAGGGGCGAACAAAATATTTTGATTGAATCGGAAAGCGACAAAGCCAGGGTTATCAACCACGCCGCCTTTCGAAGGCTGCTTGGAAAGGCGCAGGTATTTCCCCTCGACACAAATGCAGCAGTCAGAACGCGCCTCACGCATTCAATTGAAGTTTCACAGATAGGCAGGTATATCGCCCAGAAAATAATCGAGAAACACGATGTAAACAGTCTCCACTATAAACAGCTTGCTGCTTTTGTTACTACTATTGAAACCGCGTGTTTACTCCATGATATTGGGAATCCCCCCTTTGGCCATTTTGGCGAGGACGCGATCCAAAAGTGGTTCTTGAAAGAAACGCCAAAAATTGCCGATCTACTTGAGTTCGATGGGAATCCTCAAGGATTTAGGCTGATTTCGTTTCTCGGTGGCGCCGATGAATACGGCCTGAACCTCACATGCTCGCAACTTCTGTCCACAATCAAATATCCTTGGACGCACGCTGGAAAGCCCGATCCTAAAGATAAAATTGGCCTGTTTACGTCGGATGTAGCCTATTATAAGCGGGCATGCGATGAGTTGAATTGGCCGCCGGGGAAGAAATTCCCTTTTTTGAGACTCATGGAGGCGGCAGATAATATCGCCTATGCGATGAGTGACCTCGAAGATGGAATAGAGAAGAAAATCGTATCAATTGAGGATCTTAAGAAGGAATTCGGCGAAAACCGTTTTCTATCTGAAAAAATTGATCCATTTGTGAAATTTAAGACAGACGTAATTGTTGAGGCAGTGGAATTGGCCGCTAAAACTTTCACAAACAAACTCGACAACATTATCGCGGGCGAAGATATAGAACTTGTCGATAAGACGAGTGATATAGGCGATTTACTCAAGAAAGTCAAGCATTTTGCTAGGGCCAAAATTTATCGGAATGAGGCGGCCGAACGCATTGAGTTAGCGGGCAGGAGCGTAATTGTAGGGCTGCTAAATCATTTCAAGGAACTGCTTGATCTTGAAGAGGCAGAATTTATGGCACTAGTTGATAATAACATTAATGTAATAAAGGATAATAAACTTGGCTATCATGCTCGGTTGCTGCGGCGACTGCCAATTAGCTACATAGAGAAATATCGTTGCGGATCTCGAGGTGGGTGTGAAATATTCAAGAGAGCACACTTAGTTGTTGATTTCATTTCCGGCATGACCGATGAATTTGCTTTAGAAACTTACCAAGTGCTCGAAGGCATTCGAATCAGATGATTGCGCAAGATCACCCATATTTTTTTCTCGCAAGCATATTCGCTAAAGAAGGCGCAGTATTTAATCTGAGTCGATATGTCTATAAGAAAGACTCACTCTTTGATCAAAGACGCATTGTCTCCATTTCTGGCTCCGAACTGACACCGCAGTGGGTTAATGAGGTAATTTCTTCACTTGAACCAGCCGAAGAATTGGCATTGCATTCAACAATCACTTTAAAGGATTGTATTATGCATATCCCAATGATTGACTTTGCAACCACCCAATTGTCGCCACTAATGATAGAGAGAATGAGCTGCTTTTTGCCAAAAGAAGTCATGCGTAATATTGCATTTTTTGACAGCGGCAGGTCCTATCATGCCTATTCGTTAGTGCCCCTTCTGCATAAGGAGTGGATAGACTTTATGGGCCGGTTGTTGCTAACTAATCCGCGCGATGGGAAGCATTTAATTGATACTCGATGGGTTGGCCATCGCTTGATCGGAGGTTTTTGTTCGCTAAGATGGTCCAATAATACCGGGAATTATATCAGATGTCCGTCACGCGTCGCTGCAATAAACGAAGCGAAAAAAGTTGCTGCAGTTTAGGACAGCAATTTTC
>CAKKRP010000068.1 GCA_919902765.1 Gammaproteobacteria bacterium | reverse complement strand
ACCGGGGACACCGGGGACACCGGGGACACCGGGGTCAGTTCTCGCCTTGTAACATCTGCGCTCGAATGATCCGCCCCACCGTCGCCAAATGCAGCCCGAGATAATCGGCGATTTCTCGATAGCTATACCTACCCGTGTCATAGGCGGCGACGATACCGTCGTCTCGCTGGCGATGTCGTCCGAAGAGCGTGGACAGCGCGGGGACGGGGCCGCGCCGCTGAGCGCGGGGGATGCTCAATGCATCCCCTTGCACCTTGGCCTTTTTTTGCATCTTTGTTACAAACTTTTCATCGCCCAAATAAATCTGTTGTTTCAAGCCTGCCCAGATCGTCCCTGCGCTTATTCCTTGCGTCACAAACTCCGTGTACCGCCGCCGCGCCTCCGTGCGACGATGCCCGAAGTGCGCGAGCATTGCATCCGTCGCTAACCATCCCGGTGACGGTGCGTCGCCGGCCATCGCGCGATAACTGCTCCAAGGATATTTGCCCGGGTGTTTGACCATGCTCGCGCGCACGGGATTCAGGACAACGTAGCGTGCCAGTTCCAGCAGGTAGCTGTCCTTGTCCACCAAAATGCCTTTGAATCGCCCTTGAAACAAATGCCCCGTGCGTGCGTGTCGCCGATTCGAGGCTTGGGTGTACATGCCATTGAGTTGGCGCATGCCTTTGGATAAATTCCCGTCCGGCGTTTCCACCACCAGGTGATAGTGATTCGTCATCAGGCAATAGGCGTGGCATATCCAGTTGAAACGCTGAACCACTTCTGCCAATATCGCCAGAAACTTTATACGGTCGTCGTTATCGTCAAAGATATCCTCACGCCGATCACCCCGTGAGGTGACGTGGTATAATGCTCCAGAAAATTCGATTCGTAGGGGTCTGGCCATTGGGCTAGTTTAACAAAAAAGAGAGCATGTTACAATGCGAGAACCGACCCCCTGCGCTCCGACCCCCTGCGCTCTGCCCAATCCGGCGGATAGGTGCCACGATTCACTTCGCCATGGAACGTCGCATACGGCCAATCCACTACCCGTTTCACATAACCGTGTTTGACCGGGTTGTAATGGATGTCGTCCACATGTCGCGCGAAATCCCGATCGTCACGCAAGACCTCAGGGTCAGACTCGACATAATCCCATTCCTCGGTTATACTCAAATCGCAGAGGATTGAAAACGAGAGGAAACCCCGATGGCGCGACTCCCCCGATACAACCTGCCCGGTCAACCGCAACACGTGATATTGCGCGGCAACAATCGCAGCAACATTTTTGTCTCCGATGCAGACTACCGATATTACAAAGCGTGCCTGAAAGACGCGGTAGAGCGGCACGGGTGTGCGATTCACGCCTATGTGTTAATGGCCAACCACGTGCATCTACTCGTCACACCGGAGCGCGAAGACGGTATTGGAAAAGTAATCCAATCTGTGGGGCGTCGCTATGTACAATACTTCAACTACCTGCAAAAGCGAACCGGCACTTTATGGGAAGGGCGCTATAAATCCACGCTGATTGATAGCGAGAAATATTTGCTTACCTGCAGCCGATACATCGAACTAAATCCGGTGCGTGCGCAAATGGTGGCGCATCCTCGGCAATATCCTTGGTCGAGTTATCGTTCTCATGCAGAGGGGAAAGAGGACAACCTCGTCACCGACCACGCGCGCTACCTTGCGTTAGGGAAAAAGTCAGAGACCAGGCAATTGGCCTATCGAGCTTTATTCAAAGCGCATATAGATGAGAGGACATTGCAAGACATTCGTAACGCGACGAACAAAGGTTGGGCGTTGGGAAATGCAAGGTTCTTAGAAGAAATAACGGCGGCAGCGAATCGTCGCGCGATGCCGTTGCCGAAGGGACGGCCAAAACAGCAGATCAGCGGTGCGATTTAAATCGAGTCTGACCCCAATTGCCGCCAATTACCGGAGATCCCAGCATGTTTGACACCCTGACCCAACGCCTGACGCGCGCGCTGCAACGTATCGGCGGCCAGGCGCGCATCACTGAAGATAACATCAAAGACACCCTGCGCGAGGTGCGCATGGCCTTGTTGGAGGCCGATGTCGCGTTGCCGGTGGTCAAAGAGTTTATCGAACGCGTGCGCTCCCAGGCGGTGGGTATCGAGGTGGTGCAAAGCCTGACCCCTGGCCAGGCCTTTATCAAGATCGTGCATGACGAACTGGTGCGGGTGATGGGGGCGGCGAATGAGGAGCTGAACCTGAATGCCCAGCCCCCGGCGGTGATCCTGATGGCGGGTCTGCAAGGTTCCGGCAAGACCACCACCACCGCCAAATTGGCGCGCTGGTTGAAGGAAAAACCGCGCAAACGCGTGTTGGTGGTCAGCGCCGACGTGTATCGCCCGGCTGCTATCGAGCAGTTGAAGACGCTGGCCGCCGCCATCGGCGTGGATTGGTTCGCCAGTGCGGCCGATCAAAAACCGCTCGCCATTGTCGCGGCCGCATTAGACCACGCGCGTAAACAATTTTACGACGTGTTGATCGTCGATACCGCCGGTCGTTTGCATATCGACACTGCGATGATGGACGAGATCAAGGCCTTGCACGCGGCGGTTGATCCGGTCGAGACCTTGTTTGTCGTTGACTCGATGACCGGCCAAGACGCCGCCAATACCGCCAAGGCCTTCCACGACGCCTTACCGTTGACCGGCGTGATCCTGACCAAGACCGACGGCGACGCGCGCGGCGGCGCGGCGCTATCCATCCGTCATCTCACCGGTAAACCGATCAAATTTTTGGGCGTGGGCGAAAAGACCGAGGCCCTGCAACCGTTTTACCCCGAACGCCTGGCCTCGCGCATCTTGGGTATGGGCGATGTGGTCAGCCTGGTCGAGGAGATGCACGCCAAGGTCGATCACACCGAGGCCGCGCGCCTGGCCAGCAAGCTGCAAAAGGGCAAGGGCTTCGACCTCAGCGACTTCCTGGCGCAGATGCAACAAATGAAAAAGATGGGCGGTATGGCGGGCCTGATGGATAAATTGCCCGGCATGGCCAATGTGTCGGAGAAGGTTAAAGGGCAGGTGAATGATAAAGAAATCAAGCGCATAGAGGCTATCATTTTGTCTATGACGTATGCGGAGCGACGCAAGCCCGATCTATTGAAGGGCTCGCGCAAGCGCCGCATCGCGGCCGGTTCCGGCACTCAGGTGCAAGATGTCAATCGCCTGCTCAAACAGTTCATGCAAATGCAAGACATGATGAAGCAAATGACCAAAAAGGGTGGCTTGGCCAAGTTGATGCGTCAGATGCAGGGCAAAGTACCGGGCATGTAGTTGGTTGGGGGCGGAAAGGCAGTAGAAAAAAACCGTTTGCGCCCAAGGTGTAAGATTTGTCACAATACCCACCCTGTTGCGATATCATCGCGCAGTTCCGCACTACTGCGGAGAGGTGGCCGAGTGGTCGAAGGCGCTCCCCTGCTAAGGGAGTATATGGGCTAAAACTCGTATCGAGGGTTCAAATCCCTCCCTCTCCGCCATTTATTCTTTACTTTGGTATGCTCCTATGCCGCTCACCAGTCACAATAATTGCCCTTGCAGCATCAATCCTCGTTATTTCAACTCAACAGCGGCTGACGCCTGGTTGTTGAGGCCATGCTGACCCACTGATTTTATTGGCAATATCCCCTACAATAAAAACGATCAATTGCAATTTTCAAACGTTTGTTATACAGTGTCCAGCCATCACTCTATGGCAATTGCCTACATGACAGCGCCCCAACAAACCCCCATCGATCTGCACCACGAAACCCGCCAACGCCTATTGGATGCGGGTACGCGCCTGTTCGCCGAGCATGGTTATCGTGGCGTGTCGGTACGGGAACTCTGCACCGAGGCGGCGGTCAATATCGCGGCGATAAATTATCACTTCGGGGGTAAGCAAGGGCTCTATCACGCGATTTTCGAGGCGACCCTGGCGGCGGATGAGCCGCGTTTTCAGGAGTTGTTGCGCAATACGCGTTTGTTGTTGGCAAGCGCGCAAGGTAATCGTGAACAACTCGCCAGGGTAGTGCAAATATTTACTACCGGCATGCTCGTGCCCACGACGACTAATGAACGTGCGCGCAGTTTCGGGGTGTTGGTGATACGCGAACTGGCATTTCCATCAACGGAATTTGAAATAATTTTTCAACGGCGCGCGCAACCTTGCCAGCAAATGTTTGCGAGCATAGTGGCCGCGACTACCGGGCTTGCGGAAGACTCGGAGCAAGTACGTATCGAGACGCATGCCCTGGTGGGTATGATTTTTCATATTGGTTTATCGCGTTCCATTCTTCTGCGCACTATGGATTGGGATGTCGTTACGCCGCCGCGCGCTGCGCTAGTCGCGGATTTTGTAACACAACTTGTGTGTAATGCTTTATCGCTGCCCGCGCAGCAAACGGGCTTATCTAACGGAGAAAATCGGTGAAAATTCGATATATTTTTAGTTTATCAGTGCTGAGTTTGGGTGTCGGCGCGCTATTGATGACGGGCGCTGTCACCGGTATCGCCAAAGAAAAAGTGGCGGCGCCGCGCGCCGCGCTGACCGTGACGACGATCAAGCCAACACGTGAAAAGTGGCGCTATACAGTATCGGCCAATGGTAGTTTTGCCGCTTGGCAAGAGGCTGTGATCGCGGCGGAAACCGGCGGACTGCGTATCAATGCGTTATATGTCGATGTCGGTAGCGTGGTAAAACGCGGGCAAAAACTCGCCGAACTCGCCAAAGACAGTGTGTTGGCGGATGTCGAGCAACAAGCAGCCAGGGTGGCGCAGGCCAAAGCGGAGCTTGCGTTGGCCAAAGACGAGGCGGATCGCGCGCGTAGTCTGGAAGGTCAGAACGTGATGTCGGATCAACTGATACGCCAATACATCGTGGGCCAAGAAAAGGCGCAAGCGGCGTTCGATGCGGCGCAAGCGCAATTAAAAAATCAAAAAATTCGTCTTGAACAAACCACCATCCTCGCGGTGGACGATGGCGTGATTTCGTCGCGCACCGCCACCGTGGGCGCGGTGGCGCAAATCGGCGCCGAATTTTTTCGCATGGTGCGCCAAAATCGTATTGAATGGCGCGCTGAGGTGATGGCCGATCAAGCGGCGAATATTCGGAGCGGACAACGCGCGCGCGTCACGTTGGGCAATGGTGAGAGCGTTGAAGGCACCGTGCGTGTCGCTGCGCCGACGTATGACGTGAATACACGAAAAACGCTAGTATATGTGGATTTGCCGCCGTCCAATTTGATACGCGCGGGAATGTTTTCTCACGGCGAAATCATCATCGGCGCGTCGGAGGCCCTGACCTTGCCGCAGTCCGCGTTGGTGTTGCGAGACGGTTTTAGTTATGTCTTTGAGGTCGACAGCGAGCAACGGGTGGCGCAGCGCAAAATTGTCACCGGTCGCCGCTTAAATGATCGTGTGGAAGTGACGCAGGGTTTGAGCGACGATTCCATCGTGGTGGCCAGTGGCGGCGCATTCCTCAGTGACGGCGACACCGTGCGTGTCGAGTCGGCCGGTACGCCGAAAGTGTCGCAGGTGGCGCGATGAATGTTTCCGCATGGTCGATACGTAATCCGGTCCCCGGAATTTTACTGTTTGGCCTGTTAACGGTTTTCGGTATCGCCGGTTTTCGCGCATTGGGCATACAAAGTTTTCCGGATATCGAGCTGCCTTCGGTCGTTATCACCGCCGCGTTGGAAGGCGCTGCGCCTTCGCAGTTGGAGACCGAGGTTGCGCGCAAGATCGAAGATCAAGTCGCCACGCTAGGCGGCGTCGAGCACATTATTAGCAAACTCACCGACGGTGTCGCGACCATCACCGTGTCGTTTAACATAGATAAAAACACCGAAGTGGCGCTGAGTGAGGTGCGTAACGCCGTTGATAGCGTGCGCGCGCATTTACCGCAGGAAATGAGCGACCCGATTGTTTCCAAAATCACTACCACCGGTAACGCACTGCAAACATTTACCGCGCAATCGGACAGTATGGATGAAGGTGAGCTCTCTTGGTTCGTCGATAATAAAATCACTAAGGCCTTGATGGCGGTTAAAGGTATAGGCTCTGTCACCCGCGTCGGCGGCGTTGATCGTGAAGTCAGCGTGGATCTCGATCCGATAAAAATGGCCGCACAGGGTTTAACCGCTGCCGAGGTGTCGTTGCGTTTGAAACAAGTGCAGCAGGAATCATCGGGTGGACGCGGCGATGTCGGTGGCGCGGTACAGTCGGTACGTACACTCGCGACGGTGCAAAGCACGCGCGATATCGCCGGGTTGACGATTCCGCTCAGCGACGGGCGCAGCATTTATCTTTCAGATATCGCCACCGTGCGCGACACAATTGCCGAGCGCAGCAAATATACGCTGCTCAATGGCAAGCAAGTCGTTGGATTTAAACTGAGCCGCATCAAAGGTCAGAGCGATGTCGATGTCGCCAGTGCGGTGCGCAAAGTCATTGCGAAATTACAAGTCGATTTTCCGCAAGTAAAAATCGAAGAAGCGACCAATACCGTGGATGCGGTGGAAGACAATTATCGCGGCTCTATGGAACTGTTGTATGAAGGCGCGCTGCTCGCCATCTTGGTGGTGTGGTTGTTCTTGCGTGACTGGCGCGCGACGCTAGTGGCGACGACGGCATTGCCGCTGTCTATCATCCCGGCATTTGCGGTGATGTACTATTTTGATTTCAGCTTGAACATCCTGACCTTGCTGGCGCTGGCCTTGGTCGTGGGTATTTTGGTGGATGACGCGATCGTCGAAATCGAAAACATCGTGCGCCATTTGCGCATGGGTAAAACACCCTATCAAGCCGCGATGGAGGCGGCGGATGAAATAGGTTTGGCGGTTATCGCGACCTCGATGACCTTGGTGGCGGTGTTTTTGCCGACCGCATTCATGGGCGGCATCCCGGGGAAATTTTTTAAACAATTTGGCATCACCGCTGCGGTGGCGGTGCTGGCGTCGTTGCTGGTCGCGCGCATGTTGACGCCGATGATGGCGGCATATTTTCTCACTGCGCATGGCCCGGGCCATAAAGAAAGTGAAATTAAACGTCGTTATTTAAATATCGTGGATTGGTGTCTGGCGCATCGTAAGACGACTGTGGGCGTCGCAGTGGCGTTTTTTATCGGTTCTTTGGGTTTGGCGGCGATGTTGCAAAAAGGCTTTATTCCGCCTGCGGATCGTAATCAAACCGCCGTCAAGATCGAGTTGCCGCCCGGCAGTACACTCGACAATACGTTGGCGGCGGCCGAGCAGGCGCGCGCGATTATCGCGCCGGTCAGCGATATCACCAGCGTATTTACCGCCGTTGGCATGTCTTCCGGTGGCGGGCCGTTTGGTATGGGTGCCGATAGCGATGTGCGTAAAGCGACCTTAACCATAAATCTGAAACATCGGCGCGACCGGCCGCGCAAACAAACGCAAATCGAAAGCGAATTGCGCGACCGATTGCGCGCCCTGCCCGGTGTGCGCGTTACCGTGGGCGCGGGTGATGCGGGTGATCGTTACCAATTGGCGTTGATCGGTGAAGACCCCGTTATGTTGAATCAAGCCAGTCATGCGGTCGAGCGCGAATTGCGCACGCTGCCGGGGCTCGGAAATATCTCGTCCAGCGCAAGTTTGCAGCGCCCTGAAATACATATCACCCCCGATTTTGCGCGCGCCGCCGATTTGGGGATGACTGCTGCGGCCTTGGCGAGCGCAATTCGAGTGGCGACGTTCGGTGATTTCGATGTGCAGTTATCGAAACTCAATTTGCCCGAACGGCAAATTCCGATACGCGTGCGTTTAGATCGCAAGGCGCGACAAGATATTGAAGCGATCAAACAATTGCGTATCGCCACGCGCGGCGGACAAGTGCCGCTCAGTGCGGTCGCCACCATTGAGTTGGCCAGCGGACCCAGTCAGGTTGATCGACTGGATCGCAAACGCAGCATCACGACGGACATCGAATTGGCCGGTCGCCCGTTAGGCGAGGTGGCGGGCTTGGTGATGCAATTGCCAGCATTAAAACAGCTCCCGCCCGGTATTAGCATGCCCGCCTCCGGCGATGCCGAGCGCATGAAAGAAATGTTCGGAAGTTTCGGCACTGCGATGTTAATCGGAATACTGTGTATTTATGTCGTGTTGGTCTTGCTATTCCACGATTTTTTGCAACCGGCGACCATCTTGTCCGCGTTACCGCTATCGGTGGGTGGCGCCTTCCTCGGCTTGTTGATTACAAACAATGCGTTTTCGATGCCGGTGGTGATAGGGTTATTGATGTTGATGGGCATCGTGACCAAGAACTCCATTTTGCTGGTGGAATACACCGTAATGGCGCGGCGAGAACACGGGTTGAGTCGCTATGATGCGCTGATCGACGCGTGTCGCAAACGCGTGCAACCGATTATCATGACCACGGTGGCGATGGGCGCGGGTATGATGCCGGTTGCGCTGGGCATAGGCGCGGAACCGAGTTTTCGCGCGCCTATGGCGATAGCGGTCATCGGTGGTTTGATTACTTCCACCTTTCTTTCGCTGCTCGTCATTCCCGTCGTGTTCAGTTATGTCGATGATTTATTGCAATGGTTGAAACGTATGATGGCGCGCATCGCCAATCAGCCTGTCGTTACCACAAAAAAACGTGCATAGCCTGGTGAGGATTTAGTGATGATGGCATTGTTTCGAAAAATTAATTGGCTCGGCGTTGGGATGCTGATGGGTGGCGTACACCTGGCGGTGGCCGCGCCTGTTAGCTCGCGCGTCACCTTGCAGCAGGCCTATGTTGCGGCCTTGGGTTATGACGCAAAAATCGCCGCCGCACGCAGCGCACTGGAATCGGACCAGGAACAAGTGGGCTATGCGCGCTCTTTTTTATTGCCCAATGTTGTCGCGGCGGCCAATGGCGGTTATGGGAAATCAGAAATCGATTATGCGGTAAACACGCTGATGATGCAGGATAAGACGACGCCGTATTTTGAAAAATACGGCTATACGTTACGTTTGACCCAGCCGGTATATCGTAAAAATTACATCGATGGATATCGTCAAGCGGGTTATTTGCAACAACAAGGCGAATTGCGTTTTCAATTGGCGGTGCAGGATCTAGCGTTGCGCGTGGCGCAGGCCTATTTCGATGTATTATTGGCGCAAAGCAATGTAGAACTCGCGGATGCGGAATCGCAGGCCACCGCCAAACGCTTGGATACGGTTAAAATAGCGCATTCTGTAGGCACAATTACCCTTACTGAAGTGTACGATGCGCAGGCGCGTTTTGATTTGTCACGCGCGCGTGCAATTTCCGCTCAGAGTCAGTTAGATGTGGCGCGGCAAGCGCTTGCGCGCATTATTGGCAATACGCCGCAATCCTTGGCGCGTTGGCCGGATAGTTTCCCGTTGCTTGCGCCGGAACCAGCGAATGTCGAGACATGGAAGGCCTCTGCGATCAAAGATAATTTTCAGGTGCTCACGGCGCTGGCGGGAGTGGATGTCGCGCGCTTAGAATTGGAACGTCAACTCGGCTTGGTATATCCCGCGCTTGATGTGGTGGCCTCATACGCAAACAATTATGCGGGCGATGGCACCTTTGGCGGCAAAAATACCGGCATCAATAGCGGCGTCACGCTTGAATTGAGCATGCCATTGTTTTCCGGGGGCTCGGTGACCATCAAGTCGCGACAATTGCATGCAGACATCCACAAGGCCGAACATCTGCATACCGACGCCAAACGAGAAGCGGAATTACAAACCCAGCAGGCGTTTAATGCAGTGATTTTTGGCGTGGAACAGATCAAAGCGTTGCAACAAGGTGAAAAATCTTCTCAAAGCTCTTTGGACGCCATGCAAAAGGGTTTTGAACACGGGCTACGTACTATGATCGACGTGCTCAATGCCCAGCAACAATTGTTCAGCGCCAAAAGAGATTTGGTGTCGGCAAAATATCAATATATGTTAAACCGATTTAAGCTCAAGGCCGCCGTAGGGCAGCTCACGCAAGCGGATATAGACGCAGCCAGCGCATTGTTGGACGCTAAATAGACGCTGTGTTCGCTTTGGCGATGTGAAATGTAAGGCCTGACCCCAATGCTGTGAAATGTAAGGCCGTCGAGTAGACCGATTCCTCCCAACACAACACGCTCACCCTCG
>CAKKRP010000067.1:33420-45378 GCA_919902765.1 Gammaproteobacteria bacterium | reverse complement strand
TCTCGTGAAAAATATGTCAAGAGATTTTTGAAATATTTTTTGCTGAATAGTTACATCAAATCTATCATAAACAGTTCTGATTGGCGAGACACGGTCAGTGACGTGACCTGAATTCCACGCCGTCCGGCGTGCTCGGTGAAAGCGCCCCAGCCCCCACCGATATCCAGCACGCGATCTCCTGGTTTTAGACGACACGACTCGACGGCAAAATCCAATTTGCGGCGCTGGGCGGATTCCAAGCGTTCATCGTCTCGTTCAAACACGGCTTGAGAGTAACAGCGAGTCGGGTCCATAAACGAAAGATAGAACTCGTTACTGAAATCGTAATGGTTGGCAATGGCCTGACGATCGGTCTGCTCCCGCCCGATAAACAACGGCATAAGCCGGTGCCACAGGGTATGCAACGGATGGCTGTCGCGCAACATCCTCCGTAGTCCAACGAATTTCAGCATATCGCCAACGACATCTAGGCTACCCGCCATGTACGCTTCGCAAATCTCCACTTCATCGAAGCCGCTAAGGGCTAATAACCCGTTGCGATCTTTAACCACCACCGTAACAACGGGCTGTCCTTTTCCAAAGCGATAGGAGGATTGACCGCCCCACAATTTAATCTCAAACGGAATAGTTGCCTGGTCGATCAAGCGTTGCTGAATTCGCTCAAATATTCTGTGTAGTCGCGTTACTAAAGAAGTTTCAACCAGTTGACTCATACGCCGCCCCTCAGTCAATGAAACTGCAAATTCGTCGACCCTGCGCCCCGCTCCGGGCAAACAAAGGCACCGCCCGTGTGTGATGGTACCGCTCGTTATCCCGGTTTTCAACGCGCCGCTTATTGAGTCACGTTGGTGACGTAAATAACCCGAGACTACAAGATTGGTATAGATGTAAATATTACTACGACAAGGCATAATAGCAAAGACAATATTTAACGAACTTTTCTATTCATTAAAAACATCCGGCTAAAAATCAGGTCTAACTATTCGAATAATGTTGTGCCTGATGGCAAGGTTAAGGCAATTGCGCGCACGTGGCAACAATTGCCCTATTCATTTGTTAAATCAGGTAAAACGGAAACGGATATGTGCCGGACAAACGCTAAATATTAACGCGACGCCGTTAATATGACGGGAAATATTGGACTCGTTATCGTCACATTCGCTACCGGGGTTTATCCGCACTTGCAGGGCGTTTAGCACTGAATTTTAGCACTTTAGCCGGGCCATCGACTTTATCTTTTTCTGCCATCAACTGCAAGGCCTTGGGAAATTCGCTCATGAGCCTATCCCTATTTTTTACCCCATCCGGGTGGTAAATCACCATTTCAAAGGGCACGGGCTCATCCAACGATGTACGTTCTTGCGCGCGAAACGATTGCCAGGCGAGCTCTACCCAGCTCTTATAATTTATGTCCAAAAATACGCACTCTTCATGATCCAAAATGGCCAACATTTGCATACTGCGTATGGGCACATAAACCACTCCCGATGCGCTGCGCGCCTGTAAATTGTGGGCTAGATTGTATACTGAAGCCGGCAATTTCCGGTGCTCCCGCGCGATGGGTGTATCACGATAAACGGTTATTTCCACAACATTCTCTCTGGTTTGGCGCTGGCATAAAAACCGCATCTTTACATTATCTCAGAATTTTTTGGTGTAGTCTCGCATGCCCGAACCTAGCGCTCGCTATATAGAACTCATTGAACAATATCGAAAATTACATCACGAGGGAGATCCGGCACAAGGCTTGCCGGGGGCCAAGATGTTTCCTGGCATTGCATTGCTGCCGCAAGCGCCACGCATCGCGCAACTCGTGGCCGAGACCAACGCACAAACCTTGCTCGACTATGGATGCGGAAAAGGACACCAATATACAGTTGCCTACGATGCGCCGGACGGTAGCCACTGGCCTAGCGTGCAACAATTTTGGGGAGTAACCAGTATACATTGCTATGACCCGGCCTATCTCCCTTACAGCCAAAAGCCTACCGGGCAATTTGATGGTGTAATTTGTACCGATGTCTTGGAACACTGTCCGGAGCAAGACCTCCCCTGGATCATAGAAACATTGTTTATTTACGCGAAAAAGTTTTTGTTTGTAAATGCCGCATGTTATCCGGCAGTGAAAAAGTTGCCCAACGGCGAAAACGCGCACAGCACCGTGAAACCGCCTACGTGGTGGGGAGATTTATTTGTGAAAATTGCGGCACGATTCCCGCACATTGTCGGAGAAATACAGATTCAACAAGTCAGACAGACCACCAAATTGCAACACGTAGACAATATTGTCATATCCAATTCACGCTTTGCGAAATAATTTTTTATGTTGGGACCAGACTGGTCATCCAAAACGCGTGTTCTTTGTCTAAGAATTCTTCGTAAGACAAATAATGCGACCCGTCACAAGAAAAAGTTAAACCGACTATCCCGTTAAATATATTCAACGTACCCGTGCGCAAATACAAGGTATCATCCATAAATCGTAGCTGCCTAAATCCATCCAATATCGCCGGGATTTTTTCGCGCGGTGTCACCGCATTCTCTGGATATTTGCGCCGAGGAAATGCCAGACAGGTATTCAGATCAATCAACGATTCAACGTCCAAAAGGTGGTAACGAAACGGGTCATCGCAATGCCAAATAACGGCTCTATTGCTAGAGAAATGCAGCATCACATGGTACACGCCATGGGCAGACATGATTTCTTCTATGACACCTAACGCCGTATTGATATTTCGATCTAATTCACTTTCAATACGCGTTTGATAAAACACGCCGCCCCTTATCGAAGGGTCGCCTTTTACCTGCCGCCACACGCGCGGCTCGACAAAGACTTCACCGGACAACGGCAGGTCACGCACATCGAAATCCGCACCAATATATCCCAAATGCACCCCATCCCCGCTATTGACGGTTTGGATTGCGGTAATGGAAGGCCGTTTGGCGCGTAAACTGATATACGTTTGTGACAACACAAAATGAGTTTGCGCGCTAACGTTCAGCATATAGGGTCTGGATGCACGCTCACGTCCGAAATCCGCCACCAATATTCCTGCGTGACTGACGTTATCGCTGATTTGTATTTTATCTGCATTCAGGGCGTAGAGATATTTGCAATTCGGTAGTTTACGCAAGCGTTTGCGTAAAACATTATCTAGTTTTTCTCTATCTCCCCACACCTTGCGACAGGCATCGGCGAGTTTCTCCATGGGCTTGGCGAGGCGATAAATTAACGCTTCGCGTTGATATGCGATGCTATGTTGAATGGTGTCGGGGGAAGTCTGCATTGAACAATCCAGGTTCTACGCGCACGTTATGTGTGCCTGGCCCTTTGACGCACCGCCTCGAACAGGCATACACCCGCCGCGACTGAAACGTTTAAACTTTCAACCACCCCTGCCATTGGGATTTTCATTAGGCGATCACAGTGCTCGGCCGTTAAGCGTCGCAAACCATCTCCTTCAGCGCCCATCACGATAGCCAACGCGCCGGTGAGCGGCACTTGGTATATCGATTCGCCGGCCTCGTCGGCCGTGCCGAAAATCCACACATTACGATCTTTAAGATGTCGCAAGGTGCGCGCAAGATTTGTCACTTGAATTAACAATACGGTCTCAGCGGCACCGCTGGCCACCTTGCGTACGGTGGGCGTCAAACCCACCGCGCGATCTTTGGGCACAATGACCGCATGTACACCCGCTGCGTCGGCGGTACGTAGACAGGCACCTAAATTGTGCGGATCTTGAACGCCATCCAGGACGAGCAAAAAGGGGTCGGCGACACGCTCCAACAATTCATCCAAGGCGTCTTCGTTGCACACGCTGGCACCCTGCGTCAAGCGTGCCACAATGCCCTGATGCCGCCCGCCCTGCGCCAGGTCATCGAGTTCCTGGCGCGACACCGCGCGCACTTTAATTTTCGCACCACGCGCATGTTGCGCCAATGTTTGGATGCGCGCGGCGGCACCCTCCAACACCCACATTTCCGCGATATTCGCCGGTCGTTCGCGCAATAAAACTTCGACGCTATGCGGGCCGTATACAAGATTTTCCATGTCTACCGCCTTTTACGGCGTTTGCCACGCCGTGCCGCCCCGCCCTCGCGTTTTTCACCATCGACCTTGGTTTTGGTTTTCACTGCGGCCTCCGGCTCACCGGCCAGTTCAAAGTCGATTTTTTTGTCTTCTAGATTGACCCTCACCACGCGCACGCGCACGGTGTCAAACAGGCGAAATATACGCCCCGTACGCTCACCCATCAAACGGTGTTTGGTTTGTTCAAAATGAAAATAATCTTTTCCTAAGCCCGTAATATGCACCAAGCCTTCGACATACACGTCTTTGAGCATGACAAAGATGCCGAAATTGGTGACCCCGGTAATGCGTCCTTCGTATTCTTCACCGACCTCGCTGCGCATGTATTCGCATTTCAGCCAATCCATCGCGTCGCGTGTCGCATCATCCGCACGCCGCTCGGTCATTGAACAATGCTCGCCTACGAGCTGCATATCGTTGTCGCTGAATATATAATTCTTACGTTCACGACGCACCAAGGCGCGCAATGCTCTATGCACTACCAAATCGGGATAGCGGCGTATGGGCGAGGTAAAATGCGTGTAGGCATCGAAGGCGAGACCGAAATGTCCGTCGTTTTCGGGCGTATATACCGCCTGCGACAAACTGCGCAACAACACCGTTTGGATCAATTCGGCCTCAGGTTTATCCTTGATTTCATCCAACACTTTAGAATAATGACGCGGTTCTGGGTCTTCCCCGCCGCCGAGTTTCAGCCCGAATTCACCTAAAAACGCGCGCAAACCGGTGAGTTTTTCTTCCGTAGGGCCTGAATGTACACGATATAGCGCCGGTATTTTGTTTTTTTGGAGATATTCCGCCGCCGCGACATTGGCCGCGATCATCATTTCTTCGATCAACTTGTGCGCGTCATTGCGCACCACCGGCACTATTTCGCGGATTTTACGTTGATCACCGAAAATAATGCGCGTTTCCACCGTTTCAAAATCGATAGCGCCGCGTTTTTCGCGCTGCGTACGCAGGGCTTTGTATAACTCATGTAGATTTTCTAAATGCGGGTAGACTTCCGCATATTGTTTGATGACGGCCGCTGTGCGTTCAACCACCATGGCCGCGACTTCGTTATAAGTTAAACGCGCTGCGGAACGCATGACGCCTTCAAAAAAGCGAAAATCTTTTACCACGCCGCTAGCGCTGATTTCCATATCGCAGACCATGCACAGGCGATCGACTTGCGGGTTAATCGAACACAAGCCATTGGATAATATTTCCGGCAGCATGGGGATTACACGCCCCGGAAAATACACGGAATTACCGCGTTTTGTCGCCTCTTCATCTAACGGCGTATCTGGCAATACATAGTGCGACACGTCGGCAATGGCGACTAATAAGCGCCAGCCTCGACCTTGCGGCGCGCAATACACTGCGTCGTCGAAGTCACGCGCGTCCTCGCCGTCGATGGTGACCAAGGGCAATTGGCGTATATCTTCGCGCCCCTGTTTGGCCGCTTCGGGCACTTCGCGTCCCAGCGACGCGATTTGTTCCTGTACCGCGCGGGGCCATTCGGTGGGAATTTCATATGAGCGCAGGGCAATGTCGATTTCCATGCCGGGGGCCATGTCTTCGCCCAGCACTTCGCTGACCTTGCCTATCGGTTGCGAGCGCCAAGTTGGTTGCTCTATCAACTCGACCACCACAATTTGGCCTTCTAAGGCCGCGCCGCGATCTTCAGCGGCGACTAGAATTTGTTGGTTCAGATGTTTGTTGCTCGGCACGACAAAACAAATACCATGCTCCAAATGCAAACGCCCTACGATATGCGTATTGGCGCGCTCCAGGACTTCCACAGGGGCGGCTTCGCGCCGCCCGCGCTGATCTAGGCCGGCCTCACGCACCAACACCCTGTCGCCGTGCAACAAGCCGCGCATGCGCTTGGGCGTGATAAATAAATCGCTACTCCCATCGTCGGGCACCAGGAACCCAAACCCGTCGGGGTGACCTATCACGCGCCCACGGATCAGGTCCATTTTATCGACCACCGCGAAATCGCCGCGCCGGTTTTGCATTAACTGGCCATCGCGCAACATCGCCTTGAGACGCCGCCGCAGGGCCTCTAGATCTTGTTCATCCTCAAGCTGGTAGGCGACCGCCACCGCCTCAAAACCCACGGGTTCACCGCGATCACGCAGCAATTGCAGGATATAATCGCGACTCGGTATGGGGCGTTCGTATTTTTGGGCTTCTATTTCGGCTTGCGGGTCTTGCTTAAAACGAATATTTTGCGTTGACAAACGGTTTGTCTCCCGGTAAATTGCGCGCTCGTAGTCGGGCTTGCTGATGTCAATGGTGGGTCCAGGTATGCCGAGGTGGCGGAACTGGTAGACGCGCTAGTTTCAGGTACTAGTGGGGGCAACTTCGTGGAGGTTCAAGTCCTCTCCTCGGCACCATCTTAACTCCCCCTACTTGGCAGTTGCGCTATGCGTTGCCCTACCTTCGCACATCCCTGAGCTCGCGCGTGCATCCTTGCACTTGCCTGCTCACCAAAAACCGCATTATACATTATTTTTAAACACTTGTTCGTAATACCAACATCGCCTATCCAGAACCCGGCTATCGACTTCAAGGCCCCGCAAATCCAATCACGGTCTCGCGCAATTGCCGCGTCATAATGCCATGTAATTGGTCTAGCGCACGGCGTTGCGCCATGTCTTGGGTTTGCGCGGAGGCCTTGATTTCCCAACGTTTTGCACCCACGGCATGCCCGGCGGCGTCGGCCACCGTGATATTTAGGCTACCCTTAGTCCAATACCACCCTTCGCGCAAGCCCGGTTCATCCAACTGCAAATCGGCGGTCAACACATATTCGGCGGGTGTCGCATCGACCACAAACCCGGCCTCACCGACGGCACCTTTAACCAAGGGCGCGAGTTTATCCACTAAATTACCGGTCGCCTTGGTCTCCATACGAATACGTCCGGCCAACTCACGCGTATCCGCACGCATGCGCCCGATATTATATTTCGGCTCTATACCCTGACCGGTGGTGTCTATCACCTGCAACGTGCGCTGTAATCCTTCGCGCGTGAGTTGCGCCTCCAAAGCCGCTTTGGCCAGCGCCAATTTACGCAACAAGGCGGACTCTTGGGATGATTTACCGACCAAGGCCTGTGTCTCTGCGTCCAATTGATCTATGGTTTGACGTAGCGCGCTACCCACCTGATGCCGATTCAACACCGCCAAGGCGTAAAATCGATGGGCTTTTTCATCGTTCCATACATCGCCGATTTCTATGCCGCGAACTACCTTATCGGTACGTGTTTGCACCGCGCGGGTCACGTCCAGTTGCGAAGCCTCCTGGACTTTGCCGTCTTTAGATTCGCGCGTAAAACTTTGTACATCGCGCGTTTGTTCCGATACCACGACCTCTATGGATTTGGTCAAGTCGGCGCGCGCGCGATCTTTCGCGTCATCCAAGGTTGCGGATTCTCCGCGACCTATGAGATATAGGCTGTTGGAATAACGGCTGCTCACGCCATTCACCCAATCCGGGGCGTTTTTTCGCGTACCGCCGCCGGTGCTGCACGCCGTTGCCAACACTAACACGCTTAATCGCAAAATAATTTTTACCTGCTTCGTTCCACTCATTTCAGTATCCCTCTCAATGTCGGCGCGCATAAACCGGACGCGCAGTGACCCAATGCACAGATTGCACCTTCTTTTTGCCCTTTTTTATCTCCACGCCGGTCAAAATTTTTTCGGGGAGTTGAGCGCCGCCGGCATCGACCAATTGCACGTGAATATCATATGTCCCAGGCGCAAGATACATACGCGTCACGCCGATAAACGACGGCAGGGTGCTCCAACTGCGCGTATCCGCCACTTCGCTCACCATACCCGCGACATTTGCAAGCAAGCCTAACGCGCCGTTTTGCTTCTGAATTTCGTTGGATACTTTAGTTTTTACGATCGCCCGCGCCGTAGTGCGCGCCAACACCCCTGGCAATTTTTCGTCTAACATACGTCGCGCTATCGCATCCACGTCGGCGACCACATCAATGGCCCGCACTTGATCGCCCACTACCATGCGCGCGCGCGGCATACTCAAATTACCGCGATCAGGATAATAAGGCAGCGAAATACGTATATTCCCCCCCCGCTCTGCGACTTTGATAAAGGTCGAATGTTCCATCATCAACGGCGCGAGCCCGTAATTGTAGACCAGGATTAACTCGCCTTTATCGCGCGTGGCATCCATTTTTACCCAGTCGTTAATCTTAAATTGTTCTTGAAATTCTTTAGACTCATCCGTCATGCCGCGAAAGTCGGTAAACCTCAACAAATCTTCTTTGAGTGAAAAAGGTATCGGTAAAGGCTGTTTTTTGAATCCTTGCTTATAGGATTGATAGGATTTTCTGTAGGCGATCAGCGCATCGTCATATTCACCCAAGGATTCATAAACAATGCCCGTTAAATACCGCGAAAAGGGTTCTTCCGTTTCGCCGGAAAACAAGCGTTGTTGCAGGGTATCCGTCTGTAGGGCTTCAACTCGCGCGCCGTCGAAATCGCCGGACTCCATATAGTTGAGCATGGTATACACTTGCATCAACAACCGTTCATGGGGTTCGCCGACATAAGCGCGCATAGAATCATTCACCGTGACCGCGCCCGCTTGTTCGCTAACGCTGACCGCATCTAATTTTTCGCTCAGCGCCTTGGTAGATTCAAAGGACTCCGAACTGGCCTTTAAATCCCCCTTCATGCGCTGTATGATGCCGCGATTATAGCGATAGAGCACCTGATCCCGATCCGCCGGTTTTTGATCTTCCAACTCTTTTAACGCGCCGGCATAGTCGTTTGCCGCTAAGCGTGATTCGACTTTACGCATGCCGCCGGAATAGGTGGCGCAACCGCTCGCCACCCAAACGAGTAACAGACCTGCAACGACCACTCCCGCGCGATACGGGCGCGTTTTTTTATGCATGCGTTTTTCCTCCCTCCCCCGTGTTTTATGAGCGCACGCTGGAGCCTTCTACAAACTTCTTGATTTTCTTTGTGCCCACCCACGCCTTGCGATTGTCAGCCAGACTGATCAACGTCAAATCAATTTGATAAAAGCGCACCTGTTTTTTGCCTTCGGTATCCAGAATGGTGCTAATAGTACCCTTCAGCATATAGTCTGCGCCTTGCTCCTGCCCCGCCGCCTTGCGCGAAGCCTCTGAGGCGTTAAGATCTTGATCTTTGCGCTCTTCACGGATGTCTTGGCGTTCGGTTTTGGAGGCGACGAAATCAACTCGGCCCGAGTTGATCAGCTCGCGTTCCATGTCGCTGACAAAGGTCACGACATTGATATGCTCATGCGACATATTGCGAATTTCACCTACAATGACAGCAGGCGGCTTGCTGTGCCCGCGCGTGAATTCCCCAACCCAGGGCCGCGACAACACGTCGCGTATCATTTCTTCCGACACTAAACGCGAATCCGTGTCGTTCCAATTACCTGTGAGGTCTTTGACTTCATTGACATCCATGCGTGCTACCTTGGTGGCACACGCCGACATCGTTAAGGCCATCGCCAAAACTATCCACGTCGTACTGTTACGCAATGCAAACATCTTTACTTACCCCCTTTAGGCATGCCATCGAAAATGTTGTCGCCCTTGGCTTGAAAAAACTCTTTGAAACCCTTGTTCATGTCTTCCACCTTATTCACGGTCTCTTGCACCTGCTTCATATCGAGCTCGGCTAACGCATAGACAGTGCCTACTTTCTTATCGCGCCAGTGACCGATGATGCGCGCGCCCGCAAGATTCAGCTTTGTGATATTGGAAATATCGCGCGATACACTTTGCTCGGTCGCGCCCGATCCGGTAGCACCCTGTACGCTCGCGATGTAGTCTTTGGACACGACGTTCATATAAGAACTTAACACCCGCGCCACTTCGGCGCGCGCCCTATCGTCGGCGGTGGAAACTTGCAAAGATTGATCCCCCATTTGCGGCGCGGACCCCACTCCATGCACTAAACGCCCGCCTTTATCGTTGAGGATGTTGGTGCCTTCATTGACCCAATCCGGAGCACCTTTTATACCAAGATCGCTTTCGACGGTCGTTTTACCGCCACATGCCAGCAACAGGCCGCTCAACAGGCCTATAACACTTAATTTCCACCCTATCGTTCGCATCGCGCGCTCCTTTTAAATTAATCATAAAATAAACAAACGTAAAAATTTCCAGAACTTCCAAACTACCTAACCACCCGACTAACGCACATGAGACGGGCGCTATTTGACATTTATACTACTAAATCTTTTTTTAGCTCCATTAAGGCCCGCGCCAGTTGCCGGCTATGCAAAGGCCGCAGCCCGAGATGAGGCGCCATTAACCTGCGCATTAATTTTTTTGCGTCACGCAGACTTTGCGCATCCGCCAACTCTCGTCTCGCAAACGACAACAAACTTGCCCCTAATATCGCATCCTTAGTGGGTGGTGCCGCGACCTGCCGAGGTCCATTTTCGATCTCATAACGATACCATAGTTCTGATTGTATGGGCGCGCCGCCGCCCTCCACGTCCAATATTACGCCATACCCCAATTCTTGCAACAATTCTTTTTCAAATAGGCGCAATATACGCTCAGTAGCCGGTTCATGGGCCAAGCCTTGCAGGGCACTATGATAATTGTGATATATACCCGCCATTGATTCGCCGCGTTCCAGCAAACGGGTTAATAATTCGTTCAGGTAAATGCCTTCTATGACGCGTGCCGCGCTCAACACAACGGGCAAGCCGACGGCTTCTAATTCTGTTAGCATCGGCAATTCCCCTTTGCCTATCCACGAGATCAGTAATGGCGTGAAGGGTTGCAAGCCCCCTTTGAATGCAGCGTTACGTTTGCCGCGCGCACCACGCACCAATAATGCCATACGTCCATAATCTTGAGTCAACACATCGGCAATGCAACTGGAGTCGCGGTAGGGCCGGGTGTGCAATATATAGGCCGGTTGCAGCGCGACGCGGTTATGAGTCGGGTTGGTCATAACCCATTTTTTTTAGCAATCGCGCATCATCAGACCATCCCTCTTTGACACGCACGTGCATTTCAAGAAACACCTGCCGGCCGAATAATTTCTCCATGTCCACACGCGCCTGCGTGCCGATTTTTTTCAACACTTCTCCGCCCTTGCCTATCACGATGGCCTTCTGTGTGTCGCGCTCCACCCAAATCGTAGCGCCGATGTGTACAATTTTCTTTTGTTCCTTGAAGGTGTCTATTTCGACAGTGAGTTGATAGGGCACTTCCTGACCCAGCAAGCGCATGGCCTTTTCGCGCACCAGCTCCGCCGCCAAAAAACGCTCGCTACGATCCGTCAATTGCGCGGGTGGAAATGCAAACTCACCTTCCGGTAAATGCTGCGCGACGACGTTTTCCAGTTGATCTACGCCTTTCCCGCCTTTGGCGGAGATCGGGACCAGCGTGGAAAAATTATGCTTGGCCGACCACTCTGCAAGACGCGGCAACAACTCTTCTTTGTTTTTAACTTCATCCACTTTGTTCAAGACCAATACTACCGGGACATCCACCGCTTTAAGCTTTTCCAGTATCCAATCGTCGTCATTACGCCACGCTTGCGCGTCAACCACAAACAATACTAAGTCTACGTCCTCGAAACTATGCAAGGCCTCGCGATTCATAAAGCGATTCAATTCTCGTCCGCCTTTTTTATGCAAGCCCGGCGTATCGATATAAATAGTCTGCGTGTCGGTGGAAGTTTTTACGCCCAGTATGCGATGCCGTGTCGTCTGTGGACGACGCGAGGTGATACTCAATTTCTGGCCTAAAATTCGATTTAGCAGTGTCGATTTTCCGACATTTGGGCGCCCTGCAATGGCCACATATCCGCAACGCATAATTATACCTTTAGTAGTG
>CAKKRP010000067.1:0-33410 GCA_919902765.1 Gammaproteobacteria bacterium | reverse complement strand
CCTGTTCGGCAGCATGTTGTTCCGCACGGCGACGGCTAGTACCTAATCCTAATGTTTTAATATCCAATGCAACAATGTGACACTCGACGGTAAAATGTTGATCATGCACTTCACCTTTCACTTCAACGACGGTGTATTCGGGCACGCTATGCCCTCGGGCTTGCAAATATTCCTGCACCAGCGTCTTGGGATCCTTCATCGGCTGAGTGAGGTCGATTTGCGCTAAACGCTGCGCGTAGAGCGCTTTAATGACCGGCCGCACCGCATCGATGCCACCGTCTTTATAAATCGCCCCGAGTAACGCCTCCATGCCGTCCGCCAATATCGAGTCGCGCCTAAAGCCGCCGCTTTTGAGTTCACCGCCGCCTAAACGCATCAAGTCGCCAAGTTCCAACGTCCGCGCCAATTCGGCCAAGGTTTCACGCTTCACCAAGCGCGCGCGCAAGCGACTGAGCTCGCCCTCCGTGGCCGTCGCAAATTGTTCATAAAGCGCGTCTGTGATCACAAAATTCAAAACGCTATCGCCTAGAAATTCCAAGCGCTCGTTATGATAGCTGGAAGAGCTGCGATGGGTTAGGGCCAGTTCCAACGCGTCGGCCTGTTGGAATCGATAACCTAAGGCCTTTTGTAAGTTGTTGAGCGTCACGTTACAACGGTATTACGGTTTGCTTGTCGAATGAGGCGACAAAATCTATATTCCCAAAAAAATGTTTACGCACTTCGTATATCACCCGTACGGTCGCACTCCGTTCCGTATACTTAATCGTAATCTGATCTTTACCCACATGGGATACGTCGTTGATGTTCAGTCTTTTCTGTAAGACCGCCAACAGCTCCGGCGCGGACCGAAGATTAAGCTTGGTATCCGAATGCAATGACTCCAAGGTCTTAGTCACTTCGTAGCTTTCAAAATATATCGGAAATAATTTCATTGCAAAGAGCAAAATAACGCTGAATATCGCCAATGTGGCGATCAACCCCAACAGCGTCAACCCGTGTTGCGCGTGTTTTAATGTATAGTATTGCCGATACGACGCCATAAAATTCCATCCTTGCCCATGTCCCAATGCATCCACACCATAAAGGCGCGACCGACAAGATTTTGTTCCGGTACCGTCCCCCAAAAGCGACTGTCATTGCTGTTGTCGCGATTGTCACCCATCATAAAATAACGCCCTTCCGGTACGCGGAACCGCACCTCTAAACCGGAGCGATTTGCATCGAGTAAAATACGGTGATCTACATTGTCAAGATGTTCCATATATTCATCGATCTGGGGCAGCGGCAAACCGCTGGCTTCGCTGTGATATTGGCCTATGCGGTCATACTTGACCGGGTTCCCGTTAACAAATATAGTTTTATCGCGATATTCGATGAGGTCGCCAGGCAATCCGATAACGCGCTTGATATAATCTATGGATGGATCCAGCGGGTAACGAAACACCACCACATCGCCACGTTGCGGCGCGCCTAATTCAAATATTTTAGTATTGGTCACAGGCAAGCGCAAACCATACGCATATTTATTCACCAAGATAAAATCGCCGACCAACAGCGTCGGTATCATCGAGCCGGACGGAATGCGAAAAGGTTCCACCAGAAAGCCGCGCAATAACAAAACCGCCAATATCACTGGAAAAAAAGACTTGGCATACTCGACAATCACAGGTTCTTTTTGCGCGGCCCGGAGGTGATCCTCATTCACGGGTTCGCCGCTGCGGGAAGTTAACGTCTCCGTCGCTGCACGCCGTTTTGGCGCCAGCCTCCACGCATCAAACGCCCAGATCAACCCAGTGATCGCGGTCGCGATGGCCAATATCGTTGCAAAATCAAAATTCATTGCCGCCTCAGTGTCAGTGTTACTGTTTTTTACTCATTTGCAATACCGCTAAAAAAGCCTCTTGCGGAATTTCCACGGTGCCGACTTGCTTCATGCGTTTTTTTCCCGCTTTTTGTTTTTCCAACAACTTGCGCTTGCGCGTCGCATCGCCGCCATAACATTTGGCCAAGACGTTTTTGCGCAAGGCCTTAACCGTTGAACGCGCGACGACATGCGCGCCTATCGCGGCCTGTATGGCGACCTCATACATTTGCCTCGGGATCAACTCTTGTAATTTTTCGACTAATTCACGACCCCGTTGATACGCTTGATCTTTGTGTACAATCAAGGACAGCGCATCGACTTTTTCGTTATTGATCAACACATCCAGCTTCACGACTTCCGCCGCTTGAAAGCGCAGAAAACTATAATCCATGGAGGCGTAACCGCGACTCACGGACTTCAACCGATCAAAAAAATCCAATACGACTTCGCTCATGGGCAACTCATAATTCAACGTCACCTGGTTCCCCGCATAAAGCATTTTTTTCTGGGAGCCGCGTTTTTCTATACACAGGCTCATCACATTCCCAAGATGCTCTTGCGGCGTAATGATATTCGCCGAAATAATGGGTTCGCGGATTTCATCAATCTTGCTCATGTCCGGCAGCGCGGCGGGGTTGTCTACTTTTAACACCTCGCCGCCTTTAGTAAGCACTTCATAGATAACGGTGGGCGCAGAAGTCACGAGATCAAGATCGTATTCGCGTTCTAAGCGTTCCTGCACGATTTCCATGTGCAACGTACCTAAAAACCCGCAACGAAAACCCAATCCCAACGCCTGCGAATTCTCGGGTTCATAGAATAACGCCGCGTCATTCAGCCGCAATTTCGCCAAGGCATCGCGTAAATCTTCGTATTGTTCGGCATTGACCGGAAAGATGCCGGCAAATACGCGTGGCTGTATCGGCTTAAAACCGGGCAAGGCCGCCGCCGCCGGACGATCGGCCAGCGTCAAGGTGTCGCCCACCGGCGCGCCGTTGACTTCTTTAATTCCCGACACGACATAACCCACTTCACCGGCGCTGAGTATTGCGGTTTCCTGGCGCTTAGGCGTGAATACTCCTACTTTGTCTACACCGTAGGTACGTCCGGTGGACATGACCTTGATTTTTTGTTTAGGCGACAAACTGCCGTTCATGATGCGTACTAATGACACCACGCCTAAATAATTATCGAACCATGAATCTATAATCAAGGCCTGCAACGGCGCCTGCGCATCACCCTTAGGACACGGTATTTTTTTGGTAATTTCTTCCAACAGATCCAGCACGTTGACGCCTGTTTTCGCGCTCACCTGCACGGCATCATGGGCGTCTACACCGATAATTTCTTCAATTTCTTTGACGACTCGATCGGGGTCGGCGGAGGGCAAATCGATTTTATTCAAGACCGGCAAGACTTCCAGTCCTTGCTCTAATGCGGTATAACAGTTGGCGACGCTCTGCGCTTCAACGCCCTGCGAGGCATCCACGACTAACAATGCGCCTTCGCACGCCGCCAATGAGCGCGAAACTTCATAGGAAAAATCCACATGACCCGGCGTATCGATGAAATTAAGTTGATACACTTCACCATTGCGCGCGGTGTAGTTTAACGTCACGCTTTGCGCCTTGATGGTAATGCCGCGTTCGCGTTCGATATCCATGGAATCGAGCACTTGCGCTTCCATTTCACGCGCCGTTAAACCACCGCATATTTCGATCAGGCGATCCGCTAGAGTGGATTTCCCGTGATCGATGTGTGCGATGATGGAAAAATTGCGTATATGTTGTAAATCGGTCACGTCTTACTACTCCTGCCAAGGGCCGCATTTGGCCTCTGAATGGCGGTACACACCCAGCGCGGGCAAGGATACTCTATTCGGCCAGCGGCGTCATCTATTGCATTCCTTGGACGCCCTTGGCCTGGCGCATAAATTACTTGCAAAACAGCATTAACCTATTGTAATATATACAATTGTCATGCTCCATCTACCGACCTTCGGCCGTAATTGTCCTGAAAACGCACGATGTCGTCCTCACCCAAATAGGCCCCGGATTGGACTTCTATGATTTCCAGCGGGATAGTGCCTGGATTAGCCAAACGATGCACCACGCCCAGCGGAATGTAGGTGGATTGATTTTCGGTCAAGAAAAATTCTTCATCGCCACGCGTCACGCGCGCCGTGCCATGCACGACGATCCAATGCTCGGCACGATGATGATGCATTTGCAACGACAAACTCGCACCGGGATTGACCGTGATGCGTTTTACTTGAAATCGATTGCCGAGGTCGATACCCTCGTAGGCACCCCACGGACGATACACCTTGCGGTGGGTCAAGGCCTCGGTACGCTGTTCTTTTTTTAGCCCGGCGACGATGGCCTTAACATCCTGCGCCCTCTCTCTATGCGCTACCAACACCGCATCGGCGGTCTCCACAACCACAATATTTTCTAGACCTATCGCCGCGACATAACGATGTTCGGCGATCATCAAACTGTTACGGCAATCCAACGCGCGCACATCTCCACGCATTGCATTACCCTGTGCATCTTTGTCATGCACTTCCCACAGACTGTCCCAAGAACCGACATCCGACCAACCGGCATCCAAGGGCACGACACCGGCCTGCACCGCACCCGCATGCGGACGCGTCAAGGGTTCCATCACCGCGTAGTCTATTGAATCCATCGGGCAGGCCTCAAACGCATTATGCGCCAACCGAAAAAAATCCATATCCGCGCGGCCGTCTGCAATTGCTTGCGCGCAGGCCTCTGCGATGTCATGACGAAACATGTTAGCGGCTTGTAACCACACCGAGGCGCGACATAAAAACATACCGCTGTTCCATAAATAATCCCCGGAACCGACATACAATTGCGCCGTGGCGACATCGGGTTTTTCGACAAAAGAGGCGACCTCCGCCGCGCCGCTGTGCGTGTCTAACGTGCGCGCCTTTTTAATGTATCCGTAGCCGGTCTCGGCACGATGCGGCACCACGCCAAAAGTGACGATAAAAGATTGCTGCGCCAACGCACATGCCGCCGCTATCGCACCATGAAATTTTTTCTCGTCTTCGATGACATGATCGGCGGGCATAATCAATAACAACGGATCGCGTCCCTCAACACAGGACAATTGCGCGGCCACGGTCATTGCGGGCGCGGTATTGCGCCCGACCGGTTCGAGCACGATACGTTCGGGTTTGATATGCGCCTGGCGCAATTGCTCGGCAACGATAAAACGATGCGCCTCGTTGCAAATTACGAGCGGCGCGCGCAAGCTCACCCCGCCAAGTTGTTGTGCCAAGCCATCCAACCGCATGGCAGTTTGTTGGATCATAGTACGATCGCCCAGCATCGCCAATAATTGTTTAGGATGCTGCTCGCGCGACGCCGGCCATAAACGGGTCCCCGCGCCACCCGAGAGTATTACCGGCACCAACTCCACGCTCATCTCGCCTCCGCCAACGCACGTTGTTTATGCAAAAACGCGCGGAAAAACGCCGCAAATATGCCTAACATCACACCGATCGTGAAGCCCAATACGCCCATCAACGCGCGCTTGGGTTTGATCTTGCGTTCCGGCACGACTGCGGGGTCTATCACCTTGAAGGCGAATTGGTCACGCACATTGGCCAACATAATGCGTTGTGTCTGCGTTTCAATCACCCGATAAATGATTTGACGCATTTCGACATTACTGGTCTCATTTAATTGACGTTCTAAATAGGCAATACTTTGCTTGGCCTCGCGTATGGCCTCTTGTTTCTGATTGGCGTTGATGCGCACCACCAATTCGTTGGCCCATTCGGCGGCGAGTTTGGGGTCGGTCCATTCTATACTCAGTGTCGTCAACCCGGTCTTTTTGTCAGTAACGATTTTGCGTATGCTTTTATTGAATAGTTCGTAGGCGTCATTCATTGTAGGAGGTTTTTCGCCTATCCATTGTCCGCTGGCTTTATTCCAGCGTTCACCAAACAACACCGGCAGCAAATTTTTTTCCTTGATATAGGCCTCAGTGAATTGTCTGGAAGTTGCCACCGCGATAATTTCTTCAGATTTGTTGGCACCGCCTCTGCCGAGATCTAGGCCCGCCAAAGACGCCAAACCGCCGAACTGTCCGGCCAAAGATGACATCATGCCGCCTTTGGGATCTTGGTCGGCGGGCGCCAATATCGCATCGGCGCGAAACACCGCCGGCGTGGTCAATGCCATATACACCGCAACGGCGCTTGAGATCAGGGTCAACGCCGCGATCAACCACTTCGCATCGACCAGCACGCGCCACAAATCCAATAAATTTATTTCGTCGTCCTCTTGCGGCGGCGGCTCACCCTGTTGCAAATAATACACGGGACCAGCGGGCAAGACAGCCTGTTCGGTAGGTTTAGTTTTCATATTCTCATCCTAAAACAAGCCGACGGTCTTCCACGCCGCCGCCGCCACGCCGAGTTGATACAAGATTTGCGACACACCCGTGACCAAGGTCATAGGCCGCACTCTGTCCGGCTCCAACGGGACGATAATGGTGTCTCCAGGCGCAATATTAGCGCCAAAACTAAACCAACCCTTTTTACCGGCAATGACCGCACCATTGGCGCGCACGATATAGGTACGCGAGGCATCCGCCAATTGCGTAACACCGCCGCTCATACCGATATAATCGTCATGCGACAAATTTTCTTTGTATAAGTGCGAGGTCGCAAAAAATACCTCGCCCATCACCGAAACCTCTTGCATCTTGCCAGGGAGAAATAACGTATCGCCATTTTTGAGCACGATGTCTAAATCATGATCGCCCGGATTTTTTAACACCGCAGGCAAATCTATGACCACGCGACCCGCCGCGCGCGTGTTGCGCAACTGTTGCGCCAGTTGTTGCGCCATCGAAACCGAATCGGCCGAACGGCTTTGATTAGGCTCGCCACTGAATTGCACCGCGAGTTTAGACACCTGTAATTCTAAAAACGCCGCCATTTCGTTAAAGCGCTGCTGTTCGCGTTTTTGCAGTTCGTCGCGCATAAAGACCGCGCCTTCCAAATAGGCCTCGTTAGTCAATCCACCCGCGCGCACGATTAGATTCGACATGCGCTCACCACGCCGTATCGGATATTTTCCTGGAAACAGCACCTCGCCTTTGATTTCCACTTGCTGTTCTTTCGACCACAACGGCAAGCGCTTAATAACTAAAAAGTCGTAGGGTTTTAGCTCAGTATCCGCCTTGGCGCTGCCTTGCAAGACTGCGCTCAAGTCGATCGCCACATGCCGCACATCGCGACGCTGACCCTCGACACTTTCCAAGCGCGTGATTTCTCCCGTCACATCATAGGCGGATTCTTTCAGTCGGCCTGCCGCCCGCACTAAGCCGCTGATTTTCATTCCTTCCACCAACGGATATTCGCCCGGTGAATGCACGTCACCGCCGATTCTGACGATCTTGGCAAGTTTGTTTTGCGCGGTTTCGTGCTTTAAGCGCTCCAACAAGGGCTCCAGGACGATGGAACGCTCGTCATTATTCGCCAATACAAATAGCTCATCCAACGGCCGCAATACCAGATCCGTCGCCCCTTTGGGTTGCCGCCATATGGCGCTTAGATCTACTTGCACCACGCGCTCTATTTCTTGATTGACATTATTGACGCGTTTTATAAACACCACACTGGGATCCGCATCGCGTTTGAGATCGTTTAATGTACTTATAATATCGCTAATGCGTATCCCTTCCTGCCATGCATATTTTCCGGGGCGTTGCACATGACCGGTCAACACCACCGCATTTTCCAAGGTCGTCGATACTTTATACACGCGTATCACGTCGCCCGATTGTAATTTGGCGGTACGTTGTAGCGTATTATTGAAATCTATATCCGTCGTCGATTTCACGCGCGTGCTGTCTATGCGTTCGATTTGTACGCCGCTGGCATTGGCAATGGGTGTCAGGCCGCCGGCGGTGTCGATGACCGCAGCGATATTATTATCGCCTTTTAATTCATAAATCGCCGGGCGTCGCACCTCGCCGAGGACACTGACGGTAGGCCCGACAGGGGGCACAAACACGGCGTCGCCCGCTTGCAAACGCAAATCTTTGCTGGTATCGCCTTTCAACAATAAGTCATATGCGTCCAATGTGCCGATGACCGCGCCATTGCGTTTTAATTGTAAGTTGCGCAACGAGCCGATCTCTTTCACGCCGCCGCTGGCGTATAAGGCGTGGGTCATGGTCGCCAGCGAACTCACGGTATAAGAACCCGGATATTTCACCTCCCCCAATACAAATACGCGCATGCTGCGCAACGTACCCATTGAAACATTGATATTGATGCCTATGAATTGTTTTTCCACGCGGCGTTGCAACAGGTCTTTCATTTCTTTAAACCGCAATCCGGCCACCGGAATTGAACCCACATTCGGGAATGGCAGGGTGCCATCGCGGGTGACTTCTAATTCATATTCCTCGTTCATTTTGCCATAGGTTTGCAACCGCACCGTATCCCCCGGGCCGATCACATAATCGCCGGGCACCGGGATATCGCCCGCCGGTGTAAAATCGGCGCGTTCGCTTTCAAACAATTCGTAACCAAACGGTTTGAGCCCTTCGATATCTACCGGTTCTATGATCAATAACTTGACCAAGATATCCACACCTGCAAGCAATGGCTCTACTGACAACCGTTCTAAAATTTCTTCTTCGGTCAAGCCTTTGAGATTGATCGCCGGGGCATTGGGCAAGTGCAAGATGCCCTGCATATCGAGTTGATAGACGCCGCGCTCCGGGATGCGTTGCGTCTCTAGGAGTGTAGATTTGGCAGCGTCGCGCGAAATATTTTTGGGCGATTTTTCATCGTCTTTGATTGCCTCGAACACCACGATGAGACTCTCGTTGCCTTTGACCTTGGGTGGCGGAAGTGGCGTAGTTACACCGGGGGACGCGGCCTCTGATTGCGCCGATTTGCGACGTTTTTGGGTATTTTCATCGGTTTTTTGCGTGGACGTACCGGCGTTTTGCGCGCCCTGACCATGCCGCGTCGTCAAGCGCTTTAAACCCGCAACGCTTTTTCCTTGCAATAAATCACGCGCCGCGCCGATTTGTTCCGGCGATAATCCGGGCGGCAACGGTATATCTGCGGCGCGCGCGGTAAATATCAAGCCAAGCAAACTTACGCTCAATAATATACGCAAAAAAAATTTCCTCTCCAGCGTAACCACTCCGACTCCTAACACTAAGGTCTAAAACCGTGTGCGGTTTTTACACGCAACAACTCGCTACCGCCATTCTGCCACTCACAAAAATCACACCTATACATCCAGCGCATTATGCCCGGAAACCTTGCTAAACTCCAGCGCGACGCCACTTACTTACGGCCATTAGTCCGCCATCAACGGCGCGCGTGGGGATGAAAAGCGCAACGCAACGCCTAAGTCAAACACCCACGCCGCGAACTCACCGGCCACGGGCTGCAAACGACCGGCACCCAAGGTCGCGTCCCAACTCCGATCAAGGCGATAATACATATTTAGCATCGGTTGCAGCACCGCGCCCGCGCCCACCGCCATTCCGCCCCCGCCCGCAGCACCCAACGCTAACTCGCCCGTTATCGACAAGTTAGCGCCACCATACGCACACCACCCCGCACCCATTAAGCCCGTGGCATAGCCGCCCACGCCGCCGTCGAATGCCGCCGATGACCACCCGCTCAGATACCACTCCGAGGTTAAAAACCAGTCCAATTTTAAGGCGACCAAATCGACTGTTCGCGCAACAGGTGTGGTGGCACGCGGATCAATATAATATCGCTGCATAGCGGGACGTACGCGCAATGCCTGCCAAGCGACGGGCGTGCTCATGGCGACAGGTGTGCCATAAACATATCCCAGCCCCATGGCCGCCGTATACGCCGCGTAGTGGCCTTCTATGGAGCTGAGATACCCGCCTTCGGCAAATAGACGTAAGTGGCGTCCGCCAAGATTTCCACCGACGGCGGTGCGGACAATCCCACCACCCGCCGTATCGACGCCACCGCCGCCCGCCGCACCTGCCGACAATAATACATAGCCTTCACCCCATGCACTCATGGATGTTTTTGCGCCTATACCTCCGGCTATTTCCGCATACCCGTCGGCACCACCACCCCACGCGCCTAAGGCCTGCCACTCATAAATCCAAGGTGCATTGTCATCCACCCGCCAACGTACGCCGATCAACTCTATGGGCGGCGTAGCGCGAGCGTCGGTCGCGCGCGCGCGTCGATATGTTGCCGAGGGCGCGAAATACCATTGATGTTGCATCGCCAATTGGCGACGCTGTGTGGTGACGCTGGAGGGCACATTATTTTTCTCCGCCGCAAATAACCAACCTGCCCGCCACACATCTACATATTGCCACGCACCGCTGAGCGAGAGTTGCGTACTGTCGATTTCGCCGTTTGGAAACCACACGCGCGACCAACTTAGCCCATATTGCACCGCCTGATTGCGATAGGCCAAACCCACGTGTGGACGCATCATCAAGCCTCCGCCTTGTGGTGCGGCCCCACCGCCACCGCCGCCCATAAACAGCCCGGCCCGCCATGCCCACGCGCGCCACAGCGGAGACTGTATTTCGGACTCGATTCCCCCGGTAAAAAAGCCTCCGCGCCTGCCTACCACGGCGCTGTATATCCCCAACCCGGTAGAAAAATTTTTTAACGGTTGAACGAGGTACGCCGTGCCCAACAACCCCATTGTTTCAGCGTGTGGCAGTGTGGTGTGGTCATAGCTGAAGGTAATGCGATGTTGAACTTGCTGCACATTTGGCTGCGCAACAAGGTCTTCCGCAACGCACGAAGATGAGCATATGACAAGATGTAACGACAAACAGCGATGCGCCCACGGGATACGTTTTATAATCCGTTTCATTAGTTACCGGCACAACGTCGCATCGACACTCTAATTTTCAACAATCACCCATTAAAGGGCCGAAATTTCGGCATTTATCGTAGACAATACCGCCAACGGATCCGCCGCGCCGGTAATGGGTCGGCCAATGACCAAGTAACTTGCACCTGCCTTGAGCGCCTCGCGCGGCGTCATAATGCGTGTCTGATCGTTCTGCACACTCCCTGCGGGGCGGATACCAGGCGTCACCAAACACGCGCGCGTGCCCCACAAGCGTTGCAACATCGCCGCTTCGTGGGCAGAACACACCACGCCATCCAGGCCGGCTTCACGCGCTAGATTGGCTAAACGTTGGACATTGCTTTCCAAGCTGCCCGCAAAACCGATCGCCCGTAATTCTTCGGCCGACAAGCTGGTCAAGATTGTTACCGCAAGCAACAACGGGGGGCGCGCGACCGCCGCCAGGGCCTCGCGCGCCGCATACAACATGGCGCTGCCGCCACTGGCATGCACATTGACCATCCACACGCCGAGGTCTGCCGCAGCACGACAGGCCCGCGCAACCGTAGTAGGGATATCGTGGAATTTAAGATCTAAGAATACATCATATCCGGCGGCCATCAGTTCTTGTACGACACGCGGACCACCGCGCGTAAACAATTCTTTACCTACTTTCAAACGACAGAGTTCCGGCCGTACGCGCCGCGCGAAGACACGCGCTTGATCGGCGTTGTCGTAATCCAGCGCAACTATTACACGCGGCCCGCTACCCGCATCAACCTCTGTGCTCACCCGCTACACCCCTTTGGCTGTTTGAAACGCCCAGCGCGGCTGTATGCTGTCCCAATTGCGACAACCGGGGCACTGCCAAAATAGATTTTTGCCACCAAACCCGCAATGACTGCACACATAGGCGATGGATTCCTCCGCCAAGCGCTCTAGAAGTTGTTTGACGAGCGACAAATCTTCGCTAGCAGAGTTTTTGTGGCGCATTAATAATTCAACTAAACGTTGCATACCCATGACCGATGGTTGCGCGTACAAACGATCGACCAACATTTTCCGCACTTGCGCCTCGCCATGACGCTGCTCGAAGAACCGCGTGATCGCCAACAGCGCCTGGTAATTGCCGTAGCGCTCATATAAATGCAATAAAAAACGATGCGCGCTATCGAGCTCGCCGATGCCCGTCCAGCACGTCATTAATGGGTCGATCGCCTCGCCTATAAAGCCCGCGTTTTGCTTTTCGATGCGCAAATACGCCCTGATCGCGCGTTGCGGTTGCCCCAGCGTTTGCTCGATATCGCCTATTAATAAACTCGCGCGCACTGAAGATTTGTTTTCACGCAAGGCCTGGCGCGCCGAGTGTAGCGCCGACGCTAAATCTCCGGAGGCGCGCGCCTCGTCTGACAACTCGCACAAATGTTGCGCGATCAAGCCGCGCCGACGCACACCACTGGCGCGTTCCCACTCGCGCGCCGCAACTATCGCCGCACCCCACTCGCGCTCTCGTTCATACACATCGACTAAACAACCTAAGGCCTGCGCACCGCAATAGCGTGAGTCTTTTAGCTCGACAAATAATTTTTCGGCGCGATCCAGCAAACCCGCGCTCAAATAGTCTTGCGCCAGTTCAAAGACGGCGTGATCGCGTTGTTGGGCGTTGAGATGAGGCCGTACAGATAAATTCTGGTGTAAGCGTATGGCGCGATCCACCTCGCCTCGGCGTCGAAACAGATGGCCCAGCGCCAAATGGATTTCTACCGTATCGTTATTCACTTCCAACATTTTAATGAATACTTCGACGGCCTTGTCTTGTTCTTCATTTAACAGGTAATTGAGGCCTTCAAAATAATGCACATCCCAGCGTGCGCCTGATGATCGCGCGGCCGGGAGATTGCGCCGCGCCCACCACCAGCCGGAGGCGGCGACGACGGGAACCAGCAACCATCCTAATTGATCAAACATCCCTCATCCCTCATCGCCCGCTGGAATAGCGGCCGCATTGGCCCCTGCATTATTTTCCAATTGCCGGACTTGTTTGCGCAAGCGCGCGAGTTCCCATTGCGCATGCAGTAGACGCAAGGACATGGCCGCGATACCTAAAATAAATCCTGTCGTCAGCGTAATCACCAACAACAACGCCAAAGGCAATTGCAACGCGCCGACGTAATAATTGATGGTGACGTTATGTGAATTGATAACCGCAAAAGCGAGGACTGCAACAACCGCCAGCAACAACACTATAGTGATCAGTGTTTTCACGCGCCCCCTCAATAATATGCAGTGATAGTATCCTGAATGCCAATTTTGGACTATGTACCACAGTGAGGACAACTGCAAGTAAAACGTATTATAAATTACGCCCCTACTGCGAATTGCGCCGATGTGCCATCAGCAGTAAGAAAAAGTGTGTAAAGCCGTTTAATAATTATAAACCTAAAACGTCTGCATGAAACTATGTTACATCACTGGTTGCCTCCCTAGGCACGCAACCGCCTAGGCGGCAGTGTCTCGGTGACACACGCTCTGCAACGTCACCTTAGGCTGCGTTGGCGGGTCGTTTGGGGGAATTTACCGCCTCGTTCACCTTTTCTCGCATTTCTTTCCCTGGTTTAAAGTGCGGGACGTATTTACCCGTGAGCGACACCGACTCGCCCGTTTTCGGATTGCGACCGACCCTCGGTGGACGAAAATGCAACGAAAAGCTGCCAAAGCCGCGTATCTCGATGCGTTCCCCTGCGGCGAGGGCCTGTGTCATTTGTTCGATCATGGTTTTGACAGCCATCTCGACATCGCGAAACGCCAATGCCGTTTGTTTGCGCGACAATAAATCAATTAATTCTGATTTAGTAATAGAATTTTCGTGTAGTAGCGTTTCTTTGTCCATCGCGTCACCTATGCCGTTCCATAAGAATGATTAATCATGCCAAAACATGTACTCAAATCATACAGTTAGCTTAGCAGATTTAGCAAGCCCATGCATAAAAAAGGGCGCCCACAGGTTCCTGCGCGACGCCCTTTTTGGCTTCGGGTAACGTTGGCTTATTCGGCCTTGCTCTCCATCTTCTGTTTGAGCAGGTCACCCAACGTCGTCGTTGCAGGTCCTTGACCACGACTACTGTAGTCTTGTATTGCTTCGGCCTCTTCCTGTGAATCTTTAGCCTTAACTGACAGATTTATAACACGATTTTTACGATCTACGCCAACAAATTTGGCCTCGACCGTGGCCCCTTCCTTGACTGCCAAACGCGCATCTTCCACGCGCTCACGGGAGATTTCAGAGGCCTTCAAATAACCCTCTACGCCATCGCCCAAATCGACTATCGCGCCCTTGGCATCTACGGTACGCACCACCCCCGTCACGATACCGCCTTTTTCATGCTCCGCCATAAAGTGCGCAAACGGGTCTTTTTCTAACTGCTTAATGCCCAACGAAATGCGTTCACGTTCCGGATCGATGACCAGGATTGTGGTTTCAACCTCGTCGCCTTTCTTGTATTTGCGTATCGCTTCTTCGCCGGTCTCGTTCCACGAAATATCCGACAAATGCACCAAACCGTCGATACCGCCTTCTAATCCAATGAATATGCCAAAATCAGTGATAGATTTGATCTTGCCGACAATTTTGTCGCCCTTGTTGTTTTTCTGACCAAAATCTTCCCACGGATTGGCTTGGCATTGTTTGATGCCCAGCGATATACGGCGGCGTTCACCGTCGATATCCAACACCATGACCTCGGCGTCGTCACCGACTTGCACGACCTTGGTCGGATGGATGTTCTTGTTCGTCCAATCCATTTCGGAGACGTGTACCAAGCCTTCAACGCCCGGCTCGATCTCGACGAAACAACCGTAGTCCGCGATATTGGTCACTTTACCGGACATCCGCGTACCCACCGGGTAACGGCGTGCGATATCGACCCACGGATCGTCGCCCAGTTGTTTCAACCCTAACGACACGCGATTACGTTCGCGGTCGAATTTCAATACTTTGACGGTGATTTCGTCACCGATATTAACGACTTCGTTGGGATGCTTGACGCGTTTCCACGCCATGTCGGTGATATGCAATAAGCCGTCCACACCGCCTAAATCCACGAACGCACCATAATCGGTGAGGTTCTTGACCACGCCTTTAACGGTTTGACCTTCTTGCAGATTTTGCAGCAGGGAATCGCGCTCGGCGCTGCTTTCCGCTTCCACCACGGCACGCCGTGAGACCACCACGTTATTGCGACGACGGTCGATCTTGATAACTTTGAATTCGAGTTCTTTGCCTTCCAGATAGGTGGTGTCGCGCACCGGGCGCACATCGACCAAGGAACCGGGCAAGAAGGCGCGCACATCGCCGATATCGACGGTGAAACCGCCCTTGACCTTGTCCGAGATGAGGCCTTTGACCGTTTGACCTTTTTCGAAGGCTTCTTCCAAGCGTATCCACGATTGGGCGCGTTTGGCCTTTTCGCGGGACAGACGGGTTTCACCCGAACCGTCTTCTAACATATCTAATGCGACTTCAACTTCGTCGCCTACGCTGACTTCTAAATTTCCCCGCTCATCGAGGAATTGTTCCCTGGGGATGACGCCTTCAGATTTGAATCCGGCATGCACCACCACGAAATTATCGAGCACTTCGATCACCACACCCTTAACGATAGAACCCGGGCGCATTTTACTGGTGGATAAACTTTCCTCGAACAATTGGGCAAAACTTTCAGTCATTGATTTCCAGCCTTAACCATACGGTTTATGCTCCGCACCGGTGAGGGTACGGGTTAAGATAATAAAAAACCCGCCCGGAGACCCTCCCCAGGCAGATACCCGATATTACTCACAACTTACTCATTGCGATACCCGTGCCGCGACGATATCTAAGACTTCGCGCACCACTTGAGCGATGGTCATCAACGAGGTGTCGATGATCACCGCGTCCGCAGCCGGTATCAACGGGGCCACGGGCCGAGTACGGTCGCGCTCATCACGCGCCTCGATATCGGCCAAAACGGCGGCTAGATTAACATCAAGCCCTTTCTCTTTCAACTGTTTATAACGTCGTTGTGCGCGCACTTGGGCGCTGGCGGTAATAAATACCTTGACCAAGGCCTGTGGAAAGACCACCGTGCCCATATCGCGCCCATCCGCCACCAAACCGGGGGCAAGGCAAAACGCGCGCTGACGCTCCAATAAGGCCGCCCGCACCGGGCCGTTGCTCGCTACAATCGAGGCGGCGTTGCCCATGGTTTCGGTGCGTATCGCTTCTGTAACATCATGACTTTCCAGCAATATCATGCCGTCCTCTTCGCCCCCGGTGGCGATAAAGCGGACATCGAGACGGGTGGCCAAAGGCACTAAGCGGGTCGCATCGACCAATTCGATGCCATGATTGATCGCGGCCAGGGCCAACAAGCGATACAAGGCCCCACTGTCGAGAAAGTGCCATTCCAGCGCGTGGGCCACCCGCCTGCCGACCGTCCCCTTACCGGAGCCGCCGGGGCCATCGATGGTCAGGATAGGCGGATTAATCATGTATTAGCCCTCGCTAGCACGCATTTTGAGGCCTGCGCCCTCGGCGAGCGTCACAAAATCGGGGAATGATGTCGCAACATTGGCGCAATCTAAGATTTCGATAGGCCCGGAGGCGCGCAACGCCGCCATCGTAAACGCCATGGCGATACGATGGTCGCCGTGGCTATCGATCAAGCCACGCCCAAGTTTGCCGCCTTCGATAATCATCCCATCGCGCGTCGGCTCGGCAACAATCCCTAAGGCCTTTAATCCGTCGGCCATCACTTGGATACGATCACTTTCCTTGACGCGCAATTCGTCCGCACCACGCAACACGGTGCGCCCTTTGGCGCAGGCGGCGGCGACAAAAATCGCCGGAAATTCGTCGATGGCCAACGGTACCAATGCGAGCGGAATGTCTATGCCATGCAAAGGTGCTGCACACACGCGTATGTCCGCCACAGGCTCGCCCCCCGCCACGCGCTCATTTTCGAGGCGTATATCCGCCCCCATCAGCTTCAATATATCTATCACGCCGGTACGGGTTGGATTGACGCCCACATGCGTCAAGACGACCTCGGCATCTTCGGCGATGCTCGCCCCGACCATGAAAAACGCGGCTGAAGAAATATCGGCCGGGACATCGATGCGCGTCGCGGTCAGTTGCGCCCCGCCCGTCACACACACCGTGCCACCTTGGCGTTCGATAGGATAGCCGAAGGCCTGCAGCATACGTTCGGTATGATCGCGTGTCACGGCGGGCTCCGTCACACAGGTACGCCCTTCGGCGTACAGACCCGCGAGGAGCAAACAGGATTTTACCTGGGCCGAGGCCATGGGCATCGCATAGTCTATGGCGCGCAATTTTTGCCCGCCATGCACCCGCAATGGAGCGGTACCGCTACCCGAAGCATCTATACGCGCACCCATTTTTGCCAACGGATCAGTGACGCGTTGCATGGGGCGACGCGACAAAGAATTGTCACCAATCAGGCGCGAATCAAACGCCTGCCCCGCCAATAGGCCGCTCATCAGCCGCATTGAAGTCCCGGAATTGCCAAGATCGAGGTCGCCGTGCGCCTGTTTGAGGCCGCGCAGGCCGACGCCGTGGATGCGCACGCGACCGTCGTTAGGGCCTTCTATATTGACGCCCATGGCGCGAAAAGCGGCCAGTGTGGCCAAACTGTCGGCACCCTCTAAAAATCCCGTGACCTCGGTGATGCCCTCGGCGAGCGCGCCCAGCATCATGGCGCGATGCGATATGGATTTATCACCGGCCACACGCACACTGCCCCGCAAACTGCCGCCAGGTTGCACAAGGTAGGTAATGGATTCGTTGCTCATAGGTTTGCTCTGTAATCTACTTTATCAAATGAAATTTTTCATAAATCGATCACGCGCTTGTTTGGCGCGCGTGAATTGTTGTTCAATGTCTGCTTGCGCACTGCGTGCGATATTATTTTTCAAGGTTTCAAGCTCTTCTTGGTAGCGTTCTATCATCGCGATTATCGCTTCTCTATTGGCGATACAGATGTCACGCCACATGGTCGGATCGCTGGAGGCGATGCGTGTAAAATCGCGAAATCCGCCCGCTGCAAAACGAAATATCTCGCGCCGTTCATCCATTTTGGCTAAGGTATCGACCAAGGTATAGGCCAATACATGCGGTAAATGACTGGTGGCGGCCAAGACCTCATCGTGATGGGTTGCTTCCATCTCCACGACCTCGGCGCCTAAATCTCGCCATAGCTTGGCAACCGCCATTAAGGCCTGTGGATCCGTCTGCGCGGTCGGCGTCAAGATCGCACAACGATTGACAAATAAATCTGCGAACGAGGCTTCAACACCGCTTTTTTCCGTTCCGGCAATGGGATGGCCGGCGACAAAACGCGGCGGTAAGGCGCCAAACGCCGCTTGCGCGGCCGCCAAAACACTCCCTTTGACGCTACCTACATCGGTGATCACGGCGTGTAAATCTTTGACGGTTGCGAGCGCGCTAAAAACCGCCGGCATCACCCCCACCGGGACGGCGATGATCACTAAATCCGCCGCACGCACTGCGTGTGCAATCTCCTGATCAAATGCGTCTATCACGCCAAGATCTTGCGCGAGTTGCAGTTGTTCTTTATCACGCCCGCAACCGATCACGACACGCGACAAAGCGTTCTTTTTGATGGCGCGCGCAATGGATCCGCCAATGAGGCCTACGCCTATAATGACTACGCGTTGCCACATATTCAGTTTGCCAAGGCCTGCGTAAGCGCCGCCAAACAACGCGCATTGTGTTCCGGCAAACCGGTCGTTATACGCAGATGATTGGGCATGTGATAATTCGCCACCGGACGTACAATAACACCTTGCCTTAGCATCGAATTATACACTGGCATTGCGGGCCGCCCCACGTCTACCGCGATAAAATTGGCGACGCTTGGAATAAAGGACAAACCTAGCGTCTGGAATCCTTGCACAAATTGCTGCAAGCCCAGACGATTATTTTCGGTGCTGCGCTGCACGAATTCCTGGTCGCCCAGCGCCGCCTCCGCCGCCGCCAACGCCAAACTATTAACGTTGAACGGTTGGCGTACGCGGTTCAGCAAATCCGTAATGACATCGCCGGCAACACCGTATCCTACGCGTATACCGGCTATGCCATATACCTTGGAAAACGTGCGCATCACCAGCAAATTTGCGAATTGATTCAACCATGTCACCGCGCTGACAAATTCGGCTGCTTGCACAAATTCGTTGTAGGCCTCGTCCACGACGACGATGACATCACGCGGCACACTGCGAATAAAGGACTCCAGCGCCGCCCCGCGTATCCAGGTGCCCGTTGGATTGTTGGGGTTTGCGACGATCACAATTTTTGTTTTAGGCGTAATAACGTCGCGCATCGCCGCAAGATCATGCCCCCAATCTTTCGCGGGCACCACAACGGCGCGCGCATTGGCCGCTTGGGCGAGTATGGGGTACATCGCAAACGCATATTGCGAAAAAACTATTTCATCGCCGGGCAACACAAACGCGCGCACTAAAATTTCCAACACCTCGCTAGACCCATTGCCAATAGTAAGCTGAGACGTGGCGACGTTGAGATGTCGTGACAAGGCCTTTTTTAACGTAAACGCACTCCCGTCCGGATATAAGGCGAGATCATCCATCGTTGCGCGCATGGCCTGCAACGCCTTTGGGCTGGGCCCCAACGGATTTTCATTAGAGGCCATTTTAACGATATCGTGTATGCCCAGTTCGCGTTGTAATTCGCTAATTGGTTTGCCCGGTGGATACGGTAATAATTTCTGCACGCCAGGCACGGCGCGACTGAATAAGGAATCCAAACTATCAGAACTCTGAGGCATGCTTAACTCCGGTCACAGTACCGCACGTGGATAAGAGCCCAGGCGTTTGAGCATGGCCGCCTCTTGCTCTAGCGCTGCCAGCGCTTGGCTGACCGGTGCATCGTGTTGATGACCTTCTAAATCGATGAAAAAAACATAATCCCACATCCCGCGACGTGACGGCCGCGACTCGATGCGCGACATACTCACCCCATGGCGCACCAGCGGTTCAAGCACGCGGTGTAACGCGCCGGTTTTATTGCGCACCGACACCAAAATAGAGGTCTTGTCGCGCCCTGTAGGCGCGGTATCATAGCGACCCACCACCAAAAAGCGCGTCGTATTGTCCGGCTCGTCTTCAATATTGCGTTCTAATAAATTCAAACCATAGATCTCCGCCGCTTGCTCTCCGGCGATCGCGGCGGCATCGGCTTCCAGCGCGGCGCGGCGCGCCGCTTCGGCATTACTGCTGACGGTAACGATCTCCGCCATAGGCAGATGTTCATTTAACCATTCACGACATTGCGCCAAGGATTGCTGATGTGAATAAAGTCGCTTGACCCGCGACTTATCCGTTTGCTTGGCCATCAAATGCTGATGAATGCGTAACTCCACTTCGCCGCAAATCTTCAACGGCGACGCGATAAACGTATCTAATGTATGATTGACCACGCCCTCAGTAGAATTTTCGACGGGAACCACGCCGAACCGCGCGACTCCGCCTTCCACTTCACGGAATACTTCCGCGATACTGCCTACCGCCACCGTCTGCACCGCATGCCCAAAATGTTTAATCGCCGCCGCCTGCGTAAACGTGCCTATAGGGCCAAGATATGCGATATTCAAGCGTTGTTCTAAGGCCAAACACTCCGACATGATTTCGCGAAACAAACGCGCCATCGTCTCATCGCCCAATACGCCGCCTTTATTGCGCGCCATCACCCGCAGCAATACGTCAGCCTCGCGCTCGGGACGATAGAAATTATCTACCTGTTGCGCGTTGCGTTTAATCTTGGCAACTTGCATTGCACACGTAGCGCGTGCATTGATGAGCGTTTGTATTTGCTCATCAATGGCGTCAATTTTATTACGAATATCGCGTAGTTGCTCGGTGTCTGACATAATTGTTCACTAACACACTCGCACCGCCAAGACCCCGTCTATGCCACGCAAATCTTTTAACAATGTTTCGTTCAATGGTTGATTGACATCGACCAAGGTATAGGCCAAATCCCCCTTGGATTTATTCAACATATCGATAATATTGCACCCTGCGGTCGCGAGTTTGGTGGAGATTTGTCCGACCATATTCGGCACATTGCGATTGGCAATGGCGACGCGAAACCCTTCGCTACGCGGCATCGCCACCTCGGGAAAATTCACCGCGTTTACGATATTGCCGTTTTCCAGATAATCGCGCAATTGATCGGCCACCATCACGGCGCAATTGTCTTCCGCTTCTTCAGTAGACGCGCCTAAATGCGGAAGCGCGATCACACGACTATTGTTTTTTAGCGCATTAGAGGGGAAATCGCACACATACGCATACAAATGCCCGGCTTCTATGGATTTGCATACGGCAACGTCGTCAACGATGCCGCCACGTGCGAAATTAAGCACCACACCGCCTTTACGCATCAAGCGCAAGCGCTCGGTATTGACCAATTTGCGCGTGCCATCGGTCAGCGGCACATGTATGGAAATAAAATCGACGCGGCTGAATAATTCATCCACACTATGCGCCTGCGCCACCGCGCTGGACAATTTCCACGCGCCTTGCACCGTCAGACCGGGATCGAATCCGACCACTTTCATGTCTAAATCGATGGCCGTGTTGGCCACTAAACGCCCGATGGCGCCCAAGCCGATGACGCCCAAGGTACGCCCCGCGATTTCAAACCCCGCGTAGTCTTTTTTACCCTTTTCAACGGTTTTGTCGATGCTTGCATCATCGCCTTCCGCTCGGCGCGCAAAATCCCACGCCGGCAACAAATTACGCGCCGCCATCAACATACCGGCGATTACTAATTCCTTCACCGCATTGGCATTGGCGCCCGGCGCATTAAACACCGGCGCCCCGCGTGCGCTGAGCTTATCGACTGGAATATTATTGACGCCCGCACCGGCACGCCCAACCGCAAGCACGCTAGCGGGAATATCCATATCATGCATATTGAACGAACGCAGCATAATCGCGTGCGGACTGGGAATTTCCGACGCAAGCTCATAGCGGTCACGCGCAAAACGTTCTAAGCCACGCACCGAAATATTGTTCAAGGTTTGAATTTTATACACTTCGTTATCCTCGTCAGGCGTTGCGGCGGGCAAATTCGGCCATAAATTGCACTAATTTATCCACGCCCGCCTCTGGCATCGCATTGTAGATGCTGGCCCGCATCCCTCCCACCGAACGATGACCTTTCAGTGTCGTCAGCCCTTCTTTCTTCGCCTCTTTCAGAAACGCGTCATCCAACTCGGGCGTGGCGAGCGTAAACGGAATATTCATCCACGAACGACTGTCCTTGGCCACATTGCTGTGATAAAAACTTGAGTTGTCGATGGCCGCATATAATTTTTCGGCTTTGCGTTTATTGATTTCCGCCATCTTGGCCAGACCGCCGATTTTCTTCAACCAGTCGAACACCAGCCCTGCGATATACCAACTATAGGTCGCCGGTGTGTTATACATCGACGCATCGGTGGCGTGTATTTTATAGTCAAACATCGTAGGCGTACCGGGCAGCACATCACCGACCAGATCTTCGCGCACGATGGCGAGGGTTAAACCCGCAGGGCCGATATTTTTTTGCGCACCTGCGTAGATGACGCCGAATTTGCTGACATCCACTGGCCGCGACAACAACGTAGACGACATGTCGGCCACCAAGGGTATATCGCCGGTCTGCGGTAGCCAATGAAATTCAACGCCGCCTATGGTTTCATTCGGGCAGTAATGCACATAGGCCGCATCCGTCGCCAATTTCCACTGCGCTTGCGGCGGCACATGGGTGAAATTGGTATCTTTACTGGAGGCGGCGATATTCACCTCGCAATAACGCTTGGCCTCTTCAATGGCCTTTTTAGACCAACTACCGGTGTTGATATAATCCGCCTTGCGCTTGCCGCGCAATAAGTTCATCGGCACCATCGCGAATTGACTGGACGCGCCGCCTTGCAAAAATAACACTTTATAATTGTTCGGGATGCCCAGCACCTCGCGCAAATCGGCCTCGGCCTTTTCCGCGATGGAGATAAATTCCTTGCCGCGATGACTCATTTCCATCACCGACATGCCGCTGCCACGCCAATCGGCCATTTCTTCACGGGCGATTTGCAACACTTCCTCCGGCAACATCGCCGGACCCGAACTAAAATTATAAACTCGCGTCATTGTCCTCACTCCACAAAACAAAAATCTACTCGGTTTCTTCGTCACCCGCGACGTCTTCTACGCGCTCCATGCCCACTAAGCGTTCGTCATCGGCCAAGCTGATTAAGCGCACGCCTTGGGTGTTACGACCCAAGGACGAAACCTCCGCGACGCGTGTGCGCACCAAGGTACCGCCATTGGTGATCAACATGATTTCATCTTCTTCGCGCACCAATTTGGCGGCGACCACAGTGCCATTTCTATCCGTCGTTTGTATGGATATCACCCCTTGACCGCCACGGCCATGCACGGGGTAGTCTTCTACCGAGGTACGCTTGCCATATCCGTTTGCGGTCGCCGTCAGCACCTCGCCCGGATTGATAATGATCAATGCGATGACTTCTTGCGCATCGGGCAGTTTGACACCGCGCACGCCCGCCGCTGTGCGGCCCATGGCGCGCACTTCTTCTTCATTGAAACGCACGGCCTTGCCGCCGCTGGTACACAACATGACATCGCGTTTACCATCGGTGATATCAACGCCGACCAATTTATCGCCATCCTTGAGTTCAATTGCGATGATGCCGGAGGAGCGCGGCCGCGAAAAATCTTCTAATGAAGTCTTTTTGACCGTGCCATGCGCGGTCGCGAAAAATACATATTTATCCGCATCGAAGGCCTTGACCGGCAGCACCGCGTTGATGCGTTCGCCTTGTTCCAGGGGCAATAAATTGACCATCGGTTTGCCGCGTGCGATGCGGCTGGCCTGCGGCAATTCATACACTTTCAACCAATATACTTTGCCGACACTGGAGAAACACAAGATGGTATCGTGCGTATTGGCGATAAATAATTTATCGACAAAATCTTCGTCGCGCGTGGTGGTCGCGGTCTTGCCCTTGCCGCCACGGCGTTGCGCGCCATACGTCGCCACCGGTTGCGCCTTGGCGTAACCCGCATGGGATAACGTGACCACCACATCTTCCGGCGTGATCAGATCTTCCGTCGATAAATCCTGCTCGGTGGTGATGATTTCCGTACGCCGTTTGTCACCGTATTCGTCGCGAATATGGATCAATTCTTCGCGTATAACACGCAACAATTCCGCAGGATTGCTCAATATTTTCAACAATTCTTCAATTTGCGTCAGGATTTCTTTGTATTCTGTAATGATCTTGTCTTGTTCCAAACCGGTCAAGCGATGCAAACGCATATCTAAAATCGCTTGCGCCTGCACTTCCGAAAGACGATATTGACCCTCGACTAATCCAAAATCCGGACCCAATTCTTCGGGACGCGACAATTGCGCGCCGGCGCGTTCCAACATATTCACGACGATGCCGGGCGCCCATGCTTGGGCGAGCATCGCGCTCTTGGCTTGCGCAGGATTCGGCGACGCCTTAATCAACGCGATAATCGGGTCGATATTCGCCAATGCGACCGCTAAACCTTCCAATATATGCGCACGATCCCTGGCCTTGCGCAATTCAAATATGGTGCGTCTGGTCACCACTTCGCGGCGATGGCGTAGGAATGCATCGATCAATTCTTTCAAATTGAGACAACGCGGCTGACCATCCACCAAGGCGACCATGTTAATGCCAAACACATTCTGCATTTGCGTCTGCGAATACAGATTATTCAACACGACTTCCGCGACTTCGTTGCGACGCAATTCTATCACCACGCGCAACCCGTCTTTATCGGATTCATCGCGTAATTCGGAGATGCCTTCAAGTTTCTTTTCTTTGACTAATTCGGCGATACGCTCGATCAAGCGCGCCTTGTTGACCTGATAAGGCAACTCGGTGACGATGATGGTTTGTTTGCTGCCATCTTCGCCCTCGATGTGTGCGCGCGCGCGCACATAAATACGCCCACGCCCGGTACGATAGGCCTCGCGTATGCCCGCCGCGCCATTGATTATTCCCGCAGTGGGAAAATCCGGCCCCAGCACATATTTCATTAATTCGTTGATATCCAAGCTCGGATCGTCGATCAAGGCCACGCAGGCGTTGACGACCTCGACCAAATTATGCGGCGGAATATTGGTGGCGATACCGACCGCTATACCTGTCGTCCCGTTGATCAATAAATTGGGCACACGCGACGGCAAAACAGTAGGTTCACGTTCCGATTCGTCGTAATTGAAGACGAAATCGACGGTTTCTTTGTCGAGATCCTGGAGTAAATCGTGTGCGATTTTAGACATGCGCACTTCGGTATAACGCATCGCCGCAGGGGCGTCACCGTCTATCGAACCGAAGTTGCCTTGCCCATCGACGAGCATGTAGCGCAGCGAAAACGACTGGGCCATGCGCACTATCGTATCGTAAACCGCGACATCGCCGTGCGGGTGGTATTTACCGATCACATCACCGACGACACGCGCTGATTTCTTATAGGGCTTGTTCCAGTCATTACCGAGTTCGCTCATCGCGTACAAGACGCGGCGATGCACAGGTTTGAGACCATCACGCGCATCCGGCAGCGCGCGGCCGACGATGACGCTCATGGCGTACTCCATGTACGACTGACGCATCTCGTCTTCGATGTTTATGGGAAGGACTTCTTTGGCAAAAGTTTCCATAATTCTTTCAATGAGTTAAAGCCGCGCTACGACCCAAGATCGCAGCCCCAAAAGCCGTTCGTAAAAGGCATCCAATACTAACACATAGACACCTTTTATGCACCTACGCACAGGAAGGAAAACAGGGACTTAGTGATCAGGGAAGCGGCCGGCAGGCACAAGAGGTGCATTCTCCCGATTCAACCCTTCATAACGTAGAGCACACGCCCATGTCTGACGCCACCCACGAGCTAGGCCAATATATCCCGGTGCATTACCATTACCATATGCTACAGGATGAGGCGCGTATGCAGGCCTTTGCAGAGGCCATAATACGGGTCGTTCCACCCGGCGGGCGGGTGCTGGATTTAGGGGGTGGCACGGGCGTCATGTCCTATTTCGCCGCGCATATCGCCACCCAGGTGTGGTGTGTAGAACACAATGCCGCACTGGTGCGCGAGGCACGCCGCATCCTGGAACTCAACCCGCACTCCGAACGCATCGAGATCGTAGAGGCCGACGCCATGCAGTATTTACCGCCGGAACCGGTGGATGTGGTGATCTGCGAAATGCTCCACGTCGGGATGCTGCGCGAAAAACAATTGCCCGTCATCGACGATTTCAAACGTCGCTATGCCGCGCGCTTTGGCAGTTTGCCGGTTTTTTTACCCGAGGCGTTTATTCAAGCGATACAACCGATCCAACACGATTTCGATTATATGGGCTTTTATGCCCCCGGCTATGTGTTTCAAGACCCTTTGTCCGCGCAACCGCGCAGCATACCGTTGGGTGAACCGCAGGTCTATCAACTCCATAGTTACCGCGATCCCTATCCATTGCAATGCGGATTTAACGGCGCACTGGCCATCACCCAATCCGGTGAGTTTAACGCCCTACGCATCATCACTAAAAACGTCTTGGCAGTGGTGGAAGCGGAAAATCGCACCGTCGATTGGTTTAACCAATATTTGATTGTACCGCTGACCAGTCCCATCCAAGTCGCGACCAATACCTGCGTACACATAGAATTCGACTATCCTGCTGGCGGGGCTTTAGAATCTTTCGCGCCGCACATCCACCCGCAATATCGGGAGGCGAGCTGCGCGGCTAAAAACCCCTGCTACGCGCGCGCGGCCTATCCATTATAATATCGCGATTGCGTTAACGATAAAGGCACAAGTATGAAGAATCTTCGTCAATTTGCACCAAAAATTTCTGGTGCGCAGCGACTTCAAAACTTTCATTGACACGAATTTTTTTCCAGTCCTTGGCGCCCGGCAATTGAATCGACATCGCGCCGGTAATCAGCGTAATTATCTCTTTTTGCGATGTGCCGAATTCATACTCGCCTTTGGCCATCACACCGATGGTCGCCGGGCCAGCGTGCATATTAAAACCTAAGGACTTTACCTTGCCCGCGAAATATTCATTCACTTTAAACATAACCCACCCCAAATTAAGATTGATTCATTAATTTACGCATACGCTCGGCATTCGGCTGCAAAATCGCCCCGCGCTCGGTCACGATCGCGTCGATCAAGGTCGCCGGTGTCACATCGAATGCGGGATTCCAGGCCTCGGCCCCCATCGCGGCCACGCGGTGACCGTTTAACGATAACACCTCTTCGGGGGCGCGCATTTCAATCGGGATATCCGCACCGTTGGCGATGGCCATATCGACCGTTGATGACGGCGCGACGACCATGAATTTTACGCCATGAAAACGCGCCGCGATGGCCAATTGATAAGTCCCGATCTTATTCGCGGCATCGCCGTTGGCGGTGATGCGATCCGCACCCACGATCACCCAGCCTATATCGCCTTGTTTCATACGATGGGCCGCCGCGCCATCCGCCATCAAGGTCACGGGGATGCGATCTTGGACAAGTTCCCATGCGGTCAGGCGCGCGCCTTGTAACCAGGGACGGGTCTCATCGGCGAACACGCCGGTAATCCGCCCCTGGGTCCACGCGCTGCGTATCACGCCTAGCGCCGTGCCGTGCCCCCCGGTCGCCAGCGAGCCGGTATTGCAATGCGTAATCACCGCCTGGCCTGCACCGATCAATTTGGCCCCAAACTCGCCCATACGCCGATTCGCCGCGATATCTTCGGCATGGATGCGCTTCGCTTCGGCCAGTAGCGCAGTCTCAGGGGCCTCCCAGAGACTATCTATTAGGCGCTGCATACGCGCCAACGCCCAGTTCAAATTTACTGCTGTCGGGCGCGCATGGGCCAAGCGTTCCATGTCTTGCTGGATATCCACCTTCCACGAACGCGGAGAACGCGCATAACGACGGCGCGCCGCTAATACCACGGCATATGCCGCAGTAATCCCGATGGCGGGCGCGCCGCGCACCACCATTTCTGTGATCGCAAGCGCCACGTCACCGGCGTCGGTATAGGTAATCACCTCGTGATGATGAGGTAATAAGCGTTGATCAAGTAGCTTTAGTCCGTGATCAGTCCATTCTACGGCACGTATGGTATCGAAGCTCATTGTCCACCTCTGTTTTGAGGCGTCATCATAGCCGAAACCGGGCGCGGGAGAAAGCGGGGAAACCTATCCTAAATCACGCCCCACCCCGCTCAATCGGGTATACTGAGGCCTTCTTTCAGCCGCATAGGATCGCTTTCCGTGACTATCTCGGTAGACACCCTGCTCCACGCCGGTTGGATCATCCCCATCGAACCGGATAACACGGTATTACACCTGCATAGCATCGCTATACGCGACGGAATGATCGTCGATATATTGCCCACCACCGAGGCACAGAAAAAATATCAGGCACCGCGCGCGCAAGCGTTCCCGCACCATGTTATCTGCCCTGGTTTTGTCACCGCCCACACCCACGCGGCCATGACCCTGTTGCGTGGCATTGCCGACGACATGCCCTTGATGGCGTGGTTGCAAAATCACATTTGGCCTGCGGAAACCAAATGGGTCAACGAAGAATTCGTTTACGACGGCACGCGCCTGGCCATCGCCGAGATGTTGCGTAGTGGCACGACCTGTGTGAACGACATGTATTTTTTCCCCGACGCCGCCGCACGCGCGTTTAGAGAAACGGGTATACGCGCCTGCATAGGCCTGGTGATTATCGATTTTCCGACCGCCTGGGCCGGTAATCCGCAAGAATATATCGACAAGGGGTTGAATTTGCGCGATCACTACCGCAGCCATCCGTTGATCACTACCGCGCTCGCCCCGCATGCCCCTTATACGGTTTCCGACGCGCCTTTAAAACGCATCCGCGTGCTCGCCGATGAATTGGATATGCCCATCCACATGCACGTACATGAAACCGCCGACGAACTCGATCAAAGTTTGCAGCATCATGCGGTACATCCGCTTGAACGCCTGCATCGCCTCGAATTATTATCGCCGCGTTTTTTGGCCGTACACATGACGCAATTGTCCGCGCACGAAATAAAACTGGTCGCGGACACCGGCACGCACGTATTGCATTGCCCGGAATCCAATATGAAACTTGCCTCGGGGATATGTCCGGTGTCGGCGTTACTAGCGGCAGGAATCAATGTCGCATTGGGTACAGATGGGGCCTCCAGCAATAACGATCTCGACATGTTCGGCGAAATGCGCAGCGCAACGTTATTGGCGAAAGTCGCCACGCAAGACGCATCGACGGTGCCGGCACATACGGTACTGCGTATGGCCACGTTGAACGGTGCCAAGGCCTTGGGATTGGATCATCTAATCGGCTCATTGAAACCCGGAAAATCCGCCGATATCATCGCCATCGATATGCAACGCATCGAAACGCTACCGGTTTATCATCCCATATCGCAATTGGTATATGCCGCCGCACGCGATCAAGTCACCGATGTGTGGGTGCATGGAAAACACTTGATGAAAGCGCGCCGTTTGTTGACCCTTGATGAACAGGACGTCATCGCCAAAACCACGGATTGGCAACAACGCATTAAAGGCCATTGACATGCATACGCAAAATATTGATCCCCATGAAGTCAATAAATTCGATAGCGTCGCCTCGCGTTGGTGGGATGCGCAGAGTGAATTTAAACCGTTGCACGATATCAATCCGCTGCGCGTCGCCTATATCGATCAACAGGCGAAACTTGCCGGAAAACGCGTCCTCGATATCGGTTGCGGAGGCGGATTATTGACCGAGGCCATGGCGCGCTGTGGCGCGCTGGTCACCGGCATAGACGTGGCCGCCGCCGCGCTTGAAGTCGCCAAACTGCATTTACTGGAAAGCCAACTCACGGTCGATTATCAACGCTCTACGGCGGAGGCGTTTGCCGCTCGACATGCAGGCCAATTCGACGTGGTGACCTGCATGGAAATGCTTGAACACGTGCCCGATCCTGCGTCCATCGTGCAGGCCTGCGCGCGCTTGGTCAAGCCTGGCGGATGGGTATTTTTCTCCACACTCAATCGCACCGCCAAGGCCTATCTATTGGCCATCGTAGGGGCCGAATATATCTTGCACATGCTGCCCAAAGGCACTCACGATTACAAAAAATTTATTCGCCCTTCCGAGCTGGAAAAATGGATACGCGACGCCGATATGGGTTTATCAGAACTGCAAGGCGTCGTCTACCACCCGCTGACCCGACACTATGCGTTGGGGCGCGACCTCGATGTCAATTATCTATGCTGCGCGCGCAGCGGGGCAATGGCGTGAGCATTACAACGGTATTATTCGATCTCGATGGCACGCTCGCCGACACCGCACCTGATTTGGCCTACGCATTAAATCGCACGCTGGAATTGCATGGTCGCGCACCGTTGTCCTTCGATGCGATACGCCCGGTAGTGTCGCACGGCGGCCGCGCCTTAATCGAACTTGGTTTTGGTTACACACCCGAACATCCCGATTATGAAACCATCCGTCAGCAATTATTGCAGGTCTATCTCGAAAATATCGCGCGCATGACCACCTTATTTCCCGGCATGGAAGAGCTGCTCGTCACCTTAGAAAGTTCCGGTTTTAAATGGGGCGTCGTCACCAACAAACCCGGTTGGTTAACCAACCCGTTGATGAATGCGTTGAACTTGACGAAGCGCGCCGCCACCATCGTCAGCAGCGACACCACCGCTAAGGCCAAACCGCATCCCGAACCGATGTTATACGCCTGCACAGAAAGCGGCAGCGATGCTGCGCATTGCATCTACGTCGGCGACGCCGAACGCGACATCATCGCCGGTCGTGCAGCGGGTATGCGCACCGTCGTCGCTTTATTTGGTTATATAGGCACCCAAGATCAACCGATGGCATGGGGAGCGGACGCGTTGATCACGCAACCTATGGAGTTGATGGATTGGTTGGGGAAGTGGGGATGAGATCAGCAAATTTAAAAAAGTATAACGCCACTAACATTTTAAGCAGCGGGTGGTAGATCGATTGTAAAACGCCATTTGATGCCCAGGGCCGCGACCACTTTGAGTATGGTGTCGAAGTCGGGGCTGCGGTCGCCAGACAGGGCTTTGTAAAGGCTTTCACGGGACAAACCAGCGTCGCGTGCCACTTGGGTCATACCTTTGGCACGCGCGATGTCACCCAAGGCCTTAGCGATAAAAGCGGCGTCGCCATTGGCTTCCTCTAGGCAGGCCTCTAGATAAGCGGCCATTTCTTCCGGCGTGCGCAGATGTTCGGTAACGTCGTAACGTGTGGTGTGGGTCTTGGCCATCATGTGCTCCTACAAATTGCGCGCTAGGCGCAAGGCGTTTTTGATGTCGTCGGCCTGGCTTTGCTTGTCGCCGCCCGCCAGAAGAATGACGACCTCTCGCCCTTGTTTCTTGAAATACACCCGATATCCGGGACCATAGTCAATTCGCATTTCGGATACGCCCTCGCCCACAGGCCTCACATCGCCTGGATTCCCGTTGGCCAGCCGTTCGACCCTGGCCAGCACGCGTGCTCTCGCACGGAAATCGCGTAAGTTATCCAACCACTGGGCATAGACCTCGGTTTTGCGAATTTGAACCATTCAAGAAGTGTAGCCTAACGGATACAGTCGGTCAATGGGAGCAACCGTGACAGTGGCCACGACTTATGCCGTTGCCATACATAAAAAGCCGGAAAATTGGGGTACGCGCTGCGCACAAAATAGCCTCCATTTGAAAATGGTGGATGCGTGCGTAAGCGATAGTCGAGGAAAGTGCAACAAATCTTTTTTTTTTCAAAAGGGGGGGGGTGTAGAAATATTATCTGCGCCCTGCATCATAACTGGCATCAACACCAACCATGGGTGGATGCGCTGCGCTTATCCACCCTACCACTAGAATCATTTCTTTTGCAAATGCACAAAATTCTTGTCGTCGCTGATCGCCTGTTCCATGCGCTTTTTCAACACGGATTGATTGGCGACTGAGTGGTAGACGTTGATGCCGACTTTGTCCCATTGGACTTCGTAATAGTCGCCGGTTTCGGTGACCACAGCGACATCGCCTTGATAACGCGTTTCGTCGATATCGTTCTCGCCTTCAGAGATTTTGATGTAAGGCGCAATGGCACTGGTGTCGCCGAGGTTGTAGATTTTTCCCGCAGCCTCGTCATAATAGTACATGTTGAGCGAGCGGGGGCGCGTTACGGTGGTGCGTTTACCATCATGTTTGGTGGCTTCTTTGGCCTTATTTGACGGCATCGTGCAAAAGTAATTGCCATGGCTGGTAGCGACATCGGAAAGCGAAGGCGAACCACCTGCGATCATCTTTCCAGGGATATTTTTTACCTGTCCGGTTTCATCCACGATTTGCACATAGTCGCTAAGATCGAAGATGACGTGGTTTTTTAGTTTTACAAAGTTTGGCGTATATTCAGGGATGCCAACCGGCGTTTGTGTTTTCCCATCGGCCTTTTGTAAAAATAGCTTGTCGGGTATTTTCCCAATCTCTTTGCTTTTGTCTGCGTTGTATAGGATTTTTTCTTGGACATCATATAAAACGTTTCCGTTGTTAAATACAAAAAGACCGTAGAGTTCGTCGTAATTACCCTGCCATAGGATACTCAAATTCGCCTTATCAACAAAGTAATTTGCGCGCCTGACGACACCATCTGTATCTTTGGTGGTGACTAAAATGTTAAGTGCGTTACCATTTTCAAGGTGCCGCGACGACATGCTTCGGATGTATGAGGGTTCCTGCTTGAATGTTGTCGCTATATCGAAGTCTTGCGGTTTGGCACCGGTGAGATCGAACCGACGTATGAGGTAGCGCTTATTCTCAACCGATTTCCCCCCAATCCACACGCCAGAAGGATGATCTAGCACAATAGCGCGTTCGTACAAGAACGCCATATTGTCAAATTTATCAGCATCGACTAACTGAATATTGTTATACGAAATTGAAAATATTTTCTTCGCAGGTAGATAAAGTGTTTCTTCTGCCATAGCATTTGTCTCGAAAAGGGTGCCAAGCGTGAACGGTAGTGTCAATAGCATTGCAAATTTATTAAGGCTAAGCAAGGTCATCAGGTTCTCCAAATATAGGGTTTTCCAAGTTTGGCACCGACGCCAATACCCACGCCCCATTCATAAAAGTCCATCACTCGACACCTTCTTAACAGCTCGGTAGGCTCGTCGTTCTTTTTGCCTTTATCGTTAATTTTAAAATTCTCGCCCCAGGCATTCACAACCCTAAATTGCCGCTTAGTAAACGGTGTTTTTCCAAGCTGCGGCTCCAGCACAATGACCACATGATTATTGGAATTGATGATATCCCCCTTGCGCATCCACTGCCGTAGCTTCGGATCATCTTTTGTTGGTGCTGGAATTTCCCTGGCAAATACCGGTACAAAGTTTTTTGCCTTGTCCGCCGTTGTGGACGGCCCGCGATTTTTTATTGTGATCTTCGGCACTCGCGCCTCCGGTACGATGCGCATCCCATTGTCGACCGGTGCGA
>CAKKRP010000066.1 GCA_919902765.1 Gammaproteobacteria bacterium | reverse complement strand
CTAGCAAACAATCCATCTAAGCGCTAGAACGGGCTAGATTGGACGGTTACGTTGTGAATGGCGTCGTAGTGTATCGACAAAGTGTAGTTGTCTACGGTAGTGCTGTCGATGTGTACGCTGCCGCTGGCGTGGGTTAATCGGTAGAGGTCGTCGTAGCCGTAGCTTTGTTGGCTCTGGCCTAAGAAGCCGTCTGCGGTCGGAACGGTGTTGCTGCGACTGACGATGTTGCCCACTTTGTCGAATTGATAATTCAGGTTTTGGAACTGGGTTTGGCCTTTCGAGACCAGGTTTTCCAGGTACCGGCGTTTAGCGTCGTAACGGTAGGCGGTGGTGACGCCGTTGGGGAATTCGACGTATTTACGCTGGCCGAATTCGTCATATTCGATGCGTGTGACGTAGTCGGTTTGCACACCGTCTTTGCTGCCGTGGATGCGCGCGACGCTGCCACCGGCATCGTAATCATAGTGCAGTTGGTCGCCGTCGGGGTAGACCAGGCGTTGCAGTCTTCCGAAGCTGTCGTATTCGTACAGCAGCGTGAAGATTTCGACTTCGTTGCTGCTGGCGCCGCCTTGGCCGCCGGTCTGGGTGATCGGCAGGTGTTTGATTTCTTTGATGCGCTCACCCAGTTTGCCGTAGAAGCGTTCTTCCTTGCCCGCTTGATGGGTGAGGGTGACGATGCGCCCGGCGCGGTTGTGCGGGGCATTGGGGGGGCCGTAGGTGTAGGTCACGTCGTTTGCGGGGCGGTTGGGGGTGTGGATGGCCGTTAAACGATTCACGTCATAGGCGTATTCGATCGCATCGGCGCCGCGCTGGCGCAGGTTGGGCGTGGTCTTTTTGACGAGGTTGCCCATCGGGTCATAGACCATGTCGATGCGCCCGGTGTCGGGGTTGTCGATGGCGGTGCGTCGGCCGAGGCTGTCATAGGTCACGCGGGTGACATGGCCCTGGGCGTCGATGACCTGGGTGAGTTGTTTGAGCGGGTCGTAGGCGTAGCGCGTGAGGATCGCCTGACCGGCGTTGATTTCTTGCACGGCGGTGATCAAGTCGTTTTGGTCTTTGTAGGTGACTTTGGTGTGGCCCAGGGCGTCGGTGACCAGGGTGGCTTGCCGTGGCGTGTGGCCCGCCGGGCCGCCGACGGCCTCGATGCGGTAGTCCATGCGGGTGGTCGCGCCATCGGGCAGGATGGTCTGGGTGGGGCGATCCAGGGCGTCGTAGTCGGTCAGCGTGGGGGTGATGCGGTCAAACGTCGCGTTGAAGACCCCGGCCAGACCTGCGGCCTCGAAGCGCGGGTAATACTGCGCGATGCTGCGCCCCAGGGCGTCGAAGTGTACGCGACCGGAGACGCTCATGCCGACCTGGGGCGGCTGGCCGGGGCGGTGTTGGGCGTGGTCTTTTTTGGTTTGGAGGACACGTTTTAGCCCGTCGGTGAAGAGTACGGTGTCGAGGGTGTCGCTGCCGCTCGGGTCGCGGTAGGGGTCGTAGTGGCGCGTGATGGCATAGGGTACCGTCGCCTCGGGGTGATAGTCAAAGCGGAGCGTCGCCTGGGTGCCGCCTTGCTGGTAGGGGCCGGTGATGGCGTGGGTGCGGCCGACGCTGTCGTAGACGTAGCGGATACGGTTGCCGTTGCGGTCGGTGGTGTCGTTGAGCTTGCCCAGGGCGTAGTCATAGGTGGCGCTGGAGCTGTAACCAAAGCTCTTGTCGTCGATGCGTTCGACATAACCCTGGACGACGCTGTCGTAGGTGAATTCGAGTTGATAACGCTGGCCGGTGGCGTTGGCGGGGCCGGTGACGCCGGTCAGGTTGCCGTAGTCGTTATACACCAGGTCGGTGCGCACGTCGATGCCGCCGTCCAAGGCTTGGTGGACTTCGATGAGGTTGCCGCGCGCGTCGTAGGTCGCGCTGCGACGGCGCAGCGCGCGGCCGTTGGATTGGATGATGATCTGCGTCGGCAGGGCCACGAGGTGGGTGTCGGGGCGGATATCGTAATGGATGTCGGCCTCGATGTCGTCCGCGCTGTCGGTGTCCCCCGCATCGAAGAAATGGGTGACGTTGCCATAAACATCGTAGGTGTGTGTGGTGTAGGTCGTTAACGCGGCGCTGCCTTCGTAGGTGTCTTTGTCGGTGCGGGTTAAGGCCGGGAACACGCGTTGCTCGGCCGGGTCGCCGGTGGCGTAAAGCGTGGCCGGTGCTTGCGTGTCGGCCGCGATGAGGTCGTAGTGCGAGGTGGTGCGGCGCAACACCGGGTCGTGTGCATCGCCGGTGCGCACTTCTTCCAAGGTTTGCAGGCCCTTGGCGTAATAATTGTCGGTGCGATAGCCACGCACGTGGCTGCGCACCGCCGCGCCGGTGCCGTCCAACGGCGTCTCGACGACCTTGCCGTACCCATAGAAATCGCGCTCGTAGCGGTCGTATTGACCGGCGGTGTAGGTGAATTTTGTCACCTGATCCGGGCCGTCGTCGGCCACGCCGTCATGCACGGTGACTTGACTCAGCACCCACTTGCCGTGCGGCTGAGCGTAGGTGTTGCCGCTGCGGGCGTAGTCCAACTCAATGGTCGCGCCCAAGGGGCGGTGGACGGATTTTAGGAGGTGGGTGCGGCGGTGCGCGCTCAGGGCGACTTTGAGCTCTTTCTCATTATCTGAAAACACGCTGTCTACGACGCCGTCGCCGTTGACGTCGCGCAGGGCAACCTCTTGGCGGGACAGCGTCTTGCCCTTATTGGCGCTGGCACCTATGGTGGGGCCTATGACAATGATGGGAAGGGGGATGTGATAGATGCCGCCCACGTTGCCGCTGGCCGAGAGGCTGCGATTAAAGGTGAGTTTGTCCGCCACGGCATTTGGCCATGCCACTTCGCCGTCAAAACCCGTGCCGTTGTTGAAACGCACCATCACCGTGGTGCCAGACATATGCACCTCGTCCGGTAAACCGTCATTATTGATGTCCATCATGCTACGCGCAGTATGGTTTTCGCTGTAGTTCAAGCCGACGCCACCGGACACGCTGCCCGACGGCGTGCCCCAACTGCCGCCACCGCCACCGGAAACGCTATGACTGCGGCCCAGGGTGCCGCCATTCCACACCTCGGGCGCGCCAAATTGGCCATAGCCCTTGTTTAGGCTCACCGCCAGCACGCCGTTGCCATCCACAACAAAATCCGGCAACCCGTCGCCGTTCATGTCCATGAAGCCGGTCACGTCCTGAGAAGCGGTGCCGCCATAGCTACCGCTTAACGACAAGCTCTTGGTCGGTTCCGGGTTCGTGCCGTTCGCCGGGCTGCCCCCGGGCGCCGATTTCGAACTGCCGCCATTCCCCGTTTCTGTCATGCGGCCCAAGGCCGATATCGCGCCGACCATTTGCGACGCGCCGCTGCTGAACGAATAACCGGTGCCCGAGGAACTGCGCAGGCTCGCGCCACCCGGCAGCGTCGCGTTCTCCCCCGCCACATCGCCGGTCGGCAAGGTGTAGCGTATGTTGCCGACGGCCAAAATATCCGGAAATTGGTCGCCGTTCATGTCCAGGGTATCGACATAACCTTGGCCTGAATTGGAGTTGCTGTTATAGGTGAGGAAAAACCCGGCGCCGTAATCGTTGGATTGCCCTACCGAGGTACGCGGCAGGCGCACCGCACCCGCCACGCCAGAGACGGTCGCCAGGGTAAAATCCTTGGCCTCAGGCACGGAGATGAAATCTTTGCCCAAACGGCTGGCGCTGATATCGCCACCGGCGACCCACCATCCCTCATCGGACGACCGCCAACGCCCAGAACGCGGATGGGGAACGGCGGGGTAGGCATATTGTTTGGTTTGCTGAGATTCCTCTTTCGATTCGGGGAGTTTTAAATAGGCGGCGTTGATAGGCGCGTCGGCGCGCGACTCTTCGCCGTTATACGCAAACATCGCCCAGCCGCGATAGGGTTGCGGCAAGAGCTGGCTAGGCGCAGCACGATTAAATGCAGGCTCCAGCGTAGCGAATTGCGCTTGTATAAAGGTCGGCAGTTTTCTAACTTCCAGAGATGCGCCCGTATGCGCCAGCGCCGTCTCGACGGAGGTGACATTGCCCTCTTCATCGACAGTGTAGTAAGCGATTTGCGCGCCCATCGTCGTCATGGCGCTGGCCACTGCAGGTTCATCTGAAAATACGTGGAAGGTTAAATTCTCACCTTCCGACACATCCCAAGACATGGCGTATTCCGATGGGAAGTATAATTGACCATTTATTTCCCAAAAGCTGACACTACCCACCATGGTCGTGCCATTAGACACCACCGCCATCCATCCGCTGCCATTGGGTACGCCGCGATCGGTTGTGAAATGGATATCCGGCGAAATAGAGATGTGCCCCGTTTTCGGGGCGCGCCAATACGCAGTATTGGCATAATTCGCTTTGACTTCCAGCGCTTTGAACGACGCCGCCAAGCTCGCGTCGTCCACGTACATCTCAAAAATCAGACCGTCGTTCTCCGCGACATCAAGATCAAGCGACGGTAGCTCGATGGCGTTTGCTGTGGACACTTCAATGAGTTTTTTAAATAGGAATTCCTTACCCCGCCGGACCACAAACAACAGCGCACCCGAACTCACGTTAGATAATTCCGTGCGCACCACGGTGGATGTAAAATGGAATCTGCCATTAAACGGCGCCGTCCATGCGGTATTGCTACCATAGGCCCATTGCACCGTAGGGGGTAAATAATAGGGATAGGGGGGCAAATTACCGGGCGCAAAGACCGGCAAAGGCGAGATAAACTTGGCCAATGCCAAATCATTGGTATTGTATTCGATGAATACTTGATCGTTCGCTGCCACATGGGCGAACGTCGCCAGCGTCATCGGTTTGGGCTGTTCGCCGCCGGAAATGGGTATTGCCAATTTGTTTTCGCGTATACCCGTACGCTTGAGCGTAAAATACGGTGTGCTCGCCGGATATAACGGTCGATGGGTTTGGTACGCCTTCCAATACGATATCCAAAACATTTTTTCAGTGGATGACAAGGTATCGAGGTATTTAAAATCCGGCAGTGGCGCCGACTGTACCAGCTTCGGCAACATCATCACCACACCGTCTTGCGGCGCCGACCAGGCGAGGGCGGGGGTGTTGAATCCGGTTTCAGGATAGGTATCCATAGCGTAATTCGCGGGCATTTGCATGGTGTACGCCGTGACGCCATCCACCACGGCGGTGACCGGCAATACTTGTTTAGGCACGTTTATGGGATTGCCATTCGCATCCAACAACGGATTACCGTCTTGATCGGTAGGCTGCGCCGCTTCGGCCTCTGCGTAAGTGTAGTACAACTCCGGTGCCCATGCGAATGCGGCCAAATCCACCGGCGAATCGAGTTCCACTTTGATGCCGATATAGTTGCCCTTCGTTACAGCGAAGGAATAGTCTATGTTCAAATCACCTATCACAGCGTGCGCAAGGCTACCCATGACAGTGCGCACTGTAGGCGGATTAGGCGTCGCGTCGGAGGGCGGTTCTTTGACCGACAGCACGATACGCACGTCGTCCGTGGTCACACGATTTTTGACGAATTTTCCGCGCAACGTCAATGTGCCTTTGTACGGCGCGCTAAAATTGGCCTGACGACCCGCGAAAGAAAAGTCTAACGCGGCATTGTAACTCGCATATTTCAAGGCATTGGCATCGCGTAAATGACTGTCGATATTTTTATAGGTCACTTGGGGCGCCCACGAAACATTGTCATAAGCGCCGTCGAACACCGATTGCACGCGGAAATATAGGCGATCATTTTTAACGATTTTCAGCGCATTAACGCCCGTTGGCGCGTGCGGCGCATAGTCATTGGCATTGATGCGCGCGGACCACAACTCTTGCACGCCATTCTGTATCGCGACGCGCACCCCGTCCGCCGTGGTGTATTTGGCGCGCGCGTCACTGGTATCCCGCACCAACGCCACCGCGCCGGAAACGGCGATTTCACCGTCATACGGCGCGATCCATACGCGCACCGCATCCAAACGCGGGTTGGCGATGAGCATTTGGTTTTTCTGTTCGCTGTAATCCGGCAACATATCCGACACGCTGCCGCCCGCGCCTAGCGGTACCGGTGTGTCATAACTGTTGGCCGTGAATGTCGGGTTGCCTGCGCTGTCTATGTGGTTGAATAATACGCGACCATTGTCCACCGCATCGACTAGGCCGTCGCCGTTGATGTCCGCAAAATAGAATTTTTCCGTGGTAAACGAATTCCCAGAACCGCGATAGACTTGCCCTGCACCATAGGTGATGTCCCCGCGATGGGAAGACGATGAATTCTCGGTATGGGAAATACTCGACAAACCAATTACCGGGCGCGCTTCGCCAAACTTGATATTGGCGGGATTAGTACCCGGCTTGGCGGTGTTAGGACGATAAAACACACCGGCCGCATTTTTGTATACCTTATCCGGCAAGCCGTCGCCATCGATATCGACCATGGTCAAGATGCCGTCCGTTTCGCCGGAATCGGAAGAGTCATTATAACCGATACGCAGATCCGCGCTTAGGCCAAAGCCCAGGTTGAAGCCATAGCCGCTGTTAGTGCCGGAGGCGCCACTGAGCAACGAGGCGTTGGCTTGGGTACCCAACAAATTAAGCTTTACGCCGTCTTCCCGTGTGTCCCATTTTTTCGACGCTAGAAAACCTACGTAACCGCCATCTGTCGCAATCGCGTCACGGTAATAATCAAAATCGTGTTTGGCAAAGGCGTTGCCGTCTTTATCCAATTGGGATACGGAAGCTAAAAGCGTTTTACGGTATGCACCTTCACGGAATACCAACTCGTAGGATCGAACAAGTTGAGAACTGAAATAAATATCGACCCGCTTAAGCAAATCTGCGTTTACAACCTTAAAACCGTTGCGAGCTTCAATCGAGATATCATGGCGATTTGGAAGTTGCATTTGGCGATCGCGCACAAACCGCACCTTGTACGCGCCCGCCGTGGCGCCATGACCGGTATATACGATTTCGCTGGGGTAGAGTTGGGTGCCGAGTTCCGTGCTTGTGGCGATGCCCGGATGGGCGACGGTGGCGTAACGGTATTCGATGGTATTGCCGTTGGTATCCACCACTTTACGCAACATCCACTTCGCGATGACCCGGTTTCCGGTGTTGGGGCTGACAGCACTCAACGTCGCGGCAAGGTCTACTTGCGTGCCGTCGCCGCCGTAAAAATGCTTCTTGCCGCTTTTATCTATCGTTTCCCACCAGTAGTTGCCCGGCGCATCGCCATGGCGAATGATCTTTTTGAATTCAGTTTCGACGCGTGGATAAAACCGCACGTTGCCGCGCTGGCGGTCGCGTATCTGGCCGCGATGCGCCACGGGGGTCAGCATCTTGCCTTCCAGGGCGTAGGTCTCGGTCTCCTTGGCGGTGTTGTATCGCGGCACCCCCCAGCGCGTCTCGACGCTGACCGAGGGGATGCTCAGATCCCACCCCAGCCCCAACCAGCCGTTGCCACCGCCGGAGTTGTAGGCGATCGCCAACTGCGGTTGCATGCCGTTGCGGCCGGGCGGCAACTCCAACGGGTAATTCAGGTTTGCATCGCCCATATTGCTGGCCTTGGGCGGTTCGATCAGGTTGATGCCCGCGCCAGGATCGGCGGCCTTGATGTCTTTGATGCTGGTGGGGTTGAAATCGGCCACCTGCGGGTGCTCCGGCACGACGATGGTGCCGTTGATCATGTCGGTGAAGTGATCGGTGCGGCTGATAATGATGTGGCGGTTGGTATCTACCTGCACGCGCTCCAGGGCCTTCCAGCGTCCGGCCTGGTCGTCGTAATAAAAGGTCTTCACGTCTTCTTCGGCCAGGCCTTTAGGGATCAGCTTCTTGTCATAGGGCAATTTGACCAGCACCGCTTTTTTGAATTTCATGCCGTGTGGCGTGAAGCGATACCCGCGACGCGGCCCTTTAGTCACATTGCTCATGCCGGGGTCGAGTTGGGGCACTTGGTTGGCCTGCAAGGATTCGACGGCCAAGGTGACCTCGCTGTCCACCGCGCCACTGCCGACCTCCAGTTGGGCACCGTCGTAATCTAAGGACTGGTCGCTCAGACCCGCGATGGCCATCGCGTAAAGCATCCGCAAGCGATCGCGCCCAGCGTTTTCATGTTTGGCCTGATTCAGGTGGACGATTTGGGTGTGGGTCTCGCCGTCGGGGTATACCGCTTTTACTTCCAGCGCCCACGGCGTGGCATTGGCCTGATGGCGCAGGCCAACGTCGTTTTTCGACAGCGTGGCCTCAAACGCACCCTGATCGTGCTTGACGGACTTGCCGCCTAGGGTGAGCTTGGACGGGCCGGAACCGTTGTCGGACAGCGTGAGGTAACCGCGCACATGCGCGGTGCGGCCATAGTATTCGCCCTGTTCGGGATAGGTGATGTGCAGGCCGTTGGCGATGGCCGCGCCGACGTTCGAACCGGTCAGCATGATCTCGCCGATCTCCCCGTGACTGCCTGCGCCACCCCCAAAGTTGAGGCGCAGTCCTTGAATAGCGGAGGTATCGACGGGCAGGCTGTTCCAACCGGCCACCAGCTTGCGCGCTTGCAGCGCGCCGCCGCCGGTACGCCAGGCGCCATCGATCAACCTATCTACCGATAGATTGCCTTCCAACACCCCGGTGAGATAAAACTCGACGCTATCCAGTTGTAGGGTGTTGTCAAAGACCATCTCGACCGCCGTTTTCGCCGCAGGCGAAGCAGCGGTGCCCCCGTAAGGCCGCCAACCGGTCGCGGTATTGCCATCCAAGAGGCTGGCGACGGGACGGCTGGGGTCATCGTTAGCGGCGCTGATGCGACTGATAAAATTAGCACCCGTGTCGAGCTCGGCGACGATACGCACATTTTTTACGCCGTAGTTGCCGGTCTGACCGTCGGGCACCGCAAACCCTATGCTGTTGTCGCCTTGCACCAGCCATAAGGGGTTGATGGGCTCGATCTGGCGCGCCCAGGTCTGGCTGACAAAGGTGAGGCTGCCGCCTTGGCGCACCTGGTTGTTGATGCTGCGCACTGCGCTGACCCATTGGGCGATGCCGTGGGCCTCATACACCAACCAGGCATGTTTGAAGGCGCGGGGGTCTTGCGTTATTGCGAGTTTAAAGGTGTTGTCGTTGGCGTTGTCAGGCAGCATCGGAGCGCCCTTGGGGAGGGTCACGGGGCCGATCACGCCTTGTTTCAAGGTCGCGGCATATTGCTTGACCTGGGCGGGCGCCTGATTTTTGTCCAGCGCGTCCACCCAGGCGCCGATCGGTGCCTGCGACGCACGCGCGCCCGCCACCCAGATTTCCAGTTCCTTCAACCCGGTGAGCGTGTTCTTTTTGGCGCCCTTGACCACCACGGGGGTGAGATCAAAACGCACACGTTGCGCCGTCAATGTCGTCGTGGCGTCAAAGCGATGCCAAACATCCGCTAATTTGCTCAGGTCTAGGGCCTGTAGACCCTCCACGGCGCGCCACGCGCCATTGGCCTCTGCAAACACATTCAAGGTATAGGGTGCGCCGCCAAACACCTTGATGGCGCTCAATTCGGCGGCCGCCTCCAGACTTGCGGTCAGGCGGGCAGGACCGAAGGCGGTGTATTCGGTGGTGGTGTCGCGATCAAACGCTTGGCCTGCGGTGGCGCGTTCTAAGGCTTGGGTCTCGGGGGGCAGGCTGCCGTCCGGCGTCACTTCTATGCGTGTGGGGTGGGATTTAAGCGTCTGGCTGACGGTCAGCGCGGCATGGACACCCCAGGCCACCCAGCCGGTCATCGTCAACAGCGCCAGCGTTTTTAGCAGTGTTTTAATTTTATTCTTATCCATTTTCACAAGCCTCTATATTTTTGCTAAATTTGGCGCTTGATAGGGTTCCTGCGCCCACACAGTGTTCCTTGAGACCTAATACACATATCAATTACAAGGTCGTTCCAGGCAATGTAACGGCACATCACACAATAAACTTTTACAATTCGCGGTTATGCTTGTGATGCGAGTCACACTCTTCAAAAACGTGCGAATGTGACGATGTTTTGCTTGTGGTGGACTGTCGGGCGAAACCGGTTGTACTTCCGTAGACGAGAATGTACGCTAACCCTAGTGCCTACAGTCGAAGTACTAGGCAAACGATTTACTAAGGAGATGCCGATGGCGAAGGGTTCTAATCAGATGCGCACTTTGCTCGACAAGCTTGGCCAACTGCCGCCGGAGCGGGTGGCGGAGGTCGAGGATTTCGTAGACTTTCTGCAGCACAGAGACCAGCACCGGCACCTGATGCAAGCCGCGACCCGCTTGGCGGAGCCGAGTTTCAAGACGGTGTGGGACAACCCGGACGATGCGGTCTATGACACGCTTTGAGTTTGGGGATATTGTCTTAGTGCCGTTTCCGTTTACCGACCAATCCGCGACGAAGAAACGCCCCGCCGTCGTTATCAGCTCCCAAGCCTATAACGCCGAGCGGCCCGATCTCGTCATTATGGCGGTAACCCAGCCAGCTACAATCCACGTATACCTTCGGCGAAGTGGTGGTGAACCGGTGGCGCGAGGCGGGGCTGCTCAAGCCGTCGGCGATCAAACCTGCGATCACAACGATCGAAAAGGGGCTTATCATCCGGGCGATGGGCAAACTATCGAGCGAGGATCAGCGCGCACTGCGGGAGGCGATGGGAGTAATTATTGGGTAGTGATAGCTGTAGCGCCACCTCCGTTCGCGTTATGTGAATTACGGAGAGTTCCGACCGGTATTGACGGTCGGACGTATTTGAATTCCCATTCCGCATAGCTGCGCGCCTCGGCCAGATGTTCCAAACCAGGCGGGAAATGGGCTTTTTTGCGCGGCGCGCTGGCACTGGCGCTGGCCACGCCAGCAATGCCCCCATCCGGTGCGCGCAGTAAGGTCCACGCCCCACCCCCCAGCGGGTCGAAATAGAGGGTGCGCAAATAATGACGGTTCGGGTAACGCGGATCGCTCAGTAAGTCCTCTAGGCTGCGCGGGTAATATTTAGCGCCAGGGGGACCCGCCTCGTAATAGCGTTGGATGGCCCGCTGCATGGCCTGGCCACGAAAGAGCAGTTCTTGTTCACGCTCACGCCAGGCGGCGCTGCTCGTCAATTCCGCCCCTGTCGCTGCCGCGATCATTACGAGTGCAATCGCCACCAAGGCGGTCACATAGGTGTAGCCACACTGCTTAGCGGGTTTCCCAACTGGTGATGTCTTGGTTTTCACCGTCGCCACCTTCCTTGCCGTCTGCACCGTAGGACATGATCTCATAACCGCCGCTACGCCCCGGCGCGCGATAGACATAAGGCCGACCCCAAGGATCGGCCGGTACCTCTTTTTTCAGATAGGGCCCGTTCCATTTTGGCGCGCCCTCGGGGCTGACGCGCAAGGCCTCTAGGCCTTGCTGGTGGGTGGGGAATCCACCGGTATCCACAAAATAGGTATCGAGCGCGGTCATAAAATTGGCTACCTGCGTGCGCGCCGCCGTTTGCTTCGCCGGGCCGATGCGTTTGTAGATCACCGGCCCAACCACGGCGGAGATGAGGCCGACGATGACCAACACCACCAGCAATTCCACCATCGTAAAACCATAGATGCGATGTCTGTGCGTCATAAAACCCCTCTATCTATTTACCATTCGGAATAGGCCTGGCCATCGCGCGACCGTCCCGGTTCACCGCTACGCACATCGTAGACCCCTCCCCCTGGCCCGTCATAAGCTAACTCGATCCAACTGTCGGCGCGCCCGGTCAGCGGATCGACCGGCACGCGCCGCAAATAACGCGCCTCCACCAAGCGCTGCAATCTTTCCGGATAACGCCCGTGATCGGCATAGTAGTCATCGACCGCCTTGCGCAACTGGGTGAGGTCTTCTTTCAACGCGGCCTCTTTTGCATTATGAATGGCGCGCGTGGCCACCGGCGCCGCCACTGCCGCCAGGACGCCGACCAGCGCCAGCACCACCATCAATTCCAACAACGTAAATCCCCGTTTACCATTGCGCATAGGGGCTGCCATCCAAGCCACTGCGCGGGCTTGCGGAATGCACGTCGTACACATCCTTGCCGTTCCAAATGACGGTGTCGGCGTCGTCGCCGTAACCGCGCCACTGCCATTGTTGCGCCGCTGGGCCACGCCGTTCGGCGAAGGGATCTGCTGGGATACGCCGCAAATAGCGCAGCTTGCCGCCTGCGGCGGCAGACGATTCCACGCCATCCACCAACACCTGCATGTCGCGTGGATAACCGTTTTCGCTAGCGCCCGCCGCCAGTCGCGACATGCGTCCCGCACGGTAATCGTCATTAAAACGGTCGATGGCGACGCGCATATCACGCAACACGCGCCGTAATTCGGTTTCTTTACCGCGCGTCGCCACGGTCTCGGCGTAGGGCATCGCCACCGCCGCCAGTATCGATAAAATCGCCAGTGTGACCAGCAATTCCACCATGGTCACGCCACAGCAACGGGTGTTATCGCACGACCACGCGTGCGGCTTGGATACGCGGTACAAGCGGCCCCCCTCCCGATGCTGGCGTCACCGTCGGTGCGCGATAGACCAAATAGGCGATGCCGGGCTTTTCCGCGCGGAACAGTAAACGCGTTATCGGCGCGCCTCCGGCGTTGTCAACCACACCGGAGATACGCACGACGCCGGCCTCTTTGGCCTCCGGCGCAAATTGCTTTATACCCGTGCCTTCCGCCTTCAGGTAGGTCAGTAAGGATTTGTCGTATACCAACTCCCAAGTGACCGTCGCGCCAGACGCGAGGCCCTCGGCGGTGAGTCCGATCTCGATCTGCTCGCCTGCCGCCACTTCATACACGGCGTGTTGGAATCCCAAGGTCGGGAAGGCCAGCGGCGCCTGCGCGCTGTCGGCGGGCGATTCCTCGGCAGGGGCGCGTACCGCCGGTGCGGCGGTGAGAGCGGGCGGCGTCTCGTTGGTCAGGGTGTCCGGCGCGTTATCATAGAGGGAACGCGTCATATAATTATCGGCGCTACCGGAGAAAAATTCGCGCAGGTCCGCGCGCGGCAAATCCCAACCACGCACGATATGCGGCGTAATGGTCAGCAACACATCGGTACGGCCGCCGGAATTGTCGAAATTGGAAAATAATGCGCCCAGGATGGGGATGTCCCCCAGGCCCGGCAGCCGTACCCGCGTATTGCGTTCCTCGTCGCGGATCAAGCCCCCGAGAATGGCGGTTTCACCGTCGCGCAACAACATGTAGGTGTCCGCGTTGCGCGTACCGATACGAAACGCGGACTCTTCCGCCGTGCCGATGTTTTCGCCCAGCGTACTGACCTCCAAACCCAGCTTGACCTCCACGGAGTTGTCAAGATTGATCAAGGGATCTACGACCAGGCGTATGCCGATTTCTTTGTAGTCGTAGGTAGTGCGCACCTGGCCTGTGGCGTCGGTAATCGTTGACGCGCGTAACGGCACTCGATCACCGATGTGGATCTTGGCGGATTTGGCGTTGAGGACGCGAATTTTTGGATTCGCCAACACCTTTGCATCCACATCTTGTTTGTAAAAGCGAAACGTTAACGCCGGCAGCGATAATGTCGCGCGCGAACCGTACACATTCGGGATATTTGCGCCAAAGGGGATGACTTCCGACGACGGGATGCTTGCGCCGATTTGATACCCCCCGAAATCCAGGCCCAATCTTTCCGCTTTGGAACGATTGATTTCCAGGATTTCCACTTCCATTAGCAATTCCGCCGGCACACGATCGCTCGCATCGACGAGTTTTGCAATCAAGGCCATGACATCGGCGGTATCGCGCACCATCAGCGAATTCATTTTTTCGTTGACGATGACGCTGCTGACCTTGATCAGTCCTTTAACGATATCGAACATCTCTTTGGCGCGTATCGAATTGAGAAAAAAAGTGCGCACCACATATTCATCATATTGCCGCCGCTTGTCCGGCGTATCGGGGATCACGATGAGGGTATTGTCTCCCACCCTTTTATGGAACGTCTTGGTGGTTTTGAGCATCAGGTTGAGGGCCTGATCGAAGATCACGCCCTTGGCATGCAGGGTAATGCCGCCGCCCTTGACCGCCTCGTCGAAGATGACATTGACGCCGCACGACTTGCCTATAAACTCGAACGCGGCGCGCAGATCGGTATTGCGAAAATTCAGCGTCACTGGGGCCTTGGAACCGAAGTTGGGAGTGTCGGTGTGAGTAGAAAGGCGCAGCTTTTGTTCCAACTCATTTTTCGCCTCCAGGGTCGCCTTGTGACCCGGCACTAGGCTCAACGCGCGGGCGTAGAGGCGCAGCGCGTCGCGTTGTTTCCCGGCCTGCGCCAAACGCTCACCCTCTTGATAAAGACCTTCCGCCTCGCGGCGGCGCGCAACATCATTGACAGCGGCTTTTAATTTGCTGTGCTCCGGCATCGCGATCAGGCCCTGCTCATATTGCTGCGCGGCGCTATCGAACTCGCCCTTTTCGGCCGATTTTAAACCCTTGTGATAATAATATTCCGCCGCCTTCAACTCCGTCTGTTCAAGCCGCGAGCGAAATTCCACATCGCCCGGGTATTGGGCACGGGCCGCGCGATATTCCAGCACCGCCTTTATCCACTCGCCTTGCTCGGCATAAACGTTGGCCTTGCGGGTATAATTCGAGGCACAGGCGCTGACCAACATCACCGCGAAAAGCGCGCCCCAACCGCGTGCGAGCAACGCAGGTCGTTTTTGGATTGAAAGTGTGCTTCCAACCGCTTTATTCAATTTATCATTCTGTTTAAATATGTACATTGTTCGACCTTTCGATTTAGTGTTATTCCCCGCTCAATTCCACCCTTGTTTCACCGCTGCCTTGCCCCAGTAGATACAGTGCATCCTGCTCTATTCGCTTCACCATAAATCGTCCACCGACCGGGTTGCCTATGGCCACCACCAAGGGTTCACCCGCAAACAACACCAACGCATGGGTGCGCCCGTCGCGCAATAAATATCCGATATATTTAATCGTTGCCGCCTCCTGCGGGATAGCCTCGACGAATCCGGCGGTGGATACCGTCGGCGGCGGTGCGCTGATCTTGCGTGGCGCCGTCGATTTATTCGGTGTCGTGTACCCCAATTTATCACCATAAAACGGATCGCGTTTTATCTCGTCACGACGGTGGTCGGAAACGATCCCTGCCAACGAAAATTCGCGCGACAATGATTTGCCGCCGTCATTTTTTCCGAGCACCGTGCCGACATTGCGCAAACTAAAACTCAACACCGTCACAACGATCCCACCGCCCACCGCCATTCCCCACCAGAGTCGTTGCGTGTTCATAGACCCCCACCCGCCTGAGGCCGTGGCATCGTGCGATAGACGGCAATGCGTAAAGTGCTTTTCACCTGTTTTTCCTCGTTGCCGATGCGCTCGACAAGCGTTTCTTTTATAAACACCGGCCACGGCAGTCGCTGCGCGCCGTTCATAAAATAGCGCAATGCGCTATAGGAAGATTTGAGAGTAAGCTCCAAATAAAAACGGTCGCTCTCTTTTTCCACACCCCCGGCTTCATACTGTTGATTCAGTATGGTCACGCGGTTGCGCACCGCCAATTCCTTAAACCGGTTTAGCAAGGCCGCCTGGGTCACGGCCTCCGGCGCGCGTTCCAATGAACGCAGGCTTGCCAAACGCAATTTGGCCTCATCATAGGCCTTGGTGACCGCCACGCTATGTTCGGCGACCGCCAACTGCCGCTCAGCCGCGACCACGGAAGCATTCAGCCGATCAACACGATTTGTTTGCTGTAACCACCCCAACATCGCAATCGAGGTGACCGTTCCCGCAACGAAAAAGATGGCCGCTACGCGGCGTAAACGTGGTTCATACACCGCATAACGCAACCACAACACCGATTCCTCGCGTGTCATGGCGTGGCGACTCGGGTGTTTTTCAGGCGAATTTCGTAACGCACTAACAATCCGCCTTCCTTGGCTTGGGATTGCTGAGAGAGCAACACGTGCTCATACTCGCCCTGCCGCTCCAGACGATCGATAAATTCCGCCACCCATTCGGCGCGCGGGGCCACGCCTTGCAGTACCATCGCGTTGGGCGCACGCCCATACTCCAGGCGCTGCATCGCACCGCCTTCCGCAGGCAACGCATTTTCTATACTGGCGAGCACCTGCGCCACGGGGCGTTGCGCCGCCTCCGCAAAGCTATTAAACATCCGAATCTCTGCCACCATACGTTGCAGCTCCGCAATTTTTTCTGCGTCGGCGCGTGGCAGATCCGCCACCTTCGATGTCAGCGCCTGCGCGCGCAGCTCCAGTTGCCGCGCGGCCTGGTGGAGCAACGCGGCGTCGGCGATAAACCAGAGGGCCGCCACCAGCAACAGCGTCGTTACCGGCAAACCCGCCATCGCCAGGGTGGCATATACTTTATCCGGAGACATGTTGAACTGGGCGTCGATCTTCACCTTGCCTCCACCGCCGCACACGCGGCAAGATCCGAGGGTTGTTCGTCGCCATTGAGCGTAGCGCATGGCGCGGGTTGTATCCAACGCGGGGCGTATTGGTGTGATTTTTTCAGCGCTTCCATCACCGGACGCGCGTCGTTTTCATATCCCGTTACAATTAATTCGTCAATCACGTTATCTGTTTCCGCACACACAAAGGCCTTGATGCTCTGCGCGGTAATTGACGCGATTTCATTCACATCGGTCTCTGCCCGACGCCAACGCCCATGCACATATTCGACGACACCCTTAGTAATCAACATCACCGTCCATTGCTGGGTGTCAATGCGCAAAATCGCGACGTTGCGTAATGCGGGAAAACGCGTTTGCAGGTCGTTCCACACGTATACCGCGCCTGCCGCGATGGTGTGCGGTAACAACCCGGCGCGCCACGACGCTTGCCGAATGGCCTCAGCCCATTGTCGATTAAACGCGATGGCCAACAATCGCTGTGTCGTATCCCCCGCATCCAACCATTGCCACGCACAACACAGCGTATCGGCTTGCGCGCCAGTTTCTTTGGCGATGCGCCAACGCGCCAATGTTGTGGTATCGCGCGCCTTTTGAGGTTTATGTTCAAGATTAAACACGCGCCAGGTTACCGCCGCGTCGGGTAACACAATTTGCACACGCGGGCAACGGGCGCCATAAGCAGCGGCGACGCGCTGGAAGGCGGCATCGAGTTCGACTTGGATTTCCGCAGTGACGTCACCCGTAAAACAAGGAGACGCCATCAGGATCGTCGTTTGACCGACGACCACCCCTGTGGCATCGGCGCATACCACCGATACGCGCTGGCGATCAATTGCAACACCGACATTTAACGGTGTAGGTGACAGCCACGTCATGATCTTATTCAACAAAGGTGACACGATTGATTTCCTTGAGCGTGGTGTGCCCCGCCACCGCGCACGCGATCGCCGATTGACGCAAGGTGAGCATGCCGGCGCGCCGCGCATCCTCCTTCAACTCCTCTAATGTGCGGCGCTCGATCAACATGCGTTTGATCGTCGGCGTTATCGGCAGCAGCTCCATGATCGCGGCGCGACCGCGATAACCTGTGCCCAGACAATGATCGCAACCCTTACCCCCAAACCAGGAAGTTTGCAGGTAGTGGTCCGAATCCAACCCGCTGGCGCGCAATTCATCCGCCGATATTTTCAATTTATGTCGGCATTGCGGACAGATCAAGCGCACCAAACGCTGCGCGGCCACACAGGTGACGACCGACGTAAAATCAAACTCATCAATGCCCATGTGGCGAAACCTATCGACGACATCGAAGGCGCTATTGGCGTGTATGGTGCTAAAAACGAGATGCCCGGTCAACGCAGACTGCACGGCGATTTGCGCGGTTTCGGCGTCGCGTATTTCGCCGACCATAATCTTGTCCGGGTCGTGCCGTAAAATGGAGCGCAACCCCTTGGCAAAGGTGAGTCCTTTTTTTTCGTTAACCGGGATTTGTACCACGCCCGCCAATTGATATTCGACCGGGTCTTCGATGGTAATGACCTTTTCTTCATTGGTATCGATCTCGCGCACTGCGGCGTAGAGCGTGGTGGTCTTGCCGCTGCCAGTAGGCCCCGCCACCAACACCATGCCATAGGGGGCCTGGATCGCACGGCGAAATTCTTTTAGCACCGCTGGCGCCATGCCTAATTGATCCAAACGTAAAATCTCACCGCCACGCCCACTCGCACCGCTGTCGAGTATGCGTATCACCACATCTTCACCGTGTACCGAAGGCAATACGGAAACCCGGAAGTCAATTTCGAGATCACCATAACTCAAACGAAAACGACCGTCTTGGGGCACGCGGCGCTCGGCGATATCCAAGGCGGCCATGACCTTGATACGCGATGCCAGCGCCGCATGATGTTGGCTGTCCAAGGGATCCATCGCGGCGTACAACACCCCGTCTATCCTAAATTTAATGACCACACCCAGCGGTGTCGCCTCAATGTGGATGTCACTGGCGCGCTTTTGCAACGCGGCGGCGAGGATGCTGTTGACGAGTTGGATAATAGACCCGTCGCGCTCCGCGCCGAGATCGTCCAAGGACACGTACTCTTCGCCGCCTTCCCGATTTTCCCTCGCGATCAACAACCTAAAATCTTTAGATACGTCTTGTAATATTTCAAAACCGCCCTCGCTACGCTTTAAACAATCGTCGATGGCCTGGGCGCTCGCCACGCGATAACGCACCGGATGATTGACAACGCGTTCTATATTTTCGCGCAACACGAGATCATACGGATCCGCGACCACGATCTCTATCGTCGCATCCAAATTGCGATATGGCAGGGCGCGGTAACGATAGGCGAATTCGGCGGGAAATACTTCAAATAGCACACGCGGGACGCTGTAGGCGCTCAAATCGACGTAGGGCAAATCCAGTTGTTCCGCCATCGCGGCCGCAAGTTGCTCGGCAGTGACCAGTTGTCGCTCCAGCAATTGGCCGCGCGTGATATGACCGCCCTCGACACGCGTATCATTGAGCGATAAATGGCCGTGCGCGACCAAGATATCGCTCAATGTGGGCACCGCCGCAAAGGTGCTCACGGCACCACTTCCATGACCGAAAAGATCGGCAAATACATCGCGATAAGCACAGCGCCGACCAACAGACCCATCAGCAATATGAGCATAGGTTCAATGATCGTAACGAGTTTTGCGACCACACCATTGACACGTTCTTGATAGAGTTTGGAAATGTCTTCCAACATGCCGCTGACGTGTCCGCCGTCCTCGCCGACACGCAACATGGCCAACGCGGAAGCGGGCATTATTTCCGCTGCACGCAGCGCCGCAGACAGGCTCTTGCCCGCGCGCACCCGCTCTATGGCCACATCGACCCGGCGGCGCACGTCAGGATCGGCAGCACTGTCATGGAAGGTCTTGAGCGCAGACAACGCCGGCAACCCGGACGCCATTAACATTCCCATGGCGTTGGCAAACGTGACGACGCGCAGATGCACCCACAACGGACCCACGATAGGTATGCGTTCCTTCAATTTGGCTAACCAGAGCGCATACTGCGGCGAGGCATGCAAGCGTCGCACGCCGAAACGCGTCGCGAATATCAGTCCTGCCACCAGCATTGCCACACCGAACCAGTGTTCCACCAACGCCACTAAAACCCGTGTCGCCCACGGCAATTCGACGCCCAGATCAGCATACATTTGAGTGAATCGAGGCAATACGAACACAAACATCAATCCCAAAATCGCGCCCAGCGTCGCCAACAAAAAAATGGGGTAGGTCAACGCCTGTCGCACGCGTTTGGTGAATTCGATTTGGCGCGCCAAGTACGCCGTGTATCCGGTGAGCGCTGTAGGCAGGGCACCCGCCAATTCACCCGCTTCTAGCGTGGCGAGAAAGAGGGTATCGAACGCCTGCGGCGATTGCGCGCAGGCCTGGGATAACGATTTGCCTTGGCGCACGAAGTCCAGCGTGCGATGTACGGTTTCCGCCACGCGGGAATCATCAACCTCTTCCGCTATGACCGCCAAGGCATCCGTCACTGTCAGCCCTGCGCATAACAGGGTGCGGAACAAGCCCGCGAACTCCAAACGCTGCGCGGCACCGATCTCGCCGCGCGAGATGTCGCCACGCAACGAAAAAACCCCGCGAATGCGCTGCGCGACCATCCCCCGCTCACTCAACAACGCCCTAAGGGCCTCGGGTGAGGATGCGGATTCTTTTCCCCTGACCGATGCGCCCCTCTCAGAAAGGGCTTTGTACGCGTAAAAAGGCATCTCGACACCAGTCCCTGAGGATTTTAACCCTACTACATGGACGTGTTATCGGTATCGCACTTAACAACTTAAGTACCTTGGTGCGTAGCCGTAAGCTGAGGTATGCCTGCGCTGGTATGCAGCCTACGCGTTGAGTTACCGAAATTTGGAAGAAATGTCGCTAACTACAATTCCGCTTCGCATTTGTTAATGCGACAAAACCGTCATTCCTTATCTATCTGAACCCCGATAATTGAGGATTTAACCCGTCTGCGCAGCCCAAAAAGCCGCAAGCTTGCCGACAAGGTAATTGTCTTTCATCTGCGTTATCGTTAGGATCGTTCAAACACTCAGGAAGGGAGGTCGTGGGGGCATGTCCTGTCAATTACCGACAACTGCGCTATCGCCTATGCAGACGGCACCTGTGCTGCCCGTGGCGCGTTTTCGCCTACGCTTTTTGCCGCGCGGTGTGCTTAGGTTTCCTGACTACGCGGGGTCAGCGTGGCGCGGTGCCTTCGGGCACGCGCTCAAGCGCAGTGTGTGTGTCACGCGCACAAAGTCGTGCGCCGCTTGTTTGTTGTATCGAACGTGTCCCTATCCCTATTTGTTCGAAACGCCGCCGCCCGCTGATGCCGCCAAAATGCGGCGCTATGCGGCCGCGCCGCACCCGTGGTTGATCGAAATCGAGGGTGGCATGGCGCCACACAGCGCGCCCGGCACTGAAGTGCAACTGGGCCTCACGCTTTTCGGGCGCGCCCACACCTATTTGGCGTATCTGATCCACGCCTTTGCCAACGCCGCGCAACAGGGGTTGGGAACAGGCCGCACCGCGCTGACTTTGGTTGCCGTGGAGCAGGCGGACGATCCGGCGGTCGCAGTGTGGCGAGAGATCTACCGGCCAGGCGGCACCCTGGCGGCAGTGGCACCCCGTGTATTGAGCGCGCCGCCCATGCCCGCTGCGGTGCTTATCACGTTCCACACCCCGTTGCGCTTGCGGCGCGCAGAGCGCTATGTTCGTCCGGAGCAGTTCCAGTTTTCCGACTTGTTCGGCAACTTGTTGCGACGCATTTCGATGCTCACGTATTTTCATACCGATACACCGTTGGAGACGGATTTCGCGGGTCTCACCCAACAAGCACGTGCCGTGTCTTTTTCGCGCGCCAATCTGCAATGGCAGGACTGGACACGTTATAGCGCGCGCCAACACACCACGCTGGAAATGGGCGGCGTGATGGGCGCGGTGGAACTGGATATGCGCGATTTAGCGCCATTCTGGCCGTATTTTTGGTTGGGGCAGTACACGCATGCGGGCAAGGGCACCGTCATGGGGCTGGGGCACTATTCGCTCACGGCGATCGACAAGCTTGCGGGCGAAGACACCGCGCGCAACGTCGATCATACTTGCGCCAGTAACGAAACCTGCGAGGTATGAACCGTGTTGCCCCATGAATATCCCCGCCGCATTCTGCTGGCCGTTACCGGCTTATCGCCGCAGATTGTCACCGAAACGCTGTATGCGCTCACCCAGAGGCAAACCCCCGCATTCGTGCCCACCGAAATCCGGCTGATCACCACACATAAAGGTGCCGAGAACGCGCGGCTGAATTTGCTCTCCGGCGATCCGGGGTGGTTTCACCGGTTTTGCCGGGAATATGGCGTGGAAGGTATTCGTTTCGACGCGGATTGTATCCACGTGTTGCGCGATGCGAAGGGCGATTTTCTCGAAGATATCCGCTCGCCCGCGGATAACGAGGTGGCCGCCGATATGATTACCGATACCGTGCGTGAGCTTACAAGCGATCCCAACGTTGCGTTGCACGTGTCGATCGCGGGCGGGCGTAAGACGATGGGCTATTACCTGGGCTATGCGCTATCGCTCTACGGCCGGCCGCAAGATTCGCTTTCGCATGTGCTGGTGTCGGCGCCCTTTGAAAGTAATCGCACGTTTTACTATCCCACCAAAAGTGAATGTGTCATTCACGTGAAGCAGGGCGAAAAGGAAATTGCCCACGATGCGAGCGATGCCGTGGTGGATTTGGCGTTGATTCCGTTTGTGCGTATGCGCCAAGGGCTGGATGATCGGCTGCTGAAAGGAACCGCCACCTTTGTTGACAGTGTGCGCTCGGCACAGCGCGCACACGGTGCGGGCGCCCTGGTCGTCGATCTCGCCGGGAAGCGGATACAGGCGTTCGACAAGGTAGTAAAAATCCCAGCCGCCGAACTCGCGCTGCTTGCGGTATTGGCGCGTCGCGCCCAGCAGGCGCTGCCGCCGCTGAGCATTCCGTTGCCGGAAGTTCCGGATATCGAGTGGGCAGAACGGTATCTGGAAGAATATCGTCTTATTTGCGGCGAAATGGCGGATACGGAAAGGACAGAAAAATCTTTGCGAGGTGGTATGGATGGAGATTATTTTTCGATGCGGATGTCGAGGTTGCGCGCGGTATTGAGAAAATCATTTGGCCCGGTAGCCACGAGCCGCCTTATCGACGACGGCGGTAAGAAGTCGCATCGCTATCGCCTGAACTTGTTGCCGGAAGATGTGCGGTTTGAGAGGGTGAAGGAGGAGTACTGATGATGAAGACGTTAGAATATACGGTGAGCTTC
>CAKKRP010000065.1 GCA_919902765.1 Gammaproteobacteria bacterium | reverse complement strand
CCAGGCTGACGTGTAACTTGATCGCACCCTTGGTCGAACGAAATTCCGCCCACGGGAAAGCGCTCAAACAAAGATCGATCGTCGTTGAGTCGATGGAATACAACTTGTTTTTGAATCGAAAGCCATGGCGTGGCGCGGTGCTTTGGCAACGCGTGAGCAGTTTGTTAAATAAGGCCTCATAAAGTTGATAGGGCTTTTCCTCGTTCAGCCTGGCCAGCGTGGAGCGCGACAGCACCGCGCATCCGGCGTGATAGAGACGGTGAGCGTGCGCGGACACGTTCGACACCACGTCTCGTAAGCTGACTCGTCCGCTGATTTGCGCCACCATCATCGTCATAAACTGCGACCAGCGCGAGGCTTTGCGGAATTTTCGACCCGCATGATGCGTATTGGCCAACGACTCGAATTCATGTCTCGGTACCATTTTTCCTAGTTGCGCCAAAATCGTGTTAACATGCGCCATGGCTTAAATCTCCTTGTGTTACAGTGTTTGCTTGACACTTATATTGTAACACTTGGTAGATTTAAGCCTCTTTCTTTTTAGTTAATGGGACAGCAGTGATAAAAACTATTCCCAAAAAATCGGCGTGCAAGTAAAGAAACATGGTGTTCCGTAACCTCTCCTATATCGATTTTATATAATTTAATCGGTATCCCGGCACTAATGTAGTCCACACCGAACATCCACTCGCTACTGGTAATATAGAACGCGTTTATGCCTTTCGCAGATGGAAACGGCATACTAACGGGTGAATACACCAAGTTGACTTCAAAATTGCTGCTATCGCGAACCGTCTTGGAGTTGATTTGTGGATTGTCATCGCTTTTTTCTCTAAATTGAGCGGGTATATTTTCATTCGACGCCCCCATGTAAACCGTAGTCCGCCAATCTGCGGCGCGTACGTCACCAAACCCAAACAAGAGGGCGGCGATAAAATATTTCTTCATTTCTAATTTACTCCTCACTTTAATAAATATCTCTACGCACATGTAGTCGCGAGACATGCAGGCGAGCCCGCCAAATATCTTTCAGCTAAACTTCGTCAAAATCTCCTTTTTTTCTCTGGCGCGGTATAGTGTACCCCTCAGTCAAGGGCAGATTCAATAGTGAACTGCGCCACCTAATTTGATACATATTGAACGCGGCCTTATCGTTAAGTGGCGATACTATGCGCAGTAATGTCAAATGCAAGGCTGCACCCCAAGGCCGTGCAAGGTACAAAAAAAGACCCGTAAGGGTCCTTTTTTTGCTTTGGAAGCGCAGACCTACATGTGCATCTGCATGTGGCGGTGCTCATTAGCTTCATAACGTCCTTCGTGCTCATCATCCGTGCAGGTCGCAGGGGGGGCCACGGGACCCGGCACCGACACCACAGAGCCTGGCAGCGAGGAGGCGGTCAGCACGCCGCAGCCAACAATGCTGGCGTCTGTCATCGTCACCGCGACAGCCGCCAAGGCGCGACCGCCCATGGTTCCACCGGTCAAGGTGATGGAACCGTTGATGCTGTCACCCGCAAGAATGTTTCCTTTGAGTGCTGAAGTCGTCAAGGTTGCTGCGGCACTCGGTGCCCAGAACACGTTACATGGCTGACCTCCACCCGTCATGGCTACCGAAAAGTTGGTACCCGTGAGCGCGCCATTAACAAGGAAAACCCAGACCCCATCCGCAGGACCGGTTAGCGTAAGTACTCCAGTCTTGGCGACGGCGTCTAGACAGTAGACGCCAGGCGCAAGATTCTCGCCCGCAAGGGTGGTGCCCAATTTATAGGTACAAGACGCGGACTGGGCCTGGAGGCCGGCATACGCAGTGAGGAAATCAGCGCGCGCCGTAGCGGCAAATGGAGTGGTCGCAGGAGGTGTTGCACCCGCGTAGGTGCAGCCGGTATTGGTGAACGCGCTGCCGGGTGATACGCCTGCGTCTCCGGCGACCACGCCAGAAGTGCAGGTTACCGCTGAACCACCGAGTACCGCGAATCCCGATACCGTACCTAGTGATGGCGCGGCGGCAAATGCGGCAGTGGCACAGCTAAACAACGCTGCGGCTACGGGCAAGTAAGAAGCGAGGTATTTCTGACGATCATTCATTGCATAGTGCTCCTTGTCAATGTGAGCGTATATTTGTAGCGCTTTCGCGCTCGCTACTCTGTGCGCTAACAAACATATAGGGCAGATAATTTCGCGACGTGTAAGCGAGGCGAATGCGGAACAATTTGGAAAGCCCTGCGAGAACGACTCGCCCAAAATTGTATTTGGACGCTTTGCGGCCAACAATCGCCGACGACAAGATGGAAGAAAATCGTAGGTTGATTCCTGTGCGGGTATCTAGGATTTACGGCGACCCTCATGCCCCCTGCTCCCTAACCACATCGACACCACCACCGCGTGCCTCGACCACCTGCCGCAAGGTGTTCAAGGCGCGGATTATCATACGCCCAGGGGCGTGGGCTGCGACCCCCAATTTGCACGCGATGGCAGTGCGCTTGTGACCTTCTTGATAGACTAAGTTCAAGGCCTTAGCCTCCTGTGCGCTTATACCCAGACCGAGTTGCTCTGAACCCTGCTTATCATCGAGCACCCTGGCCATCAGTACCAATAAATCATCATAACGCTCACGCGCCAAAAGTACATCGGGTGTTCGCTCATCCACCAATGGCTCCTCAAATGGAAGACTTTCCGAATCAGTAGCGTGGGGCACGCAAAATTCGCGCAAACCCTGCACTTGGGTTAGCGCGCGCGCCTTTATTAATTTTGCTATCTTGCGTACCGCCACCGGATTCGCGCGACCATCGGCGCAAACACGATCCACTATTGTTTCAATTTCTTGCCGTTCTAAACACACGGCGCGCCATACCTGTATCCACAACTCGCCCTGTCGCCTGATCCATACTGGCGGACGCGGACGTCCAAAACGTTTACGTGAAAATTCCTCTAGAAAATGACATACCACAATATACAAATAAGTTGCGGGTTTGGACTGGCCTTGGAATTTGCGCAACACCGCCCAATCGTTATTACTCACGTGATTAATCACATAAGTGCTAGCCTCTTCCGCAAGCCCACCAATGCCAAAACGTCGCGCAGCCAGTGTGTCCAACTTTTGTAGCCAGCCCGCCCCAAACACCAATCCCCGCCAATCCACCGTCTTACACATACCTATATCCTCTCTCATTGAGCTCCGTGATATGCCACCAGTCCCAGATGACGTCGCTATTTTGCGTCATTTCGCTGATTAGCATTTATTTAGACCCCGCTTGCTTATGAGAAAACATTAACAAGCGCCACATTCCATGTTCCTTGAAATTCACCATGTCAATGTGAGCGTGCATTTATAGCGCGTTCGCGCGCTCTACTCTGTACGCTAGCAAACATATAGGGCGGATCATTTTGCAACGTGCAAGCGACGCAAATAGCGCGTGGGGTCTGACGACTCATAGTAATTTGCGCCATTACAACACGCGAGCAATCGAGCAATAACGAACGCGCGTACGGTCGATCGCAAGACTTAATTACCTGCTATGTTCGCCAGCGCACAGAGCGGCACGGACGGAAAGAGGATAAGTAAATGGGGATGGATAGTGTCACAGCCCGTTGATTTAGGTTTTGTCAACGTATTGAGAATCCATCCATTCTTGAAGGACCTTAACTCATTTTAAAATCGTAATGAATTAACAGAGGTATTATGAACAGATTCCCACATATATTATCTAAATCACAGAGGTGGCTGCCGGCGTTAGCGGTAGCCGTTTTAGTCGCGGGATGTGGAAGCGGCGCCGACAGTCCGGCGGTAACACCCGACTCGACCACGCCTGGCGCAATAGGCGCATCCCCGGTAAATCTTGGCACTGCGGGCAATTTCGCGATTCTGGCAAAATCCGGCATCTCGACGGTCCCGGCGTCGGCAGTGACGGGCGATATGGGCGTGAGCCCGATCGCCGCAACCGCCATCACGGGATTCTCGCTAACCTTGGATAGCACGGGCACGTTCTCGACCTCTACGCAAGTGGTCGGAAAGGTGTATGCGGCCGATTACGCGTCCCCCACACCTACTAATCTAGCTGCAGCGGTTCTCGATATGCAAGCCGCGTACAGCGATATTGCCGGACGAGCCCCCAATTACACCGAGGTGGGCGCCGGAAATTTGGGTGGAATGACACTCGCCCCTGCCATTTACAAATGGAGCACTGGCGTGTCAATTCCAACGGATGTCACCCTCAAGGGTGGCCCCACTGATGTGTGGATCTTCCAGATCGCGGGTGGCATTACCCAGGCCTCCGGTACGCGGGTGCTGCTGAGCGGTGGCGCCTTAGCCAAAAATATTTTCTGGCAGTCTGCCGGGGTTGTAGCGCTTAATACCACTGCGCACATGGAAGGCATCGTGCTGTCCAAAACAGGGATCACCCTGGCAACAGGTGCGACCGCGAATGGCCGATTATTGGCGCAAACCGCCGTGACCTTAGACACCAGCACCGTGACGCAGCCGGGTTCATCCGTGGTGACGGCAGACGACACCACCGCCCCCACGGTAGGTTCCACAGTCCCCGCGACTGGGGCCACGGGTGTAGCCATGGACGGAAACATTACCGTTACCTTCAGTGAACCGATGAACGCTACGACGATTAATGCAACAACCTTTACGTTGACAACTGCGGCAACGCTTGTTCCAAGCGCCGTGACGTATGCAGGCAACGTTGCAACCTTAAATCCGAACAGCAGTCTCGCTGCCAATACTGTGTATACGGCGACGATCACCGACGGTGCATTAGATCTGTCGGGCAATGCGCTGGCAGTCACTACATGGAGTTTTACGACAGGAACGGCGGCGGTAGCAAGTCCTGCTCCGGTCATCCTTGGCACTGCGGGCAATTTCGCGATTCTAGCAAAATCCGGCATCTCCACGGTTCCCGCATCAGCAGTGACAGGCAATATAGGCGTAAGCCCGATCGCCGCGACGGCCATCACAGGATTCTCGCTAACCTTGGATAGCACGGGCACGTTCTCGACCTCTACGCAAGTGGTCGGAAAGGTGTATGCGGCCAATTATACGTCACCCACGCCTGCCAACCTGATCACGGCGATAAGCGACATGGAAGCGGCGTATACGGATGCAGCGGCGCGCATAACCCCCGATTTCACAGAATTGTACACCGGCAATATTGGTGGCAAAACCCTTGTTCCTGGGCTTTACAAGTGGGGTACGGGCGTTTCGATACCAACGGATGTCACCCTCAAGGGCGGCCCCACTGATGTGTGGATCTTCCAGATCGCGGGTGGCATTACCCAGGCCTCCGGTACGCGGGTGCTGCTGAGCGGTGGCGCATTGCCTAAGAATATTTTTTGGCAAACGGCGGGTGTTGTTGCGCTGAATACGACTGCGCACATGGAGGGCATCGTGCTGTCCAAAACAGGGATCACCTTAGCCACGGGCGCAACTGTGAATGGCCGATTATTGGCGCAGACGGCCGTGACACTAGACACCAGCACCGTGACGCAGCCGTAAGGGCAGTTGTTACCATTAGGAATAACGCATAACCAGAATTAGGCGGTCAGAACAGGGCTTCGAGGTGTTTCCTGAACCCTGTTTCCGTTTTTCCCGTTTACGGTCGACGGTTTCGCCAATTGTGAATGCAGTAATGATTTGAAAAAGGAGATGACGATGAAATGGTTTTACAGTAATTCTTCACACGCCCAAGCTCATGCAGCGCGTGTCATCACGGCACTGGCTGTCGTTGTGTTGGCGCAATCGGCCGTAGCCAAAACCGTTGCGCCAACATCGGTAGTGCAGGCAGTTCAAGCCGGAAATGCTCAGGATGTAATAGTGCTATTCGATACTACGAAGATGTCGCACGATGCGCATACGCGGCAGGATGAAGATGAAAACAATATTGACTCCGATGAAAGTGATGCCGTTGAAAGTGATGCCGTCGACGCTGACGACATACTGGAGTATAAGGTCAAACAATATCGCAAAATAAAATCACGCGCACTTAGGAAGATCGGAACATCAGGCGTAACGGAGAAGCTGGATTACCCCCATCTCCCCATGTTGTTTGTGCAGGTGGATAATCTCGCCGCACTACAGAAGCTCGTAGGCAGCGTTGATGTCGCTGCCGTATATGAGAATACGTCGCACCAGCATGCGCTCATAGAAAGTCTGCCGCTTATTTCTCAACCTAGCGCGCAGTCCGTAGCGAGAACAGGCGCCGGTACTACTGTGGCGGTACTCGACACCGGCGTGAATTACACCCTCGCGGAATTCGGATACTGCTCGTCGCCGGGATTGCCGGCAGGGTGTCGCGTTCCATTTGCGCAGGATTTTGCTGCCGACGATAACGCGCTTGATGACAACGGCCACGGCACTAACGTCGCGGCAATCGTTGCTGCCGTAGCGCCCGACACACGCATCGTAGCGTTAGATATTTTTAACGCTGGCAGCGCGTTTGCGTCCGACATCATCGCCGCGATTGATTGGGCGATCGCCAACAAAGTGACTTACAATATTGTGGCGATGAATCTGAGTCTGGGTGACAACTCCAACAACGCGGGTGACTGTCCGGGCTCCTGGGCAAGCACGCCTTTTGCGAATGCGCGCGCAGCAGGCATCCTGCCCATCGTCGCATCAGGCAACAACGGCTTTACTAACGGAATAAACGGTCCCGCATGTGCGCCCGGTGCGGTGCGTGTCGGTGCTGTTTACGACAGTAATATAGGATCGCGGACATGGTCGACGCTATGCGCGGACAGCGTAACGGCAGCAGACCAAGTCGCGTGTTTTTCCAATAGCGCGGCCACACTAACGCTGCTGGCGCCTGGATCGATTATCACTGCAGGCGGCTTTAGCAATTCCGGCACTTCACAAGCGTCACCACACGTGGCCGGGGCCGTGGCGGTGTTGCGCGCGGCAAATTCATTTCCGACAGAGAGCCTCGACCAAACCGTAGTGCGCATGCAAAATACTGGTGATCTCATCTCCGATCCGAAAAACAACCGTATAACACCGCGTTTGAATCTCGGACGCGCCGTCATACCGCCGCCATGAGCAAACCAGTGATCGCTACGCAATGTCGGTAAGTTACTAAGAACTACGTTAGTAAAGCCACATCTTGCGGCGTCCTTTGGCCTGCGACTGCGTCCGCCTTCGCGCAAAAAAACTCAACGGATCACAGCGGATACGCCTCGTTTTTTTGCGCGCGGCTTTCTTATCTCGGCGCAAATTCCGCTCGCAATCTGGGACATTACTAACGTAGTTCTTAGTAAGCGATTTGCCCGCGTTTGTAGGTTCAACAAATTCGCACGACGGCATATTTCGAGACACGGCCGTGCGAATGAATTCGCTCCTACAGCTTAACGTACTGACATTGGGTCGCTACGCCTCCAGAACATTGACCTTGGTGACAAACAGCGATAGCCGGGGTGCCGAGAACCTCCGCGCCTAAAAAAGCGATTCTTCCTATGTTTGCCAGCGCACAGAGCCGCGCGGGCAAAAGGAGGATAGTGAATTTGTAGTGGATAGCGTCACAACCCGTTGATCTAGGTTTTATCAAAGTGCTGAGCATCCACCCATTCAATGACGTCAACTCATTTTGAAATCGAACGAATTAGGAGAGGTATATGAAGATATTTCCAAGTTTTTCTAAACCACAGAGGTGGCTACCGGCGTTAGCGGTAACCGTTTTAGTCGCGGGATGTGGAAGCGGCGCCGACAGTCCGGCGGTAACACCCGACTCGACCACGCCTGGCGCAATAGGCGCATCCCCGGTAAATCTTGGCACTGCGGGCAATTTCGCGATTCTGGCAAAATCCGGCATCTCGACAGTCCCTGCGTCGGCGGTAACCGGCGACATGGGCGTGAGCCCGATCACCGCGACGGCCATCACGGGATTCTCGCTAACCTTGGATAGCACGGGCACATTCTCGACCTCTACCCAGGTGGTCGGCAAGGTATATGCCGCCAATTATGCGTCCCCTACGCCTGCTAATCTGACTGCGGCAGTACTTGATATGCAAGCCGCATACAGCGATATCGTCGGCCGCACGCCCAATTACACTGAATTGGGCACAGGAAATGTGGGTGGAATGACCCTTGCCCCCGCCGTTTACAAATGGAGCACCGGCGTTTCGATTCCAACGGATGTCACCCTCAAGGGCGGCCCCACTGATGTGTGGATCTTCCAGATCGCGGGTGGCATTACCCAGGCCTCCGGTACGCGGGTGCTGCTGAGCGGTGGCGC
>CAKKRP010000064.1 GCA_919902765.1 Gammaproteobacteria bacterium | reverse complement strand
CTGTTATTCGTAGCGGATGATCGTCGCTAGCTTTTGCGGTGCTGAATAGTTACGAAAAAACAAGTTGATACTTGTCCCCTTGTGCTTGGCGAATGCCACAAGCCTCACGTTGCTCCAATTTGCCGGTGATTTGCGGCGTTAGGGCAAAACCACAGCGCCTCTAGCCAACAAAAACCTCTGGATCACTTGAGCACGACGATTACAAAAAAATCTTACTTCCCACGCTTTGCGCGCGGGTGCGCCAGATCATACACCTTGGCCAGATGTTGATAATCGAGATGCGTATAAATTTGTGTGGTGGTCAGGTGCGCGTGGCCCAACAATTCTTGCACGGCGCGCAAATCGCCGCTGGATTCCAATACATGGCTGGCGCAGGAATGACGTAGCATGTGCGGATAAACACCCACCGATAAGCCTTGCGTGCGCCCCCAATGCGCCACGCGCAATTGTATCGCCCGCGCGCGCAAACGTCCGCCTTGGCGCGTCACAAACAATGCGCCTTCAGTAACGGGGACGTGCGTCGCACGTACGCTCAACCATGCGTCTAGCGCCTCCCAAGCCAGTCGGCCGACCGGCACGACACGCTCTTTACGCCCCTTCCCCAACACACGCACGGTGCCCTCGTCCCGGTTTAACGCCTGCACGTCCATGCCTACAAGCTCCGCGAGGCGCAGCCCGGACGAATATAATAATTCCAAGATTGCCCGATCGCGCACCGTCATCCAAGCGTCGCCGGCCATGCCTACTAAGCGCGCCGCCCTATCGACATCGAGCACCTCGGGCAAACGGCGTGGCGATTTGGGCGCGGGCACGCCCACCGCCGGGTTGCGTTTGGCCTCGCCATGACGCATCAGATAACGATAAAAACTCCGCAACGCCGACAACGCGCGCGCGATGCTGCGCCCGTTGCGTCCTTGTTGACTCAGGCGCATCACGTATACGCGCACTTGATCGGGCGCGATGTCATCCCACGCCAGGGTCGTTTGCGATATGCCAAAAAAGACCTGGGCGCGTTGCAGGTCGCGCCTGTAGGCCTCTATCGTATGCGGGGAAAACTGTTTATTTTGCGCGATATGCGCCAAATATGCTGCGATTTGCGGTGAAATTTCGGCGTTCACACCATCTCCGGGATATACCGCCGCAGCACGTTGCCGAGGGTTTCGGCGAGCTGGTTCAAAAATACTGTACTCATGCCGGCGGCAAAGCGTTGCGGGTCTTTGCTAGCCACCGCCACCAGGCCATGGGCGACGCGCGTCCCCATCACCGGCAACAAGGCGACCGATTGCAACCCCGCCGTCTCTGTGCCGAATAAACTTTCCATTTGCTCGACGCCGAACTGACCGCATACGACTTGGCCGCGTTTAATGGCGGTCGCGAACAAGGTGCTGAAGCTAGTCAAATCGACATAAATCGCCGGGACGCGCTGGGCGGCGCTGGGCGTCCAGAATTTGGCGCGCACGGCATCGGCGTGAAACTCCTGACGCAATTGTGTGGAGATCAGGTCTAGCACGGTCTCCATGTCAGGGGCCAGTATCAGCGCTTGCGTTAAACGATGTAAACGCGCGACGAGGCGTTCGTTAGCGCGCGCGATCTCAACTAAATCGCGGATCTGATTGCGCAACACGCGCTGGTGATCGCGCAACACCCGCACTTGGCGCTCTATCAACGATGTAGCACCTTGCGCGCCCTGATGCGGGACTTCGATATCGACTAAGATAGTGCCGTATTCCTCGCTAAAAAATGTCGGATGCTTACGTAAATAGGCCGCCACGTCCGCCGCCTGTAAATTCACATCGCTTTCCTCTAGCGTCTCCATCGACATGCCTACACCTCTATGGTTGCGTCGAATACATGAGTGGCGGACCCGGTCATCCACACGGGTTGGCCTTCGCCCGGCCAACGGATGCGCAACTGCCCACCGGGCAGCGTCACCTCTACGCTATCATCTAGCAATCCTTGTGCTCGACCGACGACGACCGCCGCACAGGCCCCGGTGCCGCAGGCCAGTGTCTCGCCCGCACCGCGCTCATACACCCGCAGGCGGATATGCGCGCGATCGACAATCTGCATAAATCCGGCGTTAACCCGGCGTGGAAACCGCGCATGCGCCTCGATCAACGGCCCCCACTGCAACACCGGCGCGCACGCGACATCATCCACCACAGTGACGGCGTGCGGATTGCCCATCGACACTGCACCGATTTGCAAGCTACGCCCCGCCACTTCCAATGCATAGCGGTCGGCGCGCTGCGTGGCCGCGAAGGGAATGCGCTCCGGCGCAAATTCCGGCACGCCCATATTAACCGTCACCAGGCCGTCTTTTTCGATATTCAGCACGATATTGCCCGCCGCCGTGGCGACGCGTATTTGATCACGCGCGGTTAAGCCAACACGTCTGACAAACACGGCGAAACAACGCGCGCCATTGCCGCATTGTTCGACCTCGCCGCCATCGGCGTTAAAGATGCGATAACGAAAATCGACCTCTGGATGCGGTGGCGGCTCGACCAACAATAATTGATCAAACCCGACGCCGAAATGCCTATCGGCCAAGACGCGAATTTGTGTACTGCTTAGGTCTAGAGGTTGTGTTACGGCGTCTACGACCATAAAATCGTTGCCTAAGCCATGCATTTTTGCGAATTTTAATAACATATTAACCGTCTCATAATAGTTCCCCTCCCCCCTCGCGGGGGAGGGTTAGGGAGAGGGGGTTTTCGGCTGCGAACTGCAGTACGATATTGTTTCGATATCCGGACAATTTTGAGACTGTTAATAAATAAATCATCGCCCGTTGCTATTATTCAGTGTGACCAGGTTGCGCAAGCGTAGCATGCCACGCGACTCGCTCGCCCAATTCCGGCTGCAAGGTGATATGTTCGATGTGATAACGTTCGCGCAACAAACGCGTCAAGCGCTGTAAGGTGACGGGCCACTGCGTGATATCTTTGACGACGATATGCGCGGACAACATAATCTGCTGCGAACCCAAGGTCCAAATATGCAAATCATGTACAGAAAATACACCTTCCACCGCCGCCATCGCATAACCAACGTCTTCTAAGTGTAGATGAGCGGGCACACTTTCTAACACCACCGCCGCCACATCGCGTAATAATTTTATACTCGACACCGCGATCAAGGCGCAAATCAACAGCGACAACAGCGGGTCTATCCACATCCAGCCATAAAAATAGATGACCACACCGCTCGCCAAGGCCGCGACCGACCCCAGCAAATCGCCCAGCACATGCAAAAACGCCCCGCGCATATTGAGATCGTCGCCATGACCATGCAACAACGTCGCGACCACGATATTGACCGCCAATCCCAGCGCCGCGACACCCATCGTCAAACCCGCATCGACTTGGTGGGGTGCGTTAAAACGCTCTATCGCGTGCCAAGCCAAATTGGCGACGACCACCAACAACAATGCGCTATTAACCAGCGCCGTTAACACCTCGGCGCGCAACAACCCATAGGAATGACGCAAGGTCGGGGGCCGCCGCGCCAACCAGGCACCGAAGACCGCCAAGCCCAAGGCCGACGCATCGGACAACATATGTCCGGCATCGCCCAATAACGCCAATGAATCCGCTAACCAACCACCGGCCGCCTCCACCGCTGCGAACAGCAAGGTCAACCCCAAGGCCCAAGCCAGGCCACGCGTGACGGGTCCATGCGCATGGGTATGGGCGTGATGATCCGAAGCCTGAGTGTGTAGTGATGGTGCTGACATGCCGATACCTTATCGAAACCCCATTAAGGTTATTTAGGCTAAATCTGTTACACTGAACTTAAGCGCTTTATCTGCATTGTCTGAAAAGGAGATCGTCATGACCCTGCTCAGTTCCGACCAACGTAACACGCTCAGCACGCAACTACAACGTCGTCAAGCCGAATTGCGGCTGCTCATCCAAGAAGAACTGCGCCGCTCGCAAGACGGGCGCTACACCGAATTGGCGGGCCAAGTCCACGATGCCGGAGACGCCTCGGTGGCCGACTTGCTGGTGGATTTAGACCTCCGCCAATTGGATACCGAACTCAAGGAATTGCGCGCCGTTGAACGCGCTATGCAAGATATACGCACGGGCGGCTACGGTTTGTGTACGCAATGCGGCGCCGACATCCAATTTGAACGCCTGCGCGTCGTCCCGCATGTCCATATGTGCCTAGCATGCCAGGCGCACTATGAAAAAACCCATGCGGGAGGCGCTACGCCGACGATGTAGGAATAGACCCGAGACAGACAAACCAAAACGCCCCGCGCGCGCTTTAGTTAGTGCTGTGGTGATGCTTAGTCTTGGCGGCCTTCGCGCGCGCCACAGCGGCAATAATCGCGGCCTTGGCGGCCTCGGCCCCTACCCAATCTTCCACCTTGACCCACTTGCCTTCTTCCAGGTCTTTATAATGCTCAAAAAAGTGCTTAATCTGCTGCACCTGTAGCTCGTGCAAGTCATTGATATCGTTAATTTTGCTATACAGCTTCGTGAGCTTGGCGATAGGCACGCCAACCAATTTTTCATCGCGCCCGGATTCGTCCGACATATTCAACATCGCAATCGGGCGGCAGCGCACCACCGTGCCCGCCATCAACGGAAACGGCGTGATGACCAACATGTCCGCCGGATCGCCATCGTCCATCAGCGTGTGCGGAATATAGCCGTAATTGGCGGGATAATGCATGGGGGTAGCGATAAAACGATCCACAAACATCGCCCCGGAATCCTTGTCCACTTCGTATTTCACCGGCGCGCTATAGGCAGGCACTTCGATGATGACATTCACACTATTGGGCACGTCTTCGCCGGCCCCGACGCGATCTAAAATCATACTAACCTCTAAGATAAAATCTGTGACTACGCATATTATACGCGATTTCGCGCCCACAAATAAGCGAAAACGATAGCGGCATAAGTACTTACTATACCCACATCGCGCATCTGCGTTTGTGGCCCAGACCCACACCCCCTATAATGGGGCGTCTGACATTTCACATAGGAGCAAGCGGAAATGCGTATTGTGTTATTGGGAGCGCCCGGATCGGGCAAGGGCACGCAGGCCAAGATGTTGGTGGACGCCTATCATGTGCCGCAAATTTCCACCGGAGACTTACTGCGCGCCGCTGTCGCCGCCGGTAGCCCGCTGGGTCAAAAAGTCAAATCCATTATCGAGGCCGGTCAGTTGGTCACCGACGAGATCGTGATCGACCTGATCAAAGATCGTCTGAATCAAAAAGACGCGCAAAACGGCTTTATCCTGGACGGTTTTCCGCGCACCGTCAATCAAGCGGTGGCCTTAGACACCTTGCTCGCGATGTTCGGCTGGTCTATCCACGGCGCGGTGTTGATCGACGTGCCCGCAGCGGATATTATCGCGCGCATCACCGGCCGCCGCAGTTGCGAAAAGTGCGGCGCGATTTATAATATCTATTCTTCCAAGCCCACCGCCGCAGACCAATGCGACAAGTGCAGCGGAAAATTAATTCAGCGCGCCGACGACACCGAAGACACGGTTAAAAAACGTCTGCAAGTGTATGCCGAACAAACCACGCCGGTGGCCGATCATTATCGCAAACAGCAGAAGTTTTATTCCGTAAAAGGCAATGGCGAGGTCGATGAAGTGTTTGCGCATTTACGCGAAACCATCGCGCCCTTGCCGTTTAAGACACGCAAATAATCGAGACATTATCCATGACGACACCGCTTTGGCCTCAGCAATACCCCCGGGTGCGCATGCGCCGTATGCGGCGCGACGATTTCAGTCGCCGCTTAATGCGCGAGCACACGTTGGCGGTGGATCAACTCATCTATCCGATGTTCGTGCTGGAAGGCACGCACCGGCGTGAACCCGTGGCCTCCATGCCCGGCGTCGAACGCGTCAGCATCGATGAATTGATACGCGAGGCCGATAGCCTGGTCAAATTGGGCATCCCTGCGGTGGCCTTGTTTCCGGTCACACCCCAGGAACACAAATCGTTAGACGCGCGCGAGGCCTTTAATCCCGATGGCCTCGCTCAACGTGCGGTATACGAGCTCAAAAAACGTTTCCCACAACTCGGCGTCATCACCGATGTCGCGTTAGACCCCTACACCACGCACGGGCAAGATGGACTGATCGACGCCAGCGGCTATGTGATGAATGACGAAACGGTCGCCGTGTTGGTCAAACAGGCCCAGTCGCATGCGCAGGCCGGGGCGGATGTGGTCGCCCCGTCAGACATGATGGACGGACGTATCGGCCAGATCCGCGCCGCGCTGGAACAGCAAGGCCATATCCACACCCGCATCCTGGCGTATTCCGCGAAATACGCGTCCAGTTTTTACGGGCCGTTTCGTGATGCGGTAGGCTCGGCCGCCAATCTCGCGGGGGGGAATAAATACAGCTATCAAATGGACCCCGCCAACAGCGATGAGGCCTTGCGCGAAGTAGCCTTGGATCTGGAAGAAGGCGCGGACATGGTGATGATCAAGCCCGGCCTGCCTTATTTAGACATAGTGCGCCGCGTCAAAGATCAATTCGGCGCGCCGACCTATGTCTACCAAGTCAGTGGCGAGTACGCCATGTTGATGGCCGCCGTGCAAAAAGGCTGGCTTAATGAGAAAGCGGTGATATTAGAATCATTATTAAGTATCCGCCGCGCCGGTGCCGATGGCATATTGACCTATTTTGCCAAGACCGCCGCGCAGTGGTTGCAACAGGACGCGTAACGCCTTTTTTTAAAGGCTTTTCAATGAGATGGATTTCTCTTGAATAATGTAGTCATGGAGAAACCCAGATGGCAATTTATAAGATACTCGCGACGGCGGGCTGGTGGTTAAGTTTGGCCGCCTCATCGGCCGCCTATGCCGGCGGCATTGCCGAAATACCCCGCTCCTTAGGCCCCTTCAAACTGCGCATGTCGATCGGCGAATTCGCCCAAATCGCGCATGTCCAGCCGGAGCCCTGTGCGAATTGCGCGAAGAATGAGGTCTTTACGGCGCTCAGCGCCGCACAAGTACGCCAGTTGATCCCCAAGTTAAACACAAATGCGGGCCTGGATTTAATTTTTTACGAAAACCGCCTATACCGCATCAGCTTAGGCACCGAGGCCACCGATCTGAGCGAGGTGCGTAAGGAACTGTCCGCGCTGTATGGTACGGGCCAGACCGTCGCCTTAAAAAACGGCACCAGCTATATGCAGTGGGAAGACAGCGGCACCATCGTCACGGCGAATTATCAAACCGCCTCCGAGCAGGTGTTTGCGATCAACTATTTCGACTGGGACATCAAGACAGAACGCGATAATCGCGCCTCTTTGGACGCGGGTCAGGCCGACACACGTTAATTAGTTAAAGAAGCCCCTCTTGCCTATGCACGCGCACAGACAAGAGGCCTTCTTACGGCTCCCCCTCCCGTCGTTCGGCCAGCCGTTAACGGCCGACGACTGTAAATCTCGCCCCAACATACCCTAATATGCGTTGTCGTTTGGGTACGACAGTGTGGCTGGACAAACCTATAGGAATAAGCTTAGTTTTTTCTTAAGCAACGAAAAATGAGCCGTCATTTGGCCCAATTCATAATAAATCTAATAAGTTGAGAGTATCACTGGGAATTAACGCGCATAGCCAACCTGCGGCGGCGTACCCCCAATGACCTCGCGTTGAAAATCGATAATAGCGATCAAACCAGCGCCGACTACACCGCCTCTCGTCGTTGTATATAGGCGCGTGTAATCAACAATGCCAATAATATGCTCGCATGTATTAGCGGTACGCGCACATCCGCCTTCAGCGACAACAGGTAATGCAAGATGGCCAAGGTTGCGATGACATAGACGCTGCGATGCAGTTGTTTCCAACGTGGGCCCAGACGCCGCATCATGCCGTTGGTGGACGTGACGGCGAGCGGGATCAACGCCAAAAAAACGCCTAGCCCTAGTGTGATATAGGGTCTTTTCAATATATCTTTTGCGATCTCGTCCCAATCGAAAAAGCGATCTATGCCCAGATAGACACTCACATGCACCACGGCGTAAAAAAACGCGAATAGACCCAACATACGGCGCACCCGCAACACCCAGGCGACGGCGAAGACACGCCGCACCAACGGCAACGCAAGCGTGATCAACAAAAATCGCAGCGCCCAATCGCCACTCTCATGCAAGGCCGCTTCAACCGGATTAGGCCCTAAGGTGTGCGCATACGCCCGCCACCAAAATTGCGCGAAGGGCAGCGCCGCCAATAAAAATACACTCGTTTTGACTATAACCAACTCTTTTTCGCGCACCGCTGGAATATTCATTAGAAATTTTTCCGTAAATCCATTCCCGTATACAATGACGCCACCTGATCGGCGTAGCCATTAAAAGGTAAGGTCTTTTGCTTAAATATTTCTCCTAACCTCCGCTCCTTCGCTTGACTCCAACGCGGGTGATCCACGTCCGGATTTACATTGGCGTAAAAGCCGTATTCGCTAGGCGCCGACCACATCCACGTCGATACCGGCGGGTCTTCCAGAAAACGAATTTTTACGATGGATTTGATACTTTTGAATCCGTATTTCCATGGCACGATCAAGCGCAGAGGTGCGCCGTTTTGATTGGGTAAAACCCGGCCATACATACCCACCGCGAGCAACGCCAACGGATGAGTCGCCTCGTCGATACGCAACCCTTCCACATACGGCCAATCCAACACATTGCGTTTTTGCCCCGGCATTTGTGTCGGGTCATGCAAGGTGGTGAATTCGACATATTTGGCGCGTGAACCCGGTTGCAGGCCTTTTATGACATCGCGCAACGCAATACCCACCCACGGCACTACCATGGACCACGCCTCTACGCAGCGAAAGCGATAAATACGTTCTTCCAACGCGTAGGGTTTTAGGAAATCATCCAATGCGTATTGCCCCGTTTTTTTAACCTCGCCTTCTACCTGCACCGTCCACGGACGGGTGCGCAGCCCACCCGCATACAACGCAGGCGCTTCTTTCGCGGTGCCGAATTCATAAAAATTATTATAGGTGCTCACGTCTTCAAAACGGTTCGGCGGGATAGCGGTGGAAAATGGACTGCGCGGGAGGTTGGTAAACGTCTTATCCTGCGGCGCGGCCGCAACTAGCGACGCGCCCCCCATCGCCGCTGCACCTAATAGCGTCAAGGACGCCGTATTTTCGATAAATTTGCGGCGACTTAAAAAAACAGACTCAGCGGTGATCTCCGACATGGAAATATCGGATTTATTTTTGACTAGCATGATGCCCCCAAAATGCTTGGCGATTGAACCTAAAATTGACTAGGCATAGTGTGTCATTTTTTGCTAAGACAATCATCGCGAAAGTATCACATTTTTCAACAATACATCGCTTGACCCAGGTCTGCGACTGCTATGTAAGCAACAAACAGCCAAGACGCCTGATTTATTCCCTTAGGGCTACATCTGGGCGACCAATTTATCGGCCGTCATAACTCCATCCAGAAAACATTGCTGGATTTTTTTAAACCCCAGACGATTGAAAGTTATCGCATCCCATTTGCCTTTTTCGAAGGCAATGACGCAATCCAGCGCTTGCCCGATCACCCCGGCGCGATCGACGAGCGCGGCGTGCATCTCGCCGGATATACCTAATTTTTGCAGCACTTCCACCATCGGTATATCCAGCATGGCGTCTAATACGGAAAATAATCCGACCGTAAAAAAGGCGTCTGTGTTGCGCGCCGACACCGCCAGCGCCAAAGATTCACAGGTCTTGGCCCGCACCAAGGCGATACGCACCAACTCGCGGCCATGCTCGCAGAGACTGCTCATCGCAATCAACCTGACCCAGGTGCTTAGCGCGTCCAAGCCCATTAACACCAACGCCGCCTTGATGGAATCCACTTTTTCGCGCAGGCCGACCGCCGGCGAGTTGATGTATTTCATAACCTTGTAACTGAGCGCGGCGTCGGTCATAACGTGGCGTTCCAACACGTTCAAATTCACATTGGGGTTTTGCATTTCGCGCAACAACTGCATAATGGCGACTTTGTTTTGCGGTGGCTTGCGGCCCTCCACGATTTGCGGTTTTGCCAAAAAATAGCCTTGAAAGTAGCTAAATCCCAGCTTTTTACAAAATTCATATTCCTCGCGCGTCTCGACCTTTTCCGCCAACAATAGCGCCGGATAGCGTTTTAGCCGCCTCACACACTCTTGCAATTCCGCCGCCGTGTGTTCGCGCACATCTATCTTAACTATCTTGACATGGTTCAATAACGATTCTTGGCTGGAGGGGTAGACAAAATCGTCTAACGCGAAGACATAGCCGCGTTTTTTATAATCCTTGACGGCATCATGAATTTCGCGAGTAGGTTCTATATCTTCCAGTATTTCCAACACCACCTTTTTCGACGTGTAAGGGATGTTCGACCGGTTCTCTAAATAGTCTTTGGTGATATTGATAAATGCAATGCCGCCGCCGACCAATTTATCTATGCCTATTTCCAAAAATGCGTTGGTCAACACCTCGGCAGTGGCGTGATTGCCGTCGGTCACCACCACGCTATTTGTACGCGCAGAACGATATAACAACTCGTACCCATATATCTGTAAAGCCTCATTATAAATGGGTTGGCGAGCAATAAAAATGGCGTTTTCTACACTCACTGCACTCGTCCTATGCGCGGCATTCGGTTTATAACCCGCTATCGGCCTAACCCAGACTTACTTAACGTACATTTCCCCTCGAAAAATTCTATAAATTACGCTACTGGCGCGCGCTGTCTGTGGTATTCGCCGATGATGATCGCGGCGGCCGTGGAGACATTCAGGCTCTCCACTTGGCCGGTGCCCGGAATTTGAATTCCCTGGCTGGATAGCCGCGCCAACATGGGCGATACACCAGTGAGTTCCGCGCCTAAAATCAGCACACAATGGGCGGCAAATTTATACGCAAATAAAGAGTTGGCGCCAGGCGCGGCGTGCGCGGCGAGCAATTCATACCCGGCTTTACGCAACACACCCAACTGAGCGGCGGGGTTATCCAGCCCCACCATATCGACAAACTCCGCCCCGCCTTCCGCGACGCGATACGCCGACGGCGACAGGCGCGGCAACTGCGCGGCGTCCCCCAACACCGCGCCGACGCCGAAATGCGCGCACGTCCGTACGATTGCGCCAAGATTATGCGGATTTTCAACACCATCCAGATAGACAAGCAAGGACGCGGCGGGTCGCGCGCGCGATTTTTCCTGCCACCAATCGGCAAACGCGTATACGGCGCGTTCTAACGTCAGCAAACAAATTCCTTGATGATGTTCCGACCGCGTAAGACGCTCCATATCCTCATCGGTCACGATGTGATAGGCCTTGCGCTGTTGCGCCGCCCATTTCAACAGGTCGCTAAATTCGGGAACGCGCTCGGCCGTGAGATAAATACGGATGATGTCGCGCGCGCGTTTTCGCCACAACCCACGGCACGCCGCGACGCCGTAATATTTTTCTTCACGCTGCGCAGGCGGTTTTTTTTGCTTAGCCTGGGACGGCGCGCGCCTCATGACGAACAACTCAGCTCGATTTGTTCCGCCCAGGCGGGAGGATAGTCCGCGTAGTGTGCGTACGCCGGATGTTCCGCAAAGGGTTGTTGCAACACCCGCAGCAACGCCTCCACTTCGGAAAAATCTTTTTGCTGCGCCTTTTCGATGGCCGATTGCGCCATATAATTGCGCAACACATATTTGGGATTGACGCCCAGCATACGCCGCTTGCGCGCGGCGGCGTCGCAATTTGTGCGCATCAGACGCGCCGCATAACGCCCCGCCCACGCATCAAAGGCCTCACGATCTAAAAACATGTCGCGCAATTCGGCGTTGCGATCTTGAGACACACTACTGAATCCGCCCAAGCGACGCAAAAATAGCGTGTAATCGACGTTATTTTTGGCCATGATTTCTAATAATGTCGTCACCAATGCGCGCGCCTCGTCATCGGCTTGCACCAGGCCCAGCTTGGCGGTCATTAACGCAAAATAATGCGCGTCGAACACCTCTTCGTAGCGCGCCAGCGCCGCCTTGGCGTCTTCTACTGAGATCAAGGGTATCAGCGTTTGCGCCAAACAGGCCAGATTCCACAAACCTATAGACGGTTGTTGATCGAACGAATAGCGTCCGCCGCTATCGCTGTGATTGCAATTATACCCGGGATTGTAGGCGTCCATAAATCCAAACGGCCCGTAGTCCATGGTCAATCCAAGAATCGACATATTGTCGGAATTCATCACGCCATGCGTAAATCCCACGGCCTGCCATTGCGCGATCAGCCGCGCGGTGCGCGCGATCACGTGGCTGAGAAATTCCAAATAAGGTTGAGGGTGGACGGCGATTTCCGGATAGTGGCGTGCGATGATGTAGTCCGCCAAAATTTTAATATTGGCGTGTTGATTGCGATAATAATGTACTTCAAACGATCCGAAGCGCACATGCGTAGGCGCAAAACGCAGTACCGTGGCAGCGGTTTCGACCTGTTCGCGATAGACCGGTTCATCGCTGCCAGTGATGCTGAGCGCGCGCGTCGTAGGCACGCCGAGGCCATGCATGGCCTCGCATCCCAGAAATTCACGAATACTGGAGCGCAATACCGCGCGGCCGTCGCCGCGCCGCGAATAAGGTGTAGGCCCCGCCCCTTTGAGTTGCAATTCCCATAATGCGCCGTCTGCGCCGTACACATCGCCCAACACCAACGCTCGGCCATCGCCCAGTTGCGGCACGTAAGAACCGAATTGATGCCCGGCGTAGAGCATCGCCAGCGGTTCGCACGTCGATGGCAAATCAAGCCCGGCCAATTGATCCGCGCTCAAGGAACGCGCGTCAATATCGAGATTCAGCAGTTGCGCGGCGGCGGGATTAATCGCCACCAGATAATTTTCTGCGTATGGTGCGGGTGCAAGCCGACTATAAAAAACGGCGGGTAACTGCGCAAAGGTATTAACAAAACGAAGGTCTTTCCAGCTCACCATAAAAACACATGCCATGCGATCTAAGAATCATAATGCATTATATAGAAATTCGCATGAATTTCCATGAAACTGTAATCAACAAATCACGCTGCCGAGTAGATGCTTAATGGAAAATCTGGGGTTGAATCCGGGTTAAAAAAAGGGCGCCATTAGGCGCCCAAATTTGCGTAATGCCCTTACGTAACTTAGTAGTTCACACCCTTCACCAAGCGACGCGCGGAAGGTGCCGGCGCCAGCGGATTCAACTGCACCATCTTGGGACGCATCATTTCGTTGTCTTCATGATCCAAGATATGGCAGTGGAACACATAGCCATATTGCATGCCGCCACTCGGATCGAACGGATAGGCCAATTGCGCAGCGGGCGCGCTCACCGGCGCATCGGTAGGCGCATAACGCACCGCGATACGGGTCACGTCGCCGGGATACATGATCAAGGTGTCTTTCCATCCGCGCTCTTGCGCACCGGGAGGAATGACCGCACCGGCCAAGTACGGTGTCACATCGGGATTGCCACCGTCTTTACCACCGGAAAGCGGATTATTGGCGGCGCGATAATCGCCGGGCGGGCCGTAAGCAGGTTGGAATGCGCCCGTTGGGAAGGCCGCACCATATGCCGCATCCCAGGCCACGGTATCAAACGTCTGACGGTTGATCAGTTGGAACTGCACCAAATGCAAATGTATGGGATGCGCGTCGGCGGTTTGATTGACAATCTCCCAAACCTCGGTGGTGCCTTCCTGCGGCAGCTCGGACACCGCAACACTCGTTCCGCCCACGGTAATGGTGGTGAAATCGCCGTTGGTACGCGGTGATGCGCCGGTCCATTGCGTGTTGTTGAGCAACACTTCAAGCGGGCCACCCGCATAGGCTTGCATCGTGCCGGTGACCGGATCGACGGCATTCACCGGGTCGCCCATCACTTCGTTCAAGGTCAACTGACGGGTCTTGGCAGGCGTGACGCTCAACGTACCCTTGATGGGATCTGTTAAGCGTACGATAGATTGCGCGACGCTACGCAAACGCGTGCTGCTGTCCGGTTTGAAACTTTTATCCTTGATTTCCAAACGGCCGACGCGGAATTGCATAACGCTTTCCATCCGTGTGCCTGCGACGGGGTCACCAAAGGGGAATGGCATTGCGGCGGAATTGGTCAGCGTGAGATTTTGACCGCTGAAATCTTTGAAGTCGATGATCACCTCATAACGCTCGCCCGGCATGATATTTAAAGGCTGATTGCGCTCACCGTTAATCTTTACCGGCACGTCGAGATAACCGCCGTCGGTGGCGATGACCCACATGTTAACGCCCTTGCCACGCGCGGTCTTGAGTAACAAGCTATACGCCCGCGCATTAGAACCATTTAGAAACAAGAGACGATAACGCTGCCGTTGCACTTCAAAGTATGGCCAGGCCTTACCATTGACCACGTTGACATCGCCGACAAATTCCGGCACCCAATACGGATGATCGGGATTGGGACTGGACAGTGCGCCGCCGGAAGAATCACCGGGGAAATACAACTGACCATGCTCGTCGAAGCTGCGATCTTGCAACACTATGGGGATGGTCTGCGCGGGGTTCGTTAAGTTCGCGGGCATGCTTTGCGCGGGGTCTTGTAAATAATATACGCCCGCCAAACCGGCGTTCACATT
>CAKKRP010000063.1 GCA_919902765.1 Gammaproteobacteria bacterium | reverse complement strand
ATTTAGACAGGGCGCGTTTAAATGTCTGGTATAAGGCGCGCCAATTTAAGCTGACGTGGGTGAAGTTGTTGGGACCCTCCGTCAATGCGTTATATCTGCGCGATGTGTTAGGCGACGCCGATAGAGACGCCTTGTTCCCGGAAGACTATCATAGCGACGCGGTGCGTGAATTGTGGACAAAAAAAGATGCCGGAAGTCTCGTGCGCTTGGACTTGTTACTGACGGATGCGTTTCTTCGCTACGCGGTGGAAGTGCGGGCGGGATACCAATTTCCCCGCGCCATTGATCCCGATTGGTATATTGTGCCCGACAAAATCGACCCCCTCGCGCTGTTAAAGGGCACGTTGGAAAAAAAAGATTTCGCCGCCGCGATGGCGCAATTGCCGCCGGCCTATGACGAATATAAACGTCTGCGGCAGGCCTTGAAGGTGTATCGACGTTGGCAAAAGCAAGGTGAGTGGCCGATATTGCGCGATGAAACGGCCTTGCGTGCCGGCGATTGGAGTCCAATGGTGGCGACGTTACGCGAGCGCCTGGAGCGCGAGGGTTTTTTGCGCGTGCGCGTAGACGCCAATGAAATGATGTTCGATGCGGAAGTCGAACAGGCGGTAAAACAATTTCAAAGCGCGCATGGATTTACGCCGGATGGCGTGGTCGGGCGCGGGACGCGCGCGGCGTTAAACGTGTCATTAGCGGCGCGCGTCGCGGAAATCGAAAAAAACATGGAGCGCTGGCGTTGGATGCCGCGCAAAATGGAAAGCAGAAACGTGCAGGTGAATATGGCGGATTATAAATTGGCGATGATGGATAAAGGCAAAAAGGTCTTGGAAATGCGTGTAGTGGTGGGTAAGGATTATCGTGCGACGCCGGTGTTCAATAATAAAATTCAATATATAGAATTGAATCCGGTGTGGAAGGTGCCGGATCGCATCGCCCGCGAGGATCTGCTGCCTAAACAACGTCAAGACCCGGAATATTTTTTACGCAAAGGCATCCACGTTGTGACCAGTTGGGGGTCTGACGGGGAAGAAATAGATATCGATGAAATAGATTGGGAAAACGTGAAAGGCGAGGATTTTCCATATAAATTGCAACAAGAATCGGGCGGAAAAAACAGCCTGGGGCGGATGAAATTTATGTTTCCAAACTCCTTTCGCGTATATTTACATGATACCCCGGCGCGTTTTTTATTTGAACGCCGCATACGTACCTATAGTTCCGGTTGTATACGCGTAGAACAACCGGTAGAATTGGCGGCGCAACTGTTAGCTAGTCCGCAATGGTCGGTGCGCGATGTAGAAGCCGCATTGGCGACCGCGCAGACCCAACGTGTGGATTTGGCCAAGCCTACGCCGATTTACCTGCTGTATTGGACTGCGTGGGTGGAAAACGAACGCGTACAGTTTCGCCCGGACATCTATGGCCGTAACCGTGCCTTGCCCGATCATCGATTGTATAAGGCCGCAAAAAAAATCGCGTCTACGCGTTAGTTTTTACGCGCGGCGGTGCATGCACACAGCACTCGGCGCGACAACTACATTAAGCATAGAATTTGGAGGTGGTATGGAAGTCTGGCCATGGTCTTGGCGCGAAATGGGGGATGTGTTAACGGCACCCTCAACGTGGTCTCAATTTGCATTGATCGGCATCGCCTGGGTGTGCGCCTGGTTTGTGCATAACTACTGGGCGAGCCACGTGCGTTGGGACGACGGCCCGGATCATAAACTGCGCGATCTTACCTTCAGTACCGGTGCGCGTCTCATACAACCCTTTGTGTTTTTGTTGCTCATTTTGATGGAGCGCGCGGTGTTGCGCAAATTGGACTGGGATTATGAATGGTTATCCATCGTCGCACCGTTGATTTTGTCGTACGCGGCGATACGCGCCATCATTTTTTTATTGCGCAAGACCTTGACGCCGAGCAAGACCTTGCGCGCCTGGGAAACCAGCATCACCACCGTTGTATGGGCGGTGGTCGCGCTGTATATGTTGGGTTGGTTGCTGCCGATTGAAAATGCGCTTGATCAAGTCAGTATGGAATTGGGCAATATCCGCATTTCCATCTTATCGGTTTTTAAAATAGTCTTGGCGGTGGCGTTATTTTTCTTGTTGGCGGTGTGGCTGGCGCGTGTGGTTGAGCGACGCGTCGATACGGTTTTGCGGGTCGATCCCAGTTTACAGGCGATGATAGGCAAGGCGATACGCGTAGTATTTGTTGCAATTGCGTTTTTGGTGGCCTTGGACGCCTTGGGTATAGATTTGACCGCGCTCACCGTGTTAGGCGGTGCGGTGGGCGTGGGTGTAGGTTTCGGGTTGCAACGCATCGCGAGCAATTTTATCAGCGGATTTGTGTTATTGTTTGATCGCGCCATCAAACCCGGCGACGTGATTTCGTTGGGAGATCGCAATGAATACGGGTGGGTTAAACAATTGCGCGCGCGCTATGTCGTCGTGCGCCAGCGCGACGGTGTAGAGCGCCTGATTCCCAATGAGCAGTTGGTGACCAATGAAGTGCGCAATTGGACATATAGCGACCCGCGTGTGTCGATAAACGTAGCGGTGCAAGTGGGTTATCAAGAAGATTTGGACGTTGCATTGCGCATCTTGTCCGAGTGCGCGTTTAGCAATAGCCGTGTGTTGCATGACCCTGCGCCCGGTGTTTTTGTAAGTAAATTTGGCGATAATGGAATAGAGCTGTCGTTGGTAGTATGGATTAACGATCCGCAAAATGGCCTGGGCAATGTCGTGTCCGATCTCAACTTGACCATTTGGCGGGCGTTTAAAAAACACGGTGTGTCCATGCCTTATCCGCAACGCGAAGTGCGCATCAAATCCGACGGGCCGTGAGCGTTAAAATGAACAACGCATGAGCCGTTATCGTCCTCCGGTAGCCAAATCCTCGCCTTACATCACCGCGCCAGGCATTGCGAAATTGCGTGCGGAGCTTGAACATTTGTGGCGCGTCGAGCGTCCCCAAGTGACGCAAGCCGTTTCCGAGGCCGCCGCGCAGGGAGACCGCTCGGAAAACGCCGAATACATTTATGGAAAAAAACGCCTGCGTGAAATCGATAGGCGCATACGATTTTTGCAAAAGCGTCTGGATGATTTAGTGGTGGTGGATCGCGCGCCCGCCGATGTAGACAGAATATTTTTCGGGGCCTGGGTGGATTTGGAAGACGATACCGGCGTGTTGCATCGATATCGTATCGTAGGCGCGGATGAGATCGACACCGCGCGCGGTTGGATTAGCATAGACGCGCCCATGGCGCGCGCTTTATTAAAAAAGGGAGTGGATGACGCGGTAGAGGTCATCAGCCCGCAGGGGATCAGACGCTATGTCATCATCGATATACGCTATAGTGTTTAAATACTTAGACTAACGTTAAAAATCCGCTAGAATACACCTCTTTAAGACCCTAGGTCGCGTGGGCTGGACAGCCGCTCACAAGCCCGACTTAAGTTCCCATGTATATGTTGTTGAAATAAGCCCTACAGGAGCTGTTCGCCAACGCCAGGGCGAGTCTTGTAGCCTATTTCCAATAGAGTTTATGTGCCTCGGACCGCACTTCGTCAGAGACCATGGGTGATTGTCTATGATATTGAATATGGTGAAAAAAATGCTAGGCGGTGTACGTATATTTCATGCCCTGACCATGTGCGCAGCGCTGGCGCTGATGGTGGTGGGTGCGTGGTTGTTCATGCATAGACATGACGGCGCGCTTAAGCACGGGATTATCACCGCGATACAACAGCGCGATACGTTCGCCCACATCAATTACAAGCAATTGCAGGCCTTTTATAACGCGCGCGGTCAAGGCGCGGTGTGGGTGGGGAGTGGTGGGCCGAACGGCAAGGCGCACGAATTACGCGAAATTTTAAACCATGCCGATCACGATGCCTTGTTGCCTAGCGATTATCATGTCGATGAAATAGCCAATTATTGGGAACGCACGCAGTTGCCGGATCTGGTGCGTTTGGAGGTCTTATTGACCGACGCCTTTATGCGCTACAGCGTGGAAGTCAAGGCCGGTTATCAATTTCCAAAAATCATCGACCCCGATTGGCACATCGACCCCGAGCGTGTCGATCCGGTCGCTGTGCTCGCGCAAACGTTAGCGAAAGCGAATTTTACGAAATCCTTGAGCGAATTCGCACCACCGCATAGCGCCTATCGCAATCTGCGCGCCAGTCTGCAATATTATCGCGATATGGCGCGTGACGGCGAATGGCCGAAAGTCAAAGTGGAGAAAGATATCAGGCCGGATGCGCCCTATGCGGATAGCGAAAAGCTACGCGTACGTTTGCAGCGTGAGGGTTATTTGAAGGCGAATATCGCGGCCATCAAGCCCGGCGTGTATAACGCGACCTTGGCGGAGGCGATTATCAATTTTCAAGCGCGTCACGGTTTGCCCGCGACCGGAATCTTGGATCGCAGTACCGCGCGCGCGTTGAACAAACCGATTGCCGAACGCATTGCCGAAATCGAAAAAAATATGGAGCGCTGGCGCTGGTTACCGCGTCAACTCCCCGAGCGCTATATCGCCGTCAATATCGCCGATTATAAATTGAATATGTATGAAAAAGGCAAAAACGTACTCGATATGAAGGTCATCATCGGCAAAAAATACCGCGCTACGCCGGTGATCGCCAGCAATATCGAATATGTGGATTTAAACCCGACTTGGAATGTACCGCAGCGCATCGCGCGTGAGGACATGCTGCCGAAACAACGCGGCGATCAAGAATTTTTCGCGCGCAAAGGGATACGCGTGTGGAGCCGGCACGGCAAACAGATGGTGCGTATCGACCCGGCCAAGGTGCGTTGGGACGATATCAAGGCCGACCGGTTCCCGTTTTTTCTGCAACAAGAAGCGGGCGATTCGAATAGTTTGGGGCGGATTAAATTCGGCTTGAACAATGCGTTCGATATTTATTTGCACGACACGCCGCAACGCGAACTATTCCGCAATCCGGTGCGCGCCTTCAGCTCCGGCTGCATACGCGTAGAGCATCCCGAAAAGTTGGCGGCCAAGGTGTTAGAAGGCAGTCGTTGGACGCCGGAACGCATCACCAGCGCATTGGAAAAAGACAATACATTTCGCATCCCAGTGACCCAGCGATTGCCGGTCTATATTTTGTATCAGACCGCGTGGAGCGGCGATGGCCGCATGGCGGAGTTTCGCGATGACGTGTATGTGCGCGACGGCGCAATGCCGGACAATCTCATGTTGTCTAGCGTAGTCAAGCCGCACAAATTTACGACGGCTGGGATATAAAAAAACATTTGAAGGTAGGGATATGAGAAGCAAAACCGCCGCTGGCGCATCCGCGCACCGCGTTTTCGGATGACGCTCAGGTTGAGCGCCTAAAAATTCACTGCATCATAAACACTTTCGTCTGCGATGATCGTGACGGCGATGCGATTGGGCAGGCATGCGATAAATTCGCCGCCGCGTCGCGCCCAGCCCATGTGTATGCATTGTTTGCCATGACAGGGCGACGCGCGAAAGCGTATGCGTCGATCACGGATTTCGATTTCTGATTCACCTAACATGCCCGTGAATTTTTGCAGGACATCGCGTTGCAAATCAAGAGTGGCGACGACTTTTCCGTTTACGCTTATTTCCGCCCGGCGTCCCTCGGTGTTTGGCCGCCACAATAAAATATATAAACTCGCAATCCCACACACGGCCAGCGCGATGATCCAACGATCAGTGCGCGTCAACATCGCCGACGATCAATTTGGCGGGCGATTTTTCAAACTGAATGCGTGTCTGCAAAGCGGATGTGATATAGACCGTGCCGTCGGTTGCGACCAGCATGATTTGCCGCACGCCTAAACGCTTGGCGGTGGATTGCCAGTGTTGCGGACCCGCGACCATCAAGGCCGTGGCGCTGGCGTCGGCCTTGGCGCCGGCGTTGTATACGACGGTGACGGAGGCGGTTTCCTGCGTAGGATACCCGGTGCGCGGATCAAAAATGTGATGATAACGATGTCCTTGATATTCATAAAATCGTTCATAATCGCCTGAGGTAAACACCGCTTCGCCATCTCGCACAGGCAATGCGGCGAGCATGCCTGGGCCGCGCGGGTCGCGTATGCCTATCATCCACGGACGTCCACCTTTACTTCCGATGGCGCGCAAATCCCCTCCGGCGTTTACAATAGCGTTTTTGACGCCTAAATCCGTGAGGTGTTGAATCGCCTTATCCACCGCATATCCCTTGGCGTAACCGCCAAAATCCAAAATTAAACCGGGTTTATGCCCGGAGAGGGTCAGGTTTTGAATTTTCAAATTCGCTAAACTGTCATGGCGTTTTAACCACACATCCAGCGCCGCTTGCGTGGGCGGCGGACCACTGGGCATTTGCGTGGCGGCTTCGTTAAAACCCCATAATGTTACCAGGCCGCCGACACCGGGGTTAAATAATCCGTCACTGTCGCGCGCAAGGATACGGGCGTTTTCTATCAATTCTTGTAGCGCCTGATTGACGGTCGCGGGTTGGTTTTTTTTCAATGCCGTATTGAGTTGTCCTAAATCACCGTTTCCCCAAGGATTCCATGCGGTATTCAGGGCCGTAAAATCTCGTTCAATGGCGGTTGCGATTTGTTCGCTGCGTGCAGGGTCAACATCGAATAGCGATAAATCGATTTGCGTGCCCATGGAAAAAAAAGTGTACTTGTATACTTGCGGTGGATGCGTTTTTTCCGCGCACGCCGTCAACAATAGCAACGCAAGTGCGATTAAGGGATGGCGCATGCCCGGCGTCACGATGCCCTTGCGGCCACGCAATCCAAGATACGCGCCGCGATATTGTCGCCATACTGTTTTTCGAGCTCGCGCACACCCGTGGGGCTGGTGACATTGATCTCGGTCAAATAATCGCCGATGACATCCAAGCCAACAAAAATTAAACCGCGTGTACGCAACTGCGTCCCCACTTGCTGGCAGATCCAGCGGTCGCGTTCCGTCAATGGTTGGCCGACGCCTGTGCCGCCCACCGCCATATTGGCGCGCGTTTCACCGGCGGCGGGGATGCGCGCCAGGGCATACGCATAAGGCTCGCCGTCGATTAGTAGAATGCGTTTATCGCCGGCGCGCACTTCGGGAACATAGCGTTGCGCCATCGTGTATTGTGTGCCGCTGTGTGTCATCGTTTCGCAGATGACGTTGACATTGGCGTCGTCCTCACGGATCCGAAATATCGATGCGCCGCCCATCAACGTGAGGGGTTTAACGATGATGTCGTGTTGTTCGGTTAAAAAAGATTTAATGCGGGCGATTTCGTTGGTCACTAAAGTGGGAACGCAGCACTGCGGAAACCACGCGGTAAAAATTTTTTCGTTCACATCGCGCAACGCACGCGGATCGTTGTAGACATGGGCGCCCGCTAATTGCGCGCGTTCTAAGATATAGGTGGCCATTAAATATTCGGTGTCGAAGGGCGGATCTTTGCGCATGAAGAGCGCGTCCAATGTGTGCAGCGGCTCGTCGTGCGCCGCGCCCAGGGTGTACCACGCTTGGCTATCATGGCTTACTTGGAGTTCGCGCCAACGTCCCCATGCGACGCCATCGCGCAAATATAAATCGCCCATTTCCAAATAACACAGCGGCCATCCGCGTCGCTGTGCCTCGATCAACAGCGCCAGCGTAGTATCTTTGGCGGGTTTGATCGCGGCGATGGGGTCCATCACCACCCCAAAACGCAGGCTCATTTTTTGGTCGCCTCGGCGATTTCGCGCGCCGCCGCCAGTAAGGCTAAACGGGCTACGACGCCATATACGTAAAAGCGATTGGGATCGGCGTCGGGATCTTGCGTGGGGTCGGGACAATTGCCCGGATTGGCGAATGCGAGTGGTTCAAAATGCATGCCGGGGGCGTTGAGATTCTCATCTACGCCACGTTCTTTGTGTACGCGGTAGAAACCACCCACCACGTTGTGATCCATCATATAGACCACGGGTTCGGCCACGGCGTCATTCCACGTTTCAAAGGTGTAAACGCCTTCCTGAACGATGACCTTGCTGATCACTTGACCGCCTTTGGTGGCGGTCATGCGCGTGCGTTGTTTGCGATTCAATTCGTAAATCTCATCGGCGTTACGCACCGTCATGATGCCCATGCCGTAAGTTCCGGCATCCGCCTTGACGATGACAAAGGGCGTTTTATCGACACCATAGGTGTTATATTTGGCTTGGATTTCGGTCAACAAGGCCTGCACATTGCGCGCGACGCAATCTTCGCCTTCGCGTTTCATAAAATCGATTTCGCCGCAATGTCGAAATAACGGATCTACCATCCAGGGGTCTATATTGAGGAGTTGCGCGAACTCACTAGCGACGCTGCGGTATTGAGCGAAATGCTCGGATTTAAGGCGGTTGCTCCATCCCACATTGAGCGGCGGCACAACCGGTTGATCGAGATTTTCCAATATCGCCGGTCTACCGCCGGACATATCGTGATTGAGCAACACCATGCAGGGTTCAAAATCGGCGACGGAAACGCGCTCTCCGTCACGCATGAGTTCTTCTAAAATGATGCGTCTGCCGCTGGGCAAATCTATCGTCAGCGGTTCCCGCATATCGGTCAACAGGGACCCTATGCGCACCACAAAGCCCGCCCGTATCAGGATTTCTTTTAGTGTGGCGAGGCTTTCCAGGTAGAATATATTGCGTGTATGACTCTCCGGCACGATCAGGATATTTAAGGCCTTGGCGCATACACGTTGAATCGCCGCTTGTGCCGCCTGTACGCACAATGGCATGAAGGCGCGATTGAGATTGTTAAATCCGGCCGGGAAAAGATTGGTATCTACCGGCGCGATTTTAAATCCGCTATTGCGTAAATCCACCGAACAGTAAAAGGGCGGCGGCGTGACCAACCAGGCGCGTCGAAACCACGCCTCGATATGCGCCTGGCGACTCAAAAATAAGGTTTCGAGCTCAAGCAAGGCGCCGCGCATGGCGGTGGTCAAGTGCGGTACAGCGTAGGTGTCTGGATGCATAGCGGCTATGTTAATGAAATTATCCGGTTAATACAAATATCTTAAGGGCGCGATACCCGATGGCGGCGCTGCTAGCGCGAGCTAAAGTAGGGTTACTTAAAGATTTCGGAAACTGCTAGGCCATTGCTAAGCATTTCCTCAGATAAATGCACAATAATTACCGCACTGGTTTTGATACATCATTACTTAAAACATGGTTAATCGCTTGTTAATACTGGGAATTGACAATAAGGAGGTCGTCAGTAGGTAGTTTGAGCGATTCCGTCGGGCACAGGCGTTCGGTATCGCTTACTCAAAAGACTGAGCGCTGCAGATGGTGCCCAGGCGTTGAGAGTCGGCGCTAGGGCGAGTGGCGGGTGTTTGGGCCTGCCCGTAGTAAGATGAGGGATAAGCGTGAACGCAACGAAGCAAGATTCCCGCATAGGGTCTGGTCATGCCGTTAAGGTCATGATCATTGATGATAGCAAGACGATACGGCGCACCGCAGAAAATTTGCTGCAAAAATCCGGTTATGACGTGATCACCGCCAATGACGGTTTCGAGGCCTTGGCCAAGATCGTTACGCATCGACCTGATATTATCTTTGTGGATGTCATGATGCCGCGTTTGGATGGTTACCAGACGTGCGCGTTAATTAAACACAATCATGAATTTAAACGCACGCCGGTGATCATGTTGACCAGTAAAGACGGTTTGTTTGATCGCGCGCGCGGTCGTTTGGCGGGGTCGGACCAATATTTAACCAAACCCTTTACGCGAGAAGATTTGATCGAAACGATTGCACGCTATACTCAGGCGACGGAAGAGGCCGCGCACTGAGCATCGCCCAAGGGTTGCGCGGTGTTGCGTTGCGTGTGCTATTTTTAATAATCAATGTGGTTAGCCACAACAGATTTATAAGCAGTATGGATACCAAAAATTTGGAGCATTTATGGATAATCGTAATCCTTTGATCATGTTGCGCGATCTTGAACTGAAGGGCCGCCAGGGTACGCAAGTGGTGTTGCCGGAGACGCAGCCGGTTACCGGCTTGTCGGGTTTGGCGTTTGTGGCCGGAGGCGAGCATTTGTTTATCCCGCTGGATGAGCTCAAAGAGGTTTATAGTTATGTGCGCCACCCCAAACCTACTTCAGTGCCCAACGCTAAACCGTGGTTGGTTGGCATGAGTAGTTTGCGCGGACAGCTCTTGCCGGTAATCGATTTAGCGCAATTTTTAGAGTTAGGACGTGTTAATAGCAAGCGTCTTGGCCGCGTGTTGGTAACTAAGCATCCACGTGCGGCTGCGGGTTTGTTGGTGGATGATGTGGTTGGGTTACGCCATTTCACTTCGTTGCAAAAAGCCCAAAAAGGCCCTGCTTTTAAAGGTAGAGTAGCGAATTTTCTGAATGAAGTTTACCATCAGGATGATCGTTATTGGGGTAGCGTAAGTGTGTATAAATTGGCGCAACACCCGGAATTCAGCACTGCGATTAGTTGAGTATGGCGGCTTTTTTATAGATTTCCCGTTATCGTTGTTATCCGGATGCGCATTCGAATCTAATGAACGCCACAATAAAGTTTAGAAGTTGAAAAGCGCCGCTTGCCCTCGACAATTTATTGAGGATTTAAATCGTTCATGCGCCGTTTAGTGTTTTCTCAACAGTAAATTAATACGTACAAGGGCGCTGCTAAACGTGATCGATGAACCCTTCCCGCAGGAATTTAGACGCAATAATATCAAAAATACCAATCGACCGATTATTTTTTTGATCGGCATCCTTGTGTTATTGGTGGTCTCGATGGTGGCCGCGTTCAGCTACCTTGCCATACGCAACGCGCAAGACAAAGAATATATCAATCTCGCGTCACAATTGCGCGTCGCCGCCTTACAAATGGTGGCCTTGTCCACCGAGGCGTTACGCGCCAAACCGCAGGCGTACATCACATTAAAAGTGCGTCGCGATCAGTTTGACGCGAATTTAAAATTCTTGCGCGAAGGCGATTCCGCGCACGGCTTACCCGCCTCGCCCGATTCAGTCGCCGCCGAGCTTGCGGCGGTTACCACGCAGTGGAATGATTTCCGCGATAACGTCGATATGGTATTGCGCGCTGAAATTGCGGCGCGTTCGCTGTCGGAATTGCTGCGTATGCTCGTCAGCAGCGCTCCGCAACTGCAAAATATTTCTGCCGAGACTACGGCCGGCAGCGGTAATGTGTCCGATAGCTCATTTTCCGGGCGGCAACTCGTGTTGGCGCAACGTATCGCGGGGCATATCGATAAGGTGTTGATGTTAGGTGCGCAAGGTAGCAGTTTGGGCGAGGTTTTTTTGCGTGATTTGGGCGAGTTTGAAGTGGCGCTTGGGGGGCAGATAGGCGCGGCGCAGGGCGATAACCGCGCCCGTGCGACGCTGCAAGATGTGCGTAGTCGATTTTCGGATATACGCCAGCGGGTTGAACGCATTCGGGAAAAATTACCGGATCTCAATAAAGCGCAGCGCGCTGGTAATAGTATGTTGGTCAATGTCGATCCTATGGTTGATGAGATTTCGCAGTTGATAGAAAATTACGATGCGCTGGAAAAGAAATCGCATGTGTTCGCTTGGTTGGGTTATGGTTTTGGATTGCTGGCATTGGTTACGCTGATTGCAATGGGATATCATTTGGTGCGTGAGGCGCAAGCGCGCGCGCGCGCCACGGTGCAACAGCACAAAGCCGAACGGGACGCCGTCATGCGCCTACGCCATGAAATCCGCACGCTAGGCGAGGGTGATCTAACGGTGCGCGCTACGACCGATAATCAGGAAAATACTGCCGCTATCGCTGAAGCGGTAAATTATATGGTGTCGGCATTGCGTGAGTTGGTGACGGCTATCAATGACGCGGCCGGAGAGGTGGCCTCGGCGGCGGCGGAAACGCGCGCTACCGCAGTGCATTTAACACGCGGGTCTACGCGCCAGGCGGAGCAAATCGCAACGGTTACTGCATCGGTACAGAGTTTCGCTGCGGCGATGGAACGGGTTGCGGAAGGCGCACAATCCTCGCTAAAAGTCGCGCAACAAAATGTAGAAATCGCTGACCATGGTGCGAACACGGTGCGGCAAATGATACATTCCATGGTTACCACGCGCGAACACATACAAGATACCGCAAGGCGTATCAAACGACTTGGCGAAAGCTCGCAAGAGATCGGTAATATCGTCGAGTTGATCAATGATATCGCCGATCAAACGCATATTCTTGCATTGAATGCGGCAATCCAAACGAGCGGCGGGCAATCAAATACCAGCATCGGCACCGTCGCCGATGAAGTGCAGCAACTGGCTGAACGCACGGGTTACGCGACGCGGCAGATCGAAATCTTGGTCAAAGCGATACAGCAGGACACGCAGGAAGCCGTGATGTCGATGGCGCGCAGTACGCATGACGTGGGTGAGGGTACTGAATTGGCGGAAGGTGCGGGAACGGCGCTGATCGCGATACAGGATGTGTCGGCGGATCTTGCCGGGCACATTCAAGATATTTCGCACACCGCGCAACAGTTGGCGCATGGGGCGATGGAAGTCGCACAGGCCATGAATTTAATCAAAGAGGTCACCAACGAGCATTTGGCGGGTACGCAACAAACGGCGGAATTGACGGAAAATCTCGCCGAATTAGCGCATACACTAAGGCAAATGGTCAGTGGTTTCAAATTGCCGAAAATCGGAGTTGATAGTTGAGGGAACCTTTAAAAATTAAATCAAGACGATACTCGGAGGGCGCCAGTGATGGCAAGGCGAAAAGTGGCGAAAATGCGCGGTTTACACGCAGTCTACCGCTACGCGGCCCCGCAATTTGAGCCACTTTTCAACGCCGTCGGCGCGGCTTCAGTGAATTTTTAGAGGTTCCCTTGACAAATAAAGCAGGTTTTTCGCGCCTATGCTTACAGACAGTATGTGTTATTTAGCGCACCCGGACAAAGTCCATCTGCGACGCCTATTTTACTGATTAGTAATCGTTTTTTAGGTATTGCGTTATTCGGTGACGCGCTTAACGGCGGGTTTAAGGCTGGGACAAGCTATTCGTACTATGTTCCACCTTGGGGAAGTGTAAAGTAAATGATGAGGGGGGAGGGCAACCGGGGAATGCATTAAGTCACTGTTCGTGCGTTGCAAATTTATCTAAAACACTATAACAGGGCGAGCGACGCGGGGTATGCGGGTTTAATGAATTCGGAGGTTCCCATATCGCACAACGCTGTCTTTTGGTATCACGGCGGTCGAGAGGATAATGGACACCATTCCAGAGAATGATGTAATAGACATCGCGGATCATCCGGCATTTGATCGTATTCAAGCGCTTGGTCAGGTGCTTGCCGATTTGCGGTTATCGTTGGCGAATGCGCGCGGTGCGTTGGAGGCCTATGGTATAGCGCCGCATGCCGTTGCTCAGTTGACGATTTTTTGTGAACATATCAATCAAGTTCGCGGTGTCGTGCATATTCTAGAACTAGGCGGATTACGCTTACTTGCAGAAGATATACTCGCCGCTACAGAGACTATTTCCAAGCGTCAAGACGGTTTCAATTCCGAAGAATTCGAGGTGTTGGTACGGGCGACGTTATCGCTAGAAACTTATATCGAGCAGACGGCGCGCGGCGAAGCCGCCGCCCCATTAGTATTATTGCCGTTGTTAAATGATTTGAGGGCTGTACAGCAGGCGCCAATGTTGTCGGAAATGGCCTTATTTTCCCCCAATTTAGGCGCTCGGCCCCCGGTCGCCGCCACCGGCAAACATAGCGCGCAAACGATGGCGAGAAGATTGCGCCCATATTACCAGTCAGGCCTGTTACGTTGGTATAACGACCCGGGTGACGATCGCGGTTTATTACAGCTCACCACTATTATTCATCGTATGGAACGCGCCTCGCGCAATCCCTATTCCCATCAAACATGGTGGATCGCGCGCGGTTTAATCGATGCTGTGCTTAATCAGGCGATAGAGTTGTCTGTTGCAGTCAGGGTATTGTTTGGAAAATTAGATCGCGTGCTCAAAGTGATACGTGATCTAGGCGAGGATGCGTTTAACCGGCAGCCACTGCAAGATTTGATGAAAAACATGCTTTACTATATCGCAAGGGCGCCGGTGGTGAGTTTGCGAGTAAGAGACATCAAAAACCAATATGCGCTTGATCGCTTGCTTCCGGATGCCGATAGCTTGAAGCAAGCATTGACCGATCTAAGCGGCCCGATGCAGAATTTACCGGAGACCATTGCGGTCGCTATTAAGGAAGAATTGGCGCGCGTTAAGGTGTTGTTAGACAGTTACACCTACGGTGAACGGCGCGATTCAGCCTTGTTGTCCGAAGCCATTGATATATTAAAATCAAGCGCCGATACGTTGACGTTGCTAGGTATGGGGGATGCCCAACTCATACTGACCGCTAATTTGCAGTTCTTGCGGGATTGTTTGACTCGCAATGAAGTTCCGAATGAAATTCAAATGTTAACGATTGCCGAGCAATTGCTAAAGGTCGAGGCGGTGCTAAATAATTTACGTGTGCATCTAATGGCACAGCCTGAATATGCAGATTTCGGATCAACCGTCGATTCCGATGGGAGAATATCCTCAATGAATAGTCCAACATCATTTCGCACCGCGCCTGGCGCGGAATTACGCAAAATTCGCAACCAAGCGCTTAAGCAATGTATTAGCAATTTCAATACTATCAAACAACGTATACTTGCGTACGTGGGAGATCCCTCCACGCAGCGATTACCTGTGGGCGTGCCGGGTCTGTTACGGGAAATTGAAGGTTGTTTGAATATGTTGGAATTTGCGGTGGCGGCGCGTTTGGCGGGTCGTCTTGTGCAACATATTGAACAAAAAATATTAGAAGTAGACGGCGCGCCTCAGGAGGAATTTCTTGATGTGCTGGCGGAAGCGATTATGAGTTTTGAAATGTTTTTGGAAACGCTGTTAAGTGAGCATGGAGATCACGCCGCCGCATTGTTGTTAGTTCAGGAGTCCGAGGCCGCAATACAAAAAACCGCGAGTTTTCGTCCTAAGGGTGTGCCTATGCCCAAGGCAAAACCTATGGAAAAGCCTGCCGATGAGTCGGGTGACGCTATAAATTCTACGGAAAGCCTGCACGATAAGCTTGTTTTGTCACCTATGGATGAACCTGCAGAGCCCATAGACGAAGAAGTAATCGGAATTTTTTTCGAAGAGGCCGATGAGCAGGTCTTGAGTATTCGCGAGATTCTCAAGGCGCTGAACGAAGGAAAATCGTCGATGGAACTCCTGTTGTTGATGCAGCGTATTTGTCATACGCTCAACGGTAGTGCGCGCATCGTACAGGCGGTGGATGTTGCGGAGATCGCGGCACAGGTCGAAAAATTCGCCGCGTCCTTGACGAATGACAATATCATCTTGAATAGTCAGACAATGGCGGTGCTTTCGGTGGCGCCAACCGCGTTACAAGGGGCGGTTGAAGCGTTTAAGCATAAACAACCGCCGCCCGATATGGGACGCGACTTTTTAAGTCAAATACAACGCATTATGCAAGCGCCGGCACGTAGTGAAGAGGGTGCGCCTAGAGTGTCCGGCAGTGCGGATACAAATGCGTCCCCCACGGATCTACTAACGAGTTTTGTCGTTGAGGTGGGCGCATCGTTGGCCAGTATTCGTCGCTTCATCAATGATTGCGCGTCTTCACCACACGGATGCCGGGTAACGGATGATCTGATATATACGGTAAAATCCATTACCACCAACGCAGCGACATTAGATTTGGCCGAAATCGCCCGGCTTTCTAGTTTGCTGGAAAATTTTTTCGGCCGCCTAAAAGAGGCGCAGGTTTCTGCGGATTCGCAGACGCTAAATTTGTTGAGAGAATTTTGCAACACCATCGATATGCTCGTGGTGGGACTACAGTCGCAATCGGCGCGTTCCGTGGATACGCGTTCTTTACAACGTTCATTGGCGGCTGAGTTCGTCGTTCCCGCTGACGCCGGTACGCAAAGTACACGCATCGACACGGCCGAGGAAGGGCAGTCGTTGCTAGAAATATTTTTAGATGAGGTTCAAAAATTAACCGAAGGTATTGAATCTGTCATTGCATTGCTGGATGACGAGCGGCGTCGCACCGACGGCGTGGCGGAGTTGTTGCGTATTGTGCATACTATTAAGGGCGGCGCGCGGGTCGCGGGCATTAAGCCGGTGGGCGATCTTGCACATGCACTGGAATCGTTGTTGGAAACCGTCAGCGGCAATCGTGTAGTTTTTGATCCTCAGGTGCGCGTAGGCGTTACTAAGGCGATGGATGCCTTGCTGGATTTGGTTGACGAGGTGCGACGTGGAGAAATTCCTCATAGCGATAGTCGTTTGCTGGTGTCCTTATCGGTATTGCAGGCAGGCAATAGCGCTGCAACCGCAGCCCCGGTGACTGCGTCACCTGCCGTCAACACGGAGACGCCGGCGACTACGTTAGCGGCAAGCACTATTTCGTCGCGAGGCGCGGTTGTTCAATATGCATTTGATAACCAGGCATCGCTTGCGGATGCAGCCCTCAACGAGGATGCGCAGAAAAAGGCGGAACCGTTACGGGTCAATGCCGAAGATTTGGATCAATTGGTCAATTTTGGAGGAGAAGGCAATATTTTGCTTGAACGCATGGAGATGCAATTCAGGGGGTTCAAGCATTTAGTGACGGATTTTGATCGCATGTTGCAGAAATTGCGCGAGCAAGTGCGCGATGTTGAAAATCGTAGCGACCAGCCGGGATTTTCTAGGGTTGCGCGCAGCCCTACCGCCGATCCGCTGGATCTTCAGCATTTTACCGAACAACAACAAATCGCCGGCGAACTCGCGGGTACGGTGGGTGAATTGATGACTCTGCAAAGTAATTTTATCAAGCTTTTTCACGATGCAAATTCGATGTTAAAGCAACAAACCAAGGTGCATCGCAGTTTGCACGAAGGTTTGTTGAGCGCGCGCATGGTGCCTTTTGGGCGTCAGGCTCAGCGCCTACAGAGATTAATACGCAAAACGTCGGAAGAGTTAGGAAAAAAAGCGCGCTTAAACTTAGAAGGTGTCGATGGGAAATTGGACCGCGTATTATTAGATCGTTTAATGGGACCGTTAGAACACATTTTGCGGAATGCGTTGGCGCATGGCATAGAAAGCGAACAAGAGCGGCGCGCGGTAGGCAAGCCGACAGAGGGCGTTTTAACGGTACGCCTGCGTAAAGATGGTCAGAAAAATATTCTTGAGGTATCCGACGATGGCGCGGGCATCGATTTGTCGGCGGTACGCAACAAGGCTTTAGAAAAAGGGCTGGTGCGCACCGATCAAGTATTGTCGCAGGAAGAGCTGGTGCATTTAATTCTGGAACCGGGTTTTAGCACGGCCAAAGCGGTTACCCAAATCGCGGGGCGCGGTGTCGGCTTGGATGCAGCCAATCGAGAGATCCTGCAAATGGGCGGCAGTTTACATGTTGAAAGCCATAGCGGACTGGGCACCGCTTTTACCATAGTATTGCCTTTTACGATGGCCATGCATCAGGTGTTGCTCGTAAGGCAGGGTGAGCAGATATTTGCGCTTCCTGTAGTACAGATAGAACATGTCGAAGCGGCTGTGCCTATGGAAATATTGGAACGCTTGTATTTGGTGCAAAACCCCAGCTATGCGTTCAACGGCGCGACCTATCATTTTTGGCGGTTCGCTGAATTGATTAATCAACCGGAAATGCGGCGCGTGGTACGCGATCAGCCGCTGGTGTTGGTCAAGCAAGGTGATTATCGCGCGGCGCTGTTAGTGGATGAAATTCTGGGCGAACGTGAACTATTTGTAAAACCGGCCGGAACGCAGTTTCAAAATATTCCCTATGTGACCGGGGCGACGGTACTGGGTGACGGACGTGTGGCGCTCATCTTGGATATCGCGCGGTTGTTTAAAGTCTCGCTGGCGCAAGGCGACCAAGCGGCCGATGCGATTTCTTCTGCTGCGCAATTGGCGGATGATACACTTAAAGTGTTAGTGGTCGATGATTCGGTGACAGTCAGAAAAGTGACGGAGCGGTTTTTATTGCGGCATCAAATGAATGTTTCTACCGCCAAGGATGGAATAGAAGCATTGCAACAATTGGAAGAAAAACATCCGGATATCGTGTTGTTGGACATAGAAATGCCGCGCATGGACGGATTCGAGTTTACTAAACGTATCCGTCATGATCAGCGTTGGCAAGGGTTGCCTATTATTATGATTTCGTCACGCAGCAGTCCTAAGCATATTAGTTATGCCGAGGAGTTGGGTGTCAATTTGTTCTTGGGCAAGCCTTACCAAGAAACGGAACTTTTAGACCATATATATCGACTAACGACCAACGAAGGTATTAGAGGTCATTGATCATGCCGGTGGAAACCAACGTAAGCGTAAACTGCCTGTTGATTCCATTGCTACGATTTAGCGTGGTAGTGCCTGTATCCACCACAGTGGAGGTGTATCGTTTGAACAGGCGTGTACATTGGCGGCGTGGTAACAATTGTATGCTCGGAGAAATTCAGTGGCGTGGTCAGGTATTACCGGTAGTAACTTTAGATGAAGTCGAATATACGAATGTTGACCATCCCGATCATGCAGCGTTGGTAGTCATTATGCGCAGTTTGCTGAGCAAGACCGAACCGCGTTTATATGCATTATCGACTTGCGATGTACCTAAATTGTTACATGTCGATGCGCATAATACCGATGTTGCATCCAACCCAAGCGTTAGTCATGCGTATGCAAACGGGTATTTGCAGGTAAATGGCGAGTCGGCAATGATTCCAGATTTGGAAAAACTCGAAGGTGTTTTGACCACGGCGTTGCGCCAGCAACGGGCGCAACGCGATGCATTGGTCGAGGCGTAACGGGGTAACTTCTAGTATTTTGTTTTTCCTAATACTTCAAAAAGTAATTCAGGCAATTTGCTTTGAAGTTTAGGACGCAATTCATTGTGTAGCCCGCGCGCAAATTGTTCTAACAAGGGTGGCAACGATTCATCAATCGTGGCGAGCACCATAGCCTCAATGCGGCTGCCGAGTTGGGTATGTAAATCACGCGTCAGCGTATCCACGGTATCGACAATCAATTGATCTATTTTGCGATAAAGCTGTTGTTGTAATTCGCCCGCCAAGGTATGGGCGGCGGCGTTGATGGGGCTGTGGGGTGCGGTTTCCGGCGCAGCGTCTAAACTATTTTGCAGCGCCAATAGGGCAGATCGCGATTTTGAAGATGATGGTGGTTCCGCGCTTTTGCCGGTATGCGCGACAGGGGTCGATTCTTCCAAATTGAGCGAGGCCAGAGATAATTCCGGTATCTCCTGTTCTTCGAGGGTTAGGCGACCGATCAGTTGCGAAGTGGAGCTCGTCGGTGGTTCGGAGAAATCGGGCGGCGGCGCGGCGTGCGAGAATTCAAGTGGTTCGTCGGGTGCGGCATTTGCGTCTTCTATCGTGTGCGATCCGAGCGCGATATCGGGTGGCATATCCTCTGGGGACGGGCGCGCGGCGGAGACCGCTTGCGTCGGCGCATTGAGCAGCGCTAACAAGCCCGCATCATCTAATACTTCAGTAGCCTCCGATGGTTGTTGCATCACACCGGGATCCTCGACTAGGCTGAGGATAGACGCAGTATCGGGTTCCGGACCATCGGCGGCACGCATCGTGGCGCGCGGTTTGGTGACGAGCGATAACGCCGGTGGCGCCGAGCGTGACTCGGTGGCGAATCCTGGGCGCGACGGCGACGCATAGGCGCTATGGGCCGATGCCATCGGTTCAGCCGGTCCGCCATTGGCGGGGATCATGACGCTATTGACCTCTGGAATATCGCCCGAGGTCAACGCGGGCGTCGTTGGAGTGGGATCCACGGCGATGGCATCCATCAATAAAGGAATATCTTCGCTAGGTGTCAATATGGGATCGACCACATTGCGTACCGGTGTGTTTCCTAGGCTTCGGGTAGCGAGGCCTTCTGCGGCCGTCAATGCGTTGAGATCCGCCAGCATGGGATCATCGACATGATGGCGTTGAGGATCTAAGGCGATATCGCTTAAGAGAGGGGTAGCGCTCATTTCGGATCTCGTTTCCACGGTAGGTTCCTTAGGTGAGGTGGTGGGTGAGGGGGGTGATGCCGATATTGCGGTAGTACCGGAAACGCTCACGGCCACGTTGGCGCGTCTGTTCGTCGCCTTCCACGATCTCGACCACGCGCGCAAACTGTTGAAAGAATTCGGGCACGTGTTGCGATAAATTGACGAGGACGTGAGCGGAACAAGAGGTCTGGGGCGTCGCAGAAATAGTGACTTGAGCGGCCTCTTGATCGGTCGTGTTTACACGATGCGGAATAAAACTGCCGGGACGGAAAGACCACAGCAAATCATCAATTTGGCTGGCCTCGCGCGGGGTATCGACGTGGATGTAGACGGTTTGTTGGGTTTGAAAGGCCTTTTCGACAATGCGACACGCCACCAAGTGGCGCGCCTGGGCGGACGTTTCGTTGAGCAGGTAGAAATCCACTTGTGTCATAGACGGTCGCCATTTATACCTTGTTGTAATTGCAGCAATATTTATGCCTTAACGCGGGATTTGGCCGCTACGCGGTCCAATAGATAGCGGGCCAAGAGCGGTACTGGTCGCCCGGTAGAGCCTTTATCACCCCCACCCAACCAAGCCGTACCCGCGATGTCGAGGTGCGCCCAATGATATTTTTTGGTGAAATGCGCGAGGAAGCATGCCCCCATAATCGCCCCCGCCTCGCGATGTCCGGCGACGTTGGCCAGATCGGCGAAATTGCTTTTGAGGCCGTCTTGATATTCTTCCCACAACGGCAATTCCCAGGCACGGTCGCCACTATCCTTGCCGGCGGTGAGGATATCGTGGGCGAGGCTGGCGTGATTGCTCAATAGCCCGCTCGCATGTTTACCCAGCGCCACGACACATGCGCCGGTCAGGGTGGCGATATCGATGACTACCTTGGGTTTGTAACGTTCGACGTAGGTCAGCGCATCGCATAGAATCAAGCGCCCTTCGGCATCGGTATTGAGGATTTCAATGGTGAGCCCCGCCAAGCTGGTTACCACGTCGCCCGGTTTATTGGCGTTGCCATCGGGGAGATTTTCGCTCGCGGGAACCACGCCGATCACATTTAAGGGCAGGGCCAACGTGGCGGCGATTTGCAGCGTAGCGAGCACTGCTGCGCCACCACACATGTCAAACTTCATCTCATCCATGCCGCCGGGTTGCTTTAATGAAATTCCCCCCGCGTCAAAAGTCAGTCCTTTGCCGACCAACACGTAGGGGGCGGCGTCAGGCGCATCGCCGTAGTATTCCATAGTGATAAATTTAGGCGGTTGGCGGCTGCCGCTGGACACCGATAAAAATGCACCCATATTGCGCACCTCGGCATCATCGGCATCCAGCACGGTCACTTTTATGGCCGGGTGACGGATTCCGATCTGAATTGCTTGTTCCGCCAAATAGGCCGGGGTGCAGATATTGCCCGGCAAATTGCCGAGATCGCGCGCCAGATTGACACCTGTCGAAATGGCCGTGGCTTCTTTTACGATGTCTTCACCTTCCAGTACCTCGCGCCGTCCCGGAGCGGTCAATATAAGGCGGCGCAAGTTATGCCGTTGTGGATCTTTTTTGCTTTTAGTCTGCTCAAAACGATATAACACATCATTGACAGTGAGAACAGTTTGGCGGATATTCCACGCCAGATCCAACCCCTTCACGTTTAGTTCCGTCAAAAAGCATACGGCCTCACCCGCGCCGGTGTCTTGCAAGGCGTTAATGGTCTTGGTGATTAGTTTGCGATATATCGTCTCCGTCAGCTCGCGTTCTTTGCCACAGCCTACCAATAGCACACGATCGCTGACGACATTGGGGACACTGTGCAACAGCAAGGTCTGCCCCACTTTGCCTTCAAGATCGCCACGTTTGAGCAGATTGGCGACAAACCCGCCGCTGGCCTCGTCGATTTTTTGTGCCGCATTGCTTAAACGGCGCGTCTCGAAAATGCCGGCAATGACACAGGCCGTCCGTTGCTTTTCAGGCGTGCCGCTCTTGATTAAAAATTCCACAACTTGACCTCTCAATGCAATGTCCCAGCGTAACGCCGGGAACGTGGTAGAATAAATTCGCGTTTTTGAATCATAGTGTAGCGCAATCCAAACGGCACCAAATATACGCGCAAGGCATAGGAATGATCGTACAACGTTATCTAACTCGTGAGATCGTCACCAATTTATCTGCCGTGCTGAGTGTGGTCTTACTCATTTTTGTAAGCCAACATTTTGTTCGTTATTTGTCGGACGCCGCCGCTGGCACCCTGCCGGCCACCCTCGTATTTAAAATACTAGGGTATTACCTATTGAGTTCCCTGGTATTTTTGCTCCCTTTAATCGTTTTTTTGGCGATCTTATTGGCGCTAGGGCGATTATACCGAGATAGTGAGATGGCGGCCATGGAGGCCTGCGGTATTGGATTACCGCGCATCTTGCGTAGCGTCATTATTATCGGGCTTGGCTTTGCGTTAGGTGTGTCCTACCTATCGCTGATAGTCTCGCCGTGGGCCGAAGAACAACAGTTTCGGGTTCGCGACCAGGCCGCAACCGATGCGGAATTTGCCTTTATTCAACCTGGGCGTTTCCAAGAAATGCGCGGGGGGCAGGGGGTGTTTTATATAGAGGGCCTAGAACCCGACGGCAAGACCATGCGCGAAGTATTTTTGCAAATGGAGGATGAGACTGGATTAAACATATTTTCTGCGCAACGCGGCAGCTTATCAAAAGACGCTGTCAGTGGAGATCACTATTTATTGTTAGAAAAAGGTTATCGCTATCGTTGGATGCCCAACGACGGTGGATTTCGCGTGTATCAATATGAAAAAGGTGGGGTGCGTTTGGCCCCCTCCGGGCGCGCGGCGCGCGATAGATCCATCGCCGCGCGTGCAACTTGGGATTTATGGCATAGCGACCGCCTGCCGGAAATCGCCGAGTGGCAATGGCGTTGGTCTATGCCGGTGAGCGTTTTATTACTGGCCTTAATGGCGGTGCCGCTGGCGCGGAGTAGACCCCGCCAAGGTCGATTTACGCGTCTATTTATAGCACTAGGCGTGGCCGTGTTTTATTACAACGCACTCATGGTGAGCAAGGCCAATCTCGCCCAGGGTGTGTGGCCGACGTGGTTAGGTTTATGGTGGGTGCATAGCATTTTAAGCGTTGTCGTGGTGGCCTTGTATGCCCAATATTTCGGTTGGCGTTGGTCGCTGCAACAAGTCTGGCCGTGGTTGCATGACCGCATTTATGGAAGTCGCTGATGCGCATTATTGATCGTTATTTGGGAGTGACCATCGTTAAGGCGACGGCCGTTGTGCTGGTGAGTCTATTAAGCCTTTTTACGCTCGTCAGCTTTATCGACGAACTGACCCGCACTGGGCAGGGTAGTTACGATGTATGGCGCGCAGCGGTGTTTGTCGCCTTGATGTTGCCAGGGTTCACGTATCAGTTGTTTCCACCGGCGGCCTTATTGGGCTGCATGGTAGGTCTAGGAGGGCTCGCCGGCAGTTCAGAACTCACCGCCATGCGCGCGGCGGGTGTGCCGATTGCGCGTATTACGCGCGTGGTGCTGTGGGTCGGTTTGGGCATGATGGTGATTACGGTATTGATAGGCGAGGGAATTTCGCCGTGGGCCGTACGCAAGGCCGAGTTGCTAAGAACCCTGGCGATTAGCGGCGAGGCCAGTTTAAGCACCCAAAAAGGCTTATGGTTGCGCCAGGGTCAAAGCGTGATCCGCGTCGGGCGTGTAGAACACAATGGCCGCCTGCTCAACGTCGAAATCGTCGAACTCAATCATAACGGGCAGGTATACGCGATCAATAAGGCGGCGACTGCCATACACCAAGGGAGCAACCATTGGCTACTCCTCGCTTATGAACGGGTGCGCTTCACGGCCTCAGGTGCCAAAATTGAGCGTCAAGCGGAGCACCAATGGGATGGCTTGTTGACGGAAAGTTTGTTGGAGGTGGTGACGGTGCGCGCCAACAGCATGCCCATATGGACACTATATGAATACATTAATTATTTGGAAAACAATGAGCTAGCGTCGCAGGCTTATGTCGCCACGCTATGGAATAAATTATTGACCCCGATTACGATTGCGGTAATGGTGTTATTGGCGGTGCCCATCGTCTTTGGCCCGTTGCGTAGCGTGGGTGCCAGCGCACGCATATTTATCGGCATGTTGATAGGCGTGGGTTTTTACTTGATTAATCAAGTGGTGGGTTACATGGGGCTGGTGTTTCAAGTCGATCCGCGCATTTCCGCAAGCTTGCCGACCTTGGTATTTGCGTTTATCGCTATGGCGATGATGCGCAGATTACGCTGATTACCGAAAAAAGCGGCAGATCCACCCAGGTAGACCTGCCAGCGCTTAACAATTATGCGAGCCCGGGGTTTTGCTTGATCCCCTTTATCAGCGGTACATTGGGTTCACCTATCTTCACGTGTTTGGCGTTGCGTAGATATTCCGCCACGACATCCCAAATCGGGGCGCCCTCCATAGGTTGTGACACCGGCGCCCAACCGGCAACCTTGTATGTTTTGTTAAGAGCTAGCGGTTTACCTTTGAGTTCCATCGCAGAAATACGCTTATTCATCGTACTGTTCGGTTCTATCGCATATTTAAGCGCGCCGACCCGCACCATATCCCCGCCTTGTTGATAATAGGGGTCTTGGTTATAAAGATTATCCGCTACATCTTCTAAAATCTCTTTGATGCGACTGCCTGTCATGTCGGTCAACGTGGAAGTCGGATAGGTGATCGCAGTTTGGTTCATCACGTCCTCCATAGTGATGGTGTCCCCCGGGAGGAGTGACGTACCCCAACGAAAACCCGGCGAGAAGGCGAGATCCGCGCCTTTCACCGCGAGCAACGCGTCGAGTATCAGTTGATCGAAGGTGCCATTAAAATTGCCGCGGCGATACAGCAGGTCGTCGGTAACTGCCAATTTTTCCTCCAGTTTGGCCTTAAATGGGGCGCGTACGCGTTCGATCAGCGCCGCCATTTCGCGGTCGGGCGCGAGCAAATTAGAAAACACCGGTAGCAAACGATAGCGGAAATCGCGTAAGCGACCGTCTTTGACATCCAAATCCAGCACCGATAAGAATTTACCGTTGGACCCTGAATTTATGACCAAGGTTTTACCGCTGGCATTGCTGACGGTGATGGGTTTAGGCACCGCGTCATGCGTATGACCGCCCAGAATGACATCGATGCCAGTGACACGCGAGGCCATTTTGAGGTCTACATCCATACCGTTATGCGACAACACGACAACAATTTTGGCACCTTCGGCACGTACTTTATCCACTTGTTTTTGCATTTCTTCATCGCGTATGCCGAAACTCCACGTGGGGATCATATAACGTGGATTCGCAACCGGTGTATAGGGAAACGCCTGGCCGATAATCGCCACCGGTACGCCATTGATGGTCTTGGTCACCGACGGCGTAAAGATGCGTTCGTTCCATTCGGTATCGAAGACATTTTGGGCTACAAAATCGATATGGCCCTTGAGATCTTTTTCGAGGACTTCTTTGACGCGGTTGTCGCCGTAGGTGAATTCCCAGTGCGCGGTCATGACCTTGACGCCTAGCAGTTTGCACGCATCAATCATGTCTTGACCCTTGGTCCACAGCGACGTGGCAGAGCCCTGCCAAGTGTCGCCGCCATCTAATAATAGGGCGCCGGGGCGTTGCTCGCGCATCTTTTTGACCAGCGTGGCGAGATGGGCGAATCCGCCCACTTTACCATAGCGTTTAGAGGCCTCAACAAAATCCAGGTGCGTAAATGCATGCGCCTCGGCGCTGCCTGGCGCGATACCATAGTGTCTCAAATAGTGTTGGCCCACCAAATGGGGTGCTTGTCCTTGCATCTTACCGATGCCGATGTTGATATTCGGCTCGCGAAACCATATAGGCAACAATTGCGCGTGTACGTCGGTAATATGCAGCAAAGAAACATTACCGAATTTCGGAAGCTCATAAATATCGCTGTCCGCTTTTTCCTTGCCAGCGGCAACGCCGTAACCTGGAAGGCTAATGCCCGCCGCGCTTGCGGCGGCCAGTATTTGTAAAAATTCGCGACGAGTGAGTGACATGTGATTACCTCTCGTAATATATGAAATTTTGAAGCGAAGGCGTTGTTATCGTGTAGCAGAGAGAAATATTACGCCGTGCTGGCCGTGCATATGGGGTAGGTCGCAATAATGAAAAATGCCTAACAACGATGTGCCAAATCGCAGTGCAATGAGCAGTGTATATGGACGCAAATTGCATAGGATTTATGATACGTCTAACTCGCAATAGGGGCTTATCCACCTACTTCGAACAAACAAAACCGGCGGGTTATCCGCCGGTTTTGATGCATAGAGAACGTTATTTACGCGACGTTGGACCCGCCAACGGCAGGCCGTTACTCATATAAGTGATGAAGTATTCCAAATTGCGGTACTCATCACTTTGAGGTGCGGCCGCTTTGGCGCGTACTTGTTTATTACAGCCGTCAAACCGCATCTGCAAGGTGCCTACGGCACCCCAATCGGAACGGTAAACCGGCCAATGCGCGGCATGCCCGATTGCCGGGCTCAATAAATCCGCACGAATACGACGGCCTGCATTGTCAATGTGACAATGTGCGCACGACATATTCAACTGACCCCGGCGCGCAAAATAATATTTACGGCCTTGTTCGTAGGCTTGACGCGCGGCGTCGTTAGGAATGTCCACCTTAATGACGTTGCCGCGTGAAGTGAAGTTCATATACGACATGATTTGCGCGATCTTGCCCTTATACCACGGTAGGGGTTCTTCACCGTTGGTCTTGCGGCAATCGTTCACCGCTTGTTCCAAAGTGACCACCTTGCCGGTTTTGGCGTCAAAATATGGGTACTTGTGGGCAATGCTTATGCCGCCTTTTTCAAAACAAGAGCCATATGTTTTGCCATTTTTGAACGGCGTCTCGAACAGTTTTTTGCCTTCGTCGATATCCATCTCATAGGGAGGGAAATCTTCGATGGCTTGCCATTGTTCGCGTAGACCCGCATCCAATGCATACACACCATTTACATATTCATCTTGCTTTAAATCCGGAAACCGTTCTTTGTAAAATTTTTGCAGTGATTTGAGATCGTCTTCCGGAGCCGCGAATGTCGATGCGGCAACGCCCAACAAACACCCGGCCACTACAATAGAACCTATTTTGCGCATCGCTGTTCCTCCTCCCACGCAATTAAACTGTTGAAGTGACTTAGCCGATTTTGGTTTCCGCTGAGTCGCTATCACCCTTGTTGTCCGTCCAGCTAATCTTGACCGTATCGCCAGCCTTGCCGCCGCCGAACCTAAAGGATAGGTAAGGGTTTTTTGCCACCGCCACACCCCAGTCGCAGCTCAAAATCGTCTTGCCGTTGTGTTGGCAAATCACTTCTTTGATGTGATGCGCAGGAATTTTTTCACCTGTTTTGGGATCTTTGCGTTGACCGGTTTCCATGACATGTTGAAATAACGCCTTGACCTCCGTCATGTCGCCGGTCAATGCCGCTTTAATTTTGATCGTACTACTTGCCATATGTGTTGCCTCTCTACAATTAGTTGTTAACCGCCACAACCGCCGATCGTGACCTTGACCATTTTCTTGGTGCTATATACTTGACCGCCCGCCTTCACTACGGCGTAAACGTCGGAGGTCTCACCCATTTTGATGCGGGTGGAGACATAGCCTTCAAGATTACCGCTGAAATTAAAACCACCGGTCAGAGGCGCGGGATTTTTCTCGACCAAAATGGCGATACTCTCTACATTTTTTAAACTGGTGGTGACCGAAATGGGCACAACGGCGCCGTTTTCTGCGATGTCCGGCACCGTGAGTTTGATTTCACTGGAGTCTTTGGTCGTCGCACTGCCGTACAGGCCGGCAATCGCTTCATCGACTTTTTTGGCTGAAAAGGCCTTTTCAGACCACGCCGCCCACGCGGCACGCGGCTGCAACAAGCCCGAACCTACTGCAACGCCCAGCGCGCTGGTGGCCACCGTGCCTTTCAAAAAGGATCTACGTTTAACACTCATTTAGCAATCTCCTGAGTTCAGAAAAATTATGCACTATAAACTGTATACAAATTCGACAACCTTGCGCAGTTCTTCGGCAGTCAATAGATCGAGCTTGCCGAAGGGCGGCATGATAGTGTTGGGATTATTGCGTGTGGGATCGAAAATCTGATCACGCAATTTGGCCTTGTCCGGAAAACGAGACTTCATTTGCACCAACGGCGGGCCTATATTGCCAGGCAACGAACCGCCTTCAATGGCGTGGCACGCCAGGCAATTGCCCTTTTGGCGATCAAACGCGATCACTTTGCCTTCCTCGACATCCCCTGCGACCGCCGTAGCCGGGGTAATCGTCACAGACATAACTAAGGCGACGACACTTGCGGCCATGACGAGTTTCATTGCTTTACGCATTACAACCCTCCTCTCGATTTAACACAACTGATAACGCGACCCGTAAATACGACAATACCTGTTCACTAGTAGCCATACTATTTTCAATGGCTTTCAGGAAGCGCGGGCTTGTATTAGAAAACACAAGGATACATTAGTCAGCGATATTGGCAAGAAAAAATTTAGGTAGAGATTTGGAATTTTCATAATGGGGAGGGGTTAAATGCGGCTATAAAATATTTTTATGTATGTATTTGTCTGGCGGGGCGGATTTCTGTCTTTCATCAATGACGACTTTACGCAAAAGTTTTATGCGTTCTTCAATTTGTAGGCGTTGTTCGGCAGTCAAGTCGGGTTGGCGTAGCGCGAGTGTCAGTTGCTCCAAGCTCGCGGTGGCTTGGCCGATTAGCGCGTAATATTCCCCCATAGCGCGATGCGCTGCTCCGGGATGGCCCATTTCTCCTTCCACCTTGGCCAGTGATTGGTGCAAATAGGCGTTGTCGGGCTGGTGTGCAAGCTCTTGCGCCAACAGGGTGCCGGCCTCCTGCCAGTGCGCGGTCTGTATGAGGGTGTTGATAAAATAGCGCGTTAACGGGACATTGCGCGGATTAAGTTTGAGCGCCTCTCGATATTTGGCGAGCGCGCCTTCCGCCTTACCGTCGGCGAGATCGATTTGCGCGCGCGCGATGACATACGGGATGCGTTCACGGTCTTCGCGTATGACTTGTTCGATGTGTTTGCGCGCTTGCTCGTATTGACCGCTGCCCAGTAACGCGAGGGCGTAGCCGTATAAACTTGCGTACCGATTGGGGTAACGTTTATCTTCTAGTTGTTTAGCGAACGTCTTGGCGACGTATTTTGCATTGTCATCGCTGTAAACTTGGATTTTTGCGCGGATCAGATGAAACATGATGCCGTCGTTTTCGAGTTTTGTTAATGGCAGAAAACGCTCCGCGCGTCCGCGCGCTTCTGCAATTCGATCGGTAGTGACCGGATGGGTACGCAGAAATTCCGGTACTTCATTATCGTACATGCGATCGCTCTGCGATAGGCGTTCAAAAAAAATCGACATCGCGCGTGGATCATATCCCGTGCGCTGCAAAATTTGTATGCCGACGAAGTCCGCTTCACGTTCATGAGCGCGGGTAAAATTCAACTGCGTTTGAATATTCGCGGCCATGGTTGCCGCGATAGCGGCCTCGGCCAACAGCGCGTCGCGACTGCCAAGCAAGATCGCCGCAATGATAGCCCCGGCCGTCGATAAACTAAGTTTTTCTGCCGTATCGAACGCGCGGTCCAAATGATGTTGGCCGACGTGGGCGATTTCGTGGGCCATGACGCCGGAAAGTTCACTCTCGCTATCGGCGGTTAGAATTAATCCGCTATTGACACCGATATGCCCCGCTGGACCGGCAAAAGCGTTGATCATGCGCGATTTGACCACAAAAAAGTGGAAATTTCCGCGTTTATAATCGCTATTGGAAACCAAACGGTAGCCCAGATGGTTGATAAATTCATCTATTTCCGGGTCGGTGATGAGCATCGTTTGTTGGTGAACTTGGCGCATAAACTCGTCACCTAGACGACGTTCCTCGTCCGCTGACATGCGCGACGTGTTGCCGCCGATATCGGGCAGCAGAATATCGCCTTCGCCGGCGCGTGTACCCCATGGGTTACCGAGGGCCAATGCTAAAAAGAGGACACAAATGCGATCACGCAAGCGCGAAACCTATGGATTTTCCGAAGCTGGTTAATTCTTGCGCTGTTGTCTGGAGATCGACTAAGCGCGCGGTCACCAAAGTATCAAGAAACATTTATACCACAATTGCGTCTGGGCTGGGCGAAATTCCCTGGAGCGAGAAAAGGGGGCGCTGTGGGGCTGGGTATGGAGGCTGTTTTGGAGATGGCGCATCACGATAACGGGGTGTTATACTGCAAAACGGTATATTGGTATATGCTTAGTTATTAATATTCTTAATAGCTATTAAAAGGATTTATTTGCCTTGTTCCCGCCCTATTTAATACCTTAGATTCAGGTAGTCACATGGATGCCGCTGGGGGTGTGGTAGGGCAGGTGTTCCAATTGTGACGCAGTACCGTATAAGATAGATGGAAGATTGGGGGATGGCGATCCGCTATAATGGTGTGAACAACGCCGCAAGGTGGGCCGCAAAACATTTTTGTTTTCATGGTTTACTATCAGGAGAGCATGGCTATGTCAGGTTTTGATCAAGTGTTGGATGCGTCTGGGTTAAATTGTCCGCTGCCCATTTTGCGCGCAAAGAAAAGTTTGGCGGATCTAAAAAGCGGCCAAGTGTTAAAAGTGGTGGCCACCGATCCCGGTTCGGTGAAAGATTTTCAGGCGTTTGCCAAGCAGACGGGCAATACCTTGGTTGAATCGAATCAAGAATCCGGAAAGTTCGTATTTTTGATCAAAAAGGCCTAATCTAATTATTAAACCGGTGTTGCGCATGGCGGGGCGCCGGTTTAGTCGATATTTTATTTAGCAGCGTAGCGGGTGATGTTGAATGGCCAAAAAATTTGCGATTATTGCAACTAAAGGCAGTTTGGATTGGGCCTACCCTCCTTTTATCCTGAGTTCTACTGCGGCAGCTCTAGGTTATGAGGTGCAGATCTTTTTCACTTTCTACGGTATCAATTTGCTGAAAAAGAAGTTGGATCTAAAAGTAACGTCATTGGGCAATCCAGGTATGCCCATGCCTATGCCCATGCCGGTATTGCTGCAAGCCTTGCCGGGCATGCAAGCGATGATGACCGCGATGATGAAACAGAAAATCAAATCTAAAGGCGTGGCCAGCATTCCCGAATTGCGCGATTTATGCGTTGAGGCGGACGTGAAATTTATCGCTTGTCAGATGACGGTCGATTTATTCGATTTTAAACATCGCGATTTGTTGGATGGTATCGATTACGGTGGCGCGGCGACTTTTCTGGAATTCGCCGGGCAGTCCGATATCGCAATGTATATGTAGAGAGTGTTCGAAGCAAAAGATGCGCGGCCTGACCGCGCAGCTTTTGCGGTAGTTTCCGCAACGAATGAATAATACAGTCGTGTGGAATCATCTTTTCGTTACATGATAAAATTATGGCTGTTCCTCCCTGTGATGAGAAGGCGGTATTAATCGTCGTAACCAGCGGTCCGAATACGGCATCTCGCTGCGCGACGCCGTTTTTCTTGGCCACGGTGATGGCGGCGATGGATGCCGATGTGCGGCTGTTTCTAACCATGGAAGGCGTACGCTTGGCGCAACGGGGTGTGGCGGAAAATTTGGTAGCCATGGACGGTGGCAAAAAAATCATCGACTTTATACGCGATGCCAAACACGCCGGAGTGCGTATCTATGTCTGCTCGCCCGCCTTGCCGGGTTATGAAATCGATCCTAAACTGGATTTAATTGCCGAGATCGACGACGTAGTGGGTGGAGGGGCCTTCGCCGACATGATACTGAGTTGTGGTAAAGTGCTATCTTTTTAGAGTCGCCACAGGGAGTCTGGTATGGGGTGCGTAAATGGTTGCGAATTTCCAGACGACTTGTATTTTAGCGTTGAAAATAATGTGTGGGCGCGCCGTGAGGACGATGGCAGCATCACCGTCGGCATGACTTCCTATGCATGTTCGCTGTCGGGGCAACTGGTGGCGTATACGCCGAAAAAGGCGGGTAAAGATGTCGCCAAAAATAAATCTTGCGCGACAGTGGAATCCGGCAAATGGGTAGGGCCGGCCAAATCGCCGGTAGCAGGCTTGGTGGTGGCGATCAACGATGTGCTAGCCTCTACGCCCGGTTTAATCAACGACGATCCGTATGGCGCAGGGTGGTTAGTGAAAATCAGACCCTTCGATTGGGCGGCGGATGCGCGTGATTTGGTTACCGGTGCGGCGGCGAGTGTGGCGTTCAAAGCCAAAATGGATGCCGAAGGTTTTGGCGGGTGCTAAAGGTATGCGCGTATGTATGCACAACATGACGCGTCTATGCGTTGGCACGAAATTTTGGCGCGCATTGAGGGCTTGGAAGATATACCCTTCGATCTCGATGTAGTAAATATTTTACAAACGCAAGCGCGCGCTACGCACAGTAATCGACCGATTCAGTTTCATACACCGACGTTCAAACATTTTCATACCGCAGAGATCGCCGCGTGTAATAAACATGCGTGGCCCGCGATTTCCATTACGGGTGGCCGGTGCAAACTACAATGCGACCATTGCAAGGCCAAAATCTTGGAACCTATGCATGCCGCGCCGACCCCGGCCGACTTATGGCGCGTCGTTAATGAGCAGATCGCGCACGGGGCGCAAGGCATGTTGCTTACCGGCGGATCTAATCATCGCAACGAAGTGGAATATGCGCCGTTTTATCACACTGTGCGGCGTATCAAAGACGCCTTCCCAATGTTTCGGATTGCCGCGCATACCGCGTTGATGGATGCCGATAGCGCGCGCGCCATGCAAGACGCCGGGGTCGATGTCGCGATGTTAGATGTGATCGGCGCGCAACAAACCATCACACAAGTGTATCATCTGCGGCGTGGCGTGGAAGATTTTGAGCGTACGTTAGAAAATTTATTGATGACGCGTATGCGTGTGGTGCCGCATATTGTATTGGGCTTGCATTACGGGGAGTTTTTAGGTGAGCCTGAGGCGCTGGAAATCGTGCGCCGTCATCTCCCCTCAGCGTTAGTGTTAGTGGTGGCCATGCCTTATTACGCCAATCCTAAACGGCCATATCGCATACCGAATATTACAGAAATTGCCGCGTTTTTCCGCTTGGCGCGGATGCGCTTGCCGCAAATTCCGCTGCTCTTGGGGTGTGCCAGGCCAGCGGGCATCGTTAAGGCGCAGATCGACGCCTACGCAGTGATGGCGGGTCTGGATGGTGTCGCGCATCCATCGGAAGGGGTGGTCGAATTGGCGATGCGGCTAGGGCGGCACGTGCGTGTGACGCCTACGTGTTGTTCGATAGTGGATGGCGCTGAAGTTGGTCTACAATTGGAGGTGGACGCCTTGTTGTCTACGCAGGGTAGACTGGGCCGACTTAAAGAGATTAAAATCGTAATGGAATGATGGGCGTGAAAAATGCGCAGTGGGAAGGCCTTGACTAATAAGGGAAGGATATGAGCGAAAATATGCGTACTTGGCGCGTCATTGATACTGGATTACGCCGCGCGGCGGAAAATATGGCAATCAATCACGCCATATTGGAGGCCCACCAGGAGGGGACCACACCCCATACCTTGCGGTTTCTACAATTTTTGCCTAGCGCGTTATTGGGCTATCACCAAAGCGCGGAACAAGAATTAGATCTCGATTATTGTCGCCAACATGGTATTGAAATTCAACGCCGCATTACCGGCGGCGGCGCGATTTATTTTGATCAAGCGCAAATCGGCTGGGAGTTATATGTAGATAAGCAAACCTTAGGCACCGCCGACATGGGGCAGATCGCGCGACGCATTTGCGAAGCGGCTGCCGCAGGCATACGGCAGTTGGGCGTCGATGCGCAATTCCGTCCGCGTAATGACATTGAAGTCCAGGGTCGTAAGATCTCCGGTACGGGTGGCGCGTCGGACGGTGATTCTATTTTGTACCAGGGTACGTTGTTGGTGGAATTCGATGTCGAACGCATGTTGCGTGTATTGCGGGTCGCTGCGGAAAAACTCACCGGCAAGGCGATCGCGTCGGCGCGCGAGCGCGTGGTTAATTTGAAGGATTTATTAGGCGTAGCCCCCGACTTTTTGAGTGTAAAGTCGGCGCTGACCCGCGCATTCGCGAGCGCGTTTAATGTGTCGTTTGATGAGGCCGTCGATTTGAACGATATTGAAGTCGCAAAATTTCACCACGCGTTGCAGACGATGGATACGCCGCAATGGGTGCATAGGGTACAGCGACCGCGTAGCGAAGCGCCGATCCTGACCAGTCTCTATAAGTGTCAAGGCGGGTTAATGCGAGTAGCGGTGGCGGTGGATATCTTACGCAATCATATTAAACAAGTATGGATCATCGGTGATTTTTTCGTAAATCCGCGGCGTATGGTGGTCGACCTCGAAGCTGCGTTAAAGGATACTCCAGCGGCGCAATTGTATGCAAATGTACAGCGTTTTTTCGATGCGTATCCGGCTGAAATGTTGATGCTGACGCGGCATGATTTTATCACCGCGATTGAGACTGCATTGGCCACGGCGGAATTCAGTGTGCCTGTGATCAGCGCCTAAGTTTGCGTTGGTTGTGTCGCTATGCATACCGATGTATTGATTTGCGGTCTGGGGCCAGCGGGCAGCGCGGCGGCATATAGCGCGGCGCGGAACGGCCTGCAAGTGGTAGCGCTTGATAAAAAAAAAGTCGTAGGCGTACCGGTGCAATGCGCTGAATTTATTCCGTTGACGATGAGCGCGTATGCTCACGCGGCGCCCATACGTGTGCAACGCGTTGACAAGATGCACAATTATTTACCCTCCGGCATCCACACGGCGACGAAATTTAGCGGGCTGATGCTAGATCGAGCGGCCTTTGATCAAGCGCTTGTCGCGCGCGCGCGGACAGCGGGGGCGCAGATTTTAACCGGGCATCATTTGATCAAATTAAACTCCCAGACCAAGTGCGCTACGGTAAATGTCGCCGCACAATCATTAGACATTTATTACCGTGTACTCGTCGCGGCGGACGGCCCCGTATCGCGTATTGCGCATGCGTTGGGCATGCAAGCGTTAAACTGCGTCCATGCACGACAATATCGCGTTCCATTGTTGCAGACGCATGCTGCGACGGATATTTGGTTGGAGCGGGATTATCGTGGGGGCTATGCTTGGTTGTTTCCTAAAATTGATACGGCGAATCTCGGGCTGGGGGTGGGCGCCAGCAAACGCATATACGCTAAGCAGATGTTGGATCTTCTGCATGCGCGTTTAATCGACGAGGGCAGGGTAGGTGCGCATATTTTAGCGCGCACGGGCGGGTTGATTCCGGTGGGTGGTTTGCGCCCGACACTGGTGATGAACGATACCCTGTTTGTAGGCGATGCCGCAGGCCTAACCCATCCTATTACCGGAGCAGGAATTTCCTCGGCAATAATCTCGGGTGAACGTGCAGGCGAGGCCGCGAGTGAATTTTTACAAGGCAATTCGCATGCGCTTGAGGATTATGCGGAAGATATGCGCGACCAATATGCGGGCAGCTTTGCGCGCGCGTTGCAGCGTCGGAAATTATTAGAGGCCGGGGGTAATCCGGCGCGTCAGGACGCGCTGCTGAGGCATGCTTGGGTAGGGTTTAACGAATATTACGGGGAATCGAATCGTGAAATTGAATAATACGGCCGCCGCAGATGCGGTGCCCGTGGCGTTTTATCGCCCCACTCATATGGCAAAAACACCCAACCTGCGTTCGCCGGAATATGTTCAATTATCGACCGCAGCGGCAGCGACGGTGGGTTTGATTCAAGGGCAGATGTATCGTACCTCGTGTACGCATTGTTTGAATTTGCTGGTGACGTATCCGGAAGGATGTAGGGCGAATTGCAGCTATTGCGGTTTGGCGAGGCACCGCGAGGAATCGCGCGATTATGCCGATAGAAATTTCATACGGGTAGATTGGCCCACGGTGAGGTATGACGAACTCATAGCGCGTGTTAAACAAGGCGCTGATCGCGGCGCGATAGAACGGATGTGTATTTCAATGATCACCCACCCCGACTCGGATGCGGACACGGTAGTGTTATTACGCCAATGGATGGGTGAATTACCGCATATTCCGGTGTCGATTTTGTCGAATCCGACGACGATGGATTATCAAGATTTGGTGGTGTTGCGCGATTTAGGCGCGGATATTTTTACAGTCGCATTGGATGCGGTAACACCGGCGATCTTTGAACGTACACGAGGCAAAACGGTGGCCAGCCCGCATACGTGGGAAAAATATTGGCAGGCCATCGAATGGGCGGCAGAGATTTTCGGCCCGGAAAAATTCGGGGCGCATTTGATTTGCGGTTTAGGCGAAACAGAACGAGAAATTTTGGAGGTCGCGCAACATATACGCGATCTGGGCGGTCATAATCATATGTTTGCGTTTTTTCCGGAACGTGGTTCGATGATGGAGGATTGGTCGCCGGCGCCGCAGGCGCATTGGCGGCGCGTGCAATTGGCGCGCTTTATTATCGATTATGCGGGTGGAGATCTGCGCGATATGCAGTTTAACGAGGCGGGGCAGGTGGTGGATTTCGGCGTGGCGGCCGGCGAACTCGCAAGTCTGATCGAATCCGGCAAACCGTTTCAGACCTCAGGTTGTCCAGGAAAAGCGGATAATGAAGTTTCCGCTTGCAACAGACCCTATGGCGATTCCAGCGTGTCCGATATCCGTTCATTTCCTTTCGCATTGCACGCGGACGATGTATCGGTAGTGCGGCGACAATTGGCAGGAGAAAATATTTCCACCTTGCAAATGTCGGCGCTGGAATAATTCAAATTATTATGCGGTTTTTTTCTGGCGCGAGGCGCGCATTTGGGTTATCGCCGCGTGCGTGCGCTCCGACACGGATACGGCCGTCTCGGTGATATTCAGCAGCTTGGAAAGTATTAGTTCATCGACGTATTTATCGCGTATGCACACCGATTGTAGTTTTTTGCCTTCGATGACGTATCCTAAATGTTTATATAGTGCGATAGCGCGCTGATTGTCGCTGTGTACCGCCAATTCCAAACGATGTAGGTGATGCATGGCGGCCGACGTTTCCAAGTCCCGCATCAGGGCGTGACCTATGCCTAGCCCGCAGTGGGCTTGTAACACGCCGATAACGACGTGCATGATGTGACGCGTGCGCGCTGTCATGCCGCGACTTCCAAATACTACACCGACTAATTCGCCTTTAACTTCGGCAACGAATACCGGGGCGCCGCCGGTTCTGTTGCCCGCCTCTATACGCACCGCCAGTTGCTGCGGAGAGGCGATCACATCGCCGGGGGCATGCGGGAGGTATTCTGTTTCGCTGTATAACACACTCAAGAGTTGCACGATGTGGTGGGCATCGACGTGTGTCGCAGGGCGGGTCAGAAAAGTAGGATATAACATATTGAGTTGCTCATAGCGTCGCGTTTGCAGTACGCACCTAGCGGTTCTTATATCAAGATTCAGGCCATACCATACCATGTTGTTATATATGGATTATTTTTGACTTACAGCAAATAATGGGAAGATCTACGCGGCAAATATCAACCTCCCGCTATATTTAATTCGCATTTATAAAATATTAGTTTATGATCTAGAGTTTAGAGTAACAGGGTGAAAATTCCCGGGGAGTATCCATGAACAAACGGCAGTTGATTATCGGCAACAAAAATTACTCGTCGTGGTCACTGCGTCCATGGCTATTTATGAAATATTATAAATTGCCCTTTGAAGAAGTTCGCATTCCATTGTATTGCGTAGGTTCCACAGAAAAAATTGCGCGTTATTCGCCGTCCGGGTTAGTGCCCGCGTTGGTTGATGGCGATATCACGGTGTGGGACACGCTGGCGATATGTGAGTATTTGTCTGAAACCTATCTTGACGGAAAAGCGTGGCCGCAAGATCGCCAGGCGCGCGCGCATGCCCGCGCCGTGAGCGCGGAAATGCACTCCGGTTTTGCCAATGTGCGTAAACATTTGTCGATGAACGTACGCGCGCGTTTTCAATGGCAATATATCAACAGTGATGTAGAACGAGAAATTGCCCGCATCTTGACCCTATGGGAAACCTGCCGCACTCAATTTGCATCGGCCGGGCCATGGTTGTTTGGTGAATTCAGCATCGCGGATGCGATGTACGTGCCCGTGTGTTTGCGTTTCGACCGCTATAATGTGCCGCTAAACGCGCTGGCGCAGGCCTATGTGGAACATGTGCTCGCGTTGGACGCGATGCGTGAGTGGTGTGAGGCGGCCTTGCTGGAGAAGGAAGTTATCGGGTGGGCCGAAAATGCGCAGTTGCTAAGGGTGGATAAAATCTAGCTACAAGCGTGCGGTAGCAATGTGGTAATAGCAAGTTTTCTTATTAAATCAACGTGCTGGCCGGTAATGTGTAAAATTTATTCGGTTGTTAAGCAATCCTAAAAGAGACCCTGTTAAAAGGGTAAAAGAATGATGAGGGGAGTTGGGGTCGTGGTAAGAAACCGTCTTTTTTACACAGTATTCGGTTTGGTGGTTGCCGGGCTGAATTGGGCGGCGCTCAATACTGGCGAATTGGTGGTGACCAATGATGCCACGGATATTGTACTGACGGACGCCGCGTTGGCGCGATATGGCGCGGTATTGCAGGGCTTTATTAATGTGAATGGCAATCTTACACTGACTGGCGATATACGTGGTGTTACCGTCATTCATCGTTTTGAATATGGCGTGAAAGGGGATACCGCACCTCGGCGCTTTACGCAGGATATAATATTTGCCGGGAATAACGTTAGTAAACCGGATGTATTGGATAAAGTTTTTGACTTATTGTGTGGCACAACTTATACGTTTCGTCTGATCGGTACGGTGGATAGCACCGGACAAGTTTCTGCTGGGCAATATTTAGAGTTTACTACACCGCCTTGTACTGCGGTGACCGTTGTCGATGAACGGCTTGCCAGCGTAGGTGTGCGTGATTTCTCGTTTTCATCGACGATCAACTTATATGGTTTGGCCGCGACCCTCTATGTCGAGTATGGTACGGTTGGTAATACGGGGATCTTCATAAATTCAAGTAAAACACCTGACATCGTAGTTGAGGCCGGTGTGGGTGTGAAAAATATCAATGTGCCGGTGGCGGGGTTGACTTGTAACACAACCCTAGGCGCGCGCACGGTGGTAAAAATTCCTGGTAAGGCCGATGTGAACGGAGGTGGGTTTCAATTTACGACTAAACCTTGTCCGCCGCCGCCGGTTGTGACCTTTAGCGCAGCAAATATACAACGCATTACTGCAAATTCGGCCCTGTTCACGGCTATGGTCGTGCCCAATTATTCCAGCGTCAGCACCTCGTTTGAATACCGCAAGGCGGGTGATTTAGTGTGGATAGCCGCACCCAAAAATATCACCGTCGTGGCGGGCGCGGAAACGGTTGCGCAACGCGTTGTTTATCACGTCGGTACGCTAGATTGCGCGCTTCAATACGAGGTGACATTTCTCGCACGTACGGAATTCGGAGATGTCGCTAGCGTATTGATTCCGTTTAAGACGGGTGATTGCGGCGGAACTACAGGGCTGACACGCGAACAAACGGTCGGGCGATTGGCGGCCGGCGGCTCGCACGCGTTATTAGTGCGCTCCGATAATAGCATCACCGCGTGGGGAGACAATAGCTTCGGCCAGTTGGGCAGCAATGCGCAGACTTGGTGGGTGGGGGAGGTGCTGGCGGCCGATGGCAAGCCCATAGAGGGCGTGACCCAGGTGTCGGCGGGGTTTGCATTCAGCGCGGCCACTGCAGAGACAACGGAGACCACGGATGCCAAGGCTATCAAGCTTGCCAAGGTATACAGTTGGGGCGCAAATGCCCAAGGGCAGTTGGGATCCGCCAGTAACAAAATCAATGACGGTACACCACGGGCCGTCATGTACGAGCCCTTGCCGGGCGACAATAACTGTATTGCCGATGAATTATGCAATGTCGGTGGCGTCGTCAATGGTGTTACGCATGCCCTGGCGTATACCCTAGATGGCAAACTCTATAGTTGGGGAGATAACGCGGCGGGCCAATTGGGTGACGGCTCACTGAGCGGCTACAATGCGGCCCAGCAAGTGTTCGGCTTTAAAATTCGCGTGGCCGGTGTGGCGGCGGGCGCGTCGTTTAGCCTAGCGCGGATGAGCGATGGCACTGTACAAGCCTTTGGGGCCAATAACTTGGGGCAGTTGGGCGATGCATCGACCCAAGCGAGGGCCGAACCCGGCGTGGTCGGCGGAGGAAGTTTGGGTAGCGTAGTTGCTATTTCAGCGGGCTGGTCGCATGCGCTCGCCTTATTGGACAACACCTCGGTGATGGCGTGGGGGGCCAATGATAAAGGTCAATTAGGTGTCATACGTAGCACGGCGTCGGAGATGTTTAAGACTCAACCTGCACCGGTGATCGATGATCAGGGCTATAACCTGACGACCGTCGTCGCGGTGGCCGCCGGTGGGGCGCATAGTATCGCCTTGTTGGCAAACGGGACGGTTGTGGCCTGGGGTGAGAATACCTTTGGGCAGTTGGGCGATGGTACCAATCTTACGCGGTCGATACCACAAGCGGTCATGGTGAGTGCGGATGAACAATTGGTCAGCGTCGTTGCGATTGCCGCAGGCGATGACTTCAGTTTGGCCTTAGTGGCGGATGGGACGTTATATGGCTGGGGCAATAATAGCCGTTCGCAATTGGGTGGGTCTGCGGGCGACAAAAATTACGCGTCGGCAGTCATGGGGCCATTGGAACCGCTCAATTATTTTACGCGCAAATTGGTGCTGAGCGATCATATGCTGAAATTAGGCGGTGGAAAAAATACTGCGACATTCTCCGTTGCATTGGCGCAACCGCCGGTGGGTACGCTCAATGTTTCGGCCTTAATTATGGGCAGTGTGGTAAAAATCAGCGGTGCAAACACCTTACAATTCAATGCCTCGAATTGGGATAAGGCGCAGAATTTTGCCGTTATCTTGGATAATTTCAATGGGGTGGCCACCGATACCTCGTTGCGTTTAAGCGCGGCGGGATATGATGAATTTTATCTTCCGATCACCATTGCAGGCGTGGCGGCCGACCCCGTACGCGCTCCATCCACCGCGTCCGGGGCATGGGGTTATGAAGTGTTTGTATTGATATTGCTGTGCGGCATCTGGGGCGTGGCGCGGGTACGCGCTCAAAATTCAGCGCGCAAAGCCGAATAGCGATTCAGGCCGCCTGGCGGCCACCAATCTCAGCATAACTGGGTAGGGGCTTCTTCGAGTGATCAACGGGTTAGGGTTAAGTTACTCAAGAGGTTGATTTTTGTCTGTTGGATAGGCGAGGAGTAAAATGAATATAGGCACACCATTGTCACCTAGCGCAACGCGCGTGATGTCGTCCTCGGGCAAAGGTCAATCGACAGTGCGCACCAAATAAATTGCCAATGTGTGTGCCGCTTCACAACGTTAGACTTTTTAAATAGCTGATTTTGTTGATTAAATAGTTGATGTTAATTTCGCAAAAGAAATCAATAGGTTAAAGGCCCGGTGCGGGCTAATATTTTAGCGCCGACGGTACGTTATCCTGCGTATGAAAAACCGTTGCTTAGGACGCGCCGCCGATGTCGCTATTTGATATCAGTTTGAGTGGTTTGAATGCCGCGCAAAATCGCCTGCGCACCACCGCCAATAATATCGCCAATAGCAATACCCCCGGCTACAAACGCGCGCGCGCCGAGGTGGTCGATAATGCCATGCCTGCGCGAGGCGGTGCGCGCGTAGCGTCGGTATCCAGTCAATACGCGCAGGGTCAATTAGACCTTACCGATAATAGCTTAGACCTGGCGATCACCGGGCCAGGATTTTTTCGCCTCAACGATAATGGCAATGCAGTGTACGCGCGCGCGGGCATGTTCCATATGGATGCCCAAGGATATCTGGCCAATAGTAGCGGGATGCGTTTGACGGCCTACCAGGCCGATGCTGCGGGCAATCTTACCAGTCAGTTGGGTGATGTGCGCATATCTGCGACGGTCAGCGCGCCACGCGCCACGACCCAAGTGACCGTTAACGCCAATCTCGATGCGACCGCCACCGCGCCGGCGGCAGCGTTCAATGCCAGCAATGCCGCGTCCTACAATTTTCAAACGGCCGCCACGGTACAAGACAGTTTGGGGGTTAACCATCCACTAAGCGTCTACTACGTGAAAAATGCCGCGCCGGGCGGTTGGGACGTGTATGCGGCCGCCGATGGCAATACCTTGCCTGGGGTCTCGAGTATGCAATTTGACAGCACGGGCGCATTGGCGGTGCCCGCAGGCGGTGCCCTGACCTTGCCCAGCGTTAATTTTAGCAATGGTGCGGCACCGCTCAATTTAACCCTGAATATGGGGGCGACGACGCAATTCGCTGGGCCTTCCAGCCTCAACACCATCACCCAAGACGGTAGTACCGGCGGTGCGGGTTTAACCGGGGTTGCGATAGATCGGCAAGGTACGGTTATGGCGCGCTATGCCGACGGCAAGGTCTTAACGGTTGGACGTGTCGCGATGGCGAATTTTGCCAACCCACAAGATTTGTTGGCCTTGGACGGTGGCGTCGTGGCCGAATCCGCAGGTTCCGGTAACGCGATATTGGGTAGCGCCGGGAGCAGCGCGTTTGGGCAAATCCAAGGCGGGGCCTTGGAATCTTCAAACGTCAACCTCGATGAAGAATTAGTCGATTTATTGCGGGCCAAGCAGGCGTATCAGGCCAACGCCATGATGATACGAACGGAATCGCAGGTCTTAGGTACATTATTTAAAGCGCGGGCATAATACGCCGCCACGACGAACGAGAGGGTGGTGCCCCAGACCGGAGTCGAACCGGTGACCTTCCCCTTAGGAGGGGGACGCTCTATCCAACTGAGCTACCGGGGCGGAACCGGGAACTGGAAGGGCAGATACCGCCTTAAGGTGGTGGAGACGAGGAGGATCGAACTCCCGACCTCCGCATTGCGAACGCGGCGCTCTCCCAGCTGAGCTACGTCCCCACAGTATTTCCTTTTTGCGGGCGCTATCTTACCATTTAGAAATGCCCAGGGCTATACTTTGGCGAGCACATTATGCGCGCTAGGCACGCGGGTTTGTCCGTGGGTATCATACAACACACTCCCAGGGGGCAGGCCTTGCAACGACGCCAATACATTTTGCATGGATTGGTGGCCGAGTACAATGACCATGCCGTTGATTTCATTTTGTCGCTGGCAGGACGCGAGCGCATCCGACATGTCCTTCCAGGACTCGACCAGCCCGAGGTGATGTTCCGAATCGCATACCTCGATCAAGCGCTCCATACTGATTTTGTCGCGTACCGGGCATCCGACCTCAGTGGCGAGTCCTTGGAATTCTTGATGCAGCGTCTCTAAGGCGTCTATGAGTTGCTGTTTTTCTATCAATTGCGATTGTAGTGTCTCACCGTCGAGATGCGCCAAGGATTGATATTCACCCTTGAGCAACTCCAGGAGACGTTGCGCCAGTTCGGCTTGGGTGGCCAAAGAATCCGCGATCTCGGAGGTCTTATCAAGGGGGATCATGTTTATTTCTCGCTTTTGGTTATGAGTTTCTCAAAATTCAACAACTTATCGGCGACTTTCTGCGGGTCTATGGTGTAAGTGCCCTGGCTGATTTCGTTGCGTATCCGCGCCACTTTTTGGGCGTCCACAATAGGCAATGCGGCAAGCCGTTTTTCGACATCCTTCAATAACGTTGCTTCGCTGGTGAGGCTTAGGCGGTCACCCGTGTGCGCCGCCGCTGGCGGTGTTTGGGGGGTAGACCCGTGTTGTGCCGGGGCCTTGGCGCGTGTTACCGGGGCATCGTTTACTAAACTCCCATTGTCTAAGCCCGTTTTAATACCTTCGATCGACATAACTCACCTCCAAATTTAAGTAGACTGACGCAGAAGCTATCGGCCGCAGAAAAAAATACTTTAGGCCTTTTTGCGTAATCTCGTCGCACTTTTACACACGGCTACGCCGACGTTATATCGACCTACATGCGAATAGTCACTTCCTGTCGTCGGGTAACCGTGCCTTCCACCACGCGTCGGGAATTCAAATTCCTGACCGGGATGATGTCGCCCAGCGCGCCATCTTTCAACGCCTCGCCCATCATGCGTATGGAGAGGCCGCTGTGTTCTCTCATCAACACCACTTTTTCCCCGCGCTTAATCAATAATGCAGGACGCAATTGGTGCGCATACACCGGCATGCCGGGGCGTATCGCTTGTTTGACCAAGGCGTTTATCACCTGTATAGATTGGGTATAGTATCCGTTGTGTAAATTGGCAATATCGAGTTTAACCTGTTGCAGGTCTTCGGCCCTGACGGTTTGACCGGGTAGCAAGGGGCGATTGGCCACCACCACCGCCGCGTAGCCACGTATTGTCACCGGCAGGATGGCGCGCCACGGCAAGTCTTGCGGGCAATTCAGCGCCACGCTGGTGTTGCCTATGCCGGGGCGTGGGGTATACAGCCGCACATCTAAGGGTTTGGCGCACGTGCTATAGGGCAAGGTTTTTAGCGCCTCCAGGCCGATTTCGATGTCGGTGTCAGCGGGTGGAACGATTTGAGCTTCGATAAAATTCCGTATCTGCGCGGCGAGCGCTAGCGATCCCTCAGTATCTGGCGCGGCCGCCGCGCGGCAACTATTGCCGCTCAAGATTAGCAGGCAGGCGACCGCCATCAGGTGAAGCGGTCGCAGTGAGTGTGGTATTTTACGCATCGAGTGCTTAAGCATAACTAACTGATAGCAAGCGTTGTGCCTTATTTCTTGTATTCAGATTTAAGGGATCCCGCCGATATTACGTAAGCGATAGACAAACAAAGGAAAAATGCTATGAGCCAGGTGCTGGCGGGGGTCAATCAACGCACGCGTCTAGTCGGGCACAACCGATTGGAAATATTGTTGTTTCGCCTTGATGATGCGCAGCTCTATGGCATTAATGTATTTAAAGTGCGCGAAGTTGTGATGCCGTGCCCACAGTTGACCCGCTACCCTGGCCGAAATCCTGCTAATCTGGGGATCACCAATATGCGCGGCACGACGATCTCTGTCATTGATTTGCAAATGGCCATGGGCCGTCCAGCGCTAAAACAAGGCGCGACTACCGCCTTGGTGGTCACGGAGTTTAGCCGATCTCTACAGGGTTTTTTAGTGGCGGGCGTAGATAAAATTGTTAATACCAATTGGACTGACATGTTACCCGCACCGCCAGGAATGGGAGATTCCCACTTTTTGACAGCGGTGACCAACGTGGAAGGACGTATCGTAGAGATCATTGATGTCGAAAAGGTGTTATTTGGTGTGACCGGCGTCAAAGATACATTAGATCAGAAAAATAGTAATGCCGGTGCGGTGGACGCTACCGGCTATCATGTATTGTTCGTTGACGATTCTGCGGTCGCACGTAAACAAATCGAACGCGCGATCCAGCCCACCGGGGTGGGCTACACGGCGGCTAAGGATGGGCGTGAAGGTTTGGATATTTTGAAACAATGGGCGGCTAGCGATGCGCCGGAATTAAAAAAGCTATGTTTGATCATCTCCGATGTGGAAATGCCGCGTATGGACGGATACACATTAACTAAAGAGATACGTAATAATTCGCAATTGCAGCATTTGTATGTGTTATTGCACACCAGCTTGAGCGGTGTATTGGATTCCGGGCTGTTGGAACAAGTCAAGGCCAATAAATTTTTGGCCAAATACGATGGCAGTGAATTAACGAGAATGGTTTATGAGCGTGTCGCTGAGTTGGCGGCGGGATAGGAAAATCGTCATATTATTCGGCATGGATAGATAACGGTGGAAAAAGAAATTCCCCTGGAAGATTACAACCGCTTTCGCACGTTGCTGGAACGATCGTGCGGTATTGTATTAGGCGACAATAAACAATATTTAGTGTCGAGCCGTTTGTCGTCCATACTGACTAGCCACGGCATGGCGAGCTTGCATGATTTATTGATCGCCTTGGAATCTAACTCAAAACACGGGCTTAAGGAAGTCGTCGTAGATGCCATGACGACCAATGAGACACAGTGGTTTCGTGACATATATCCGTATGAAGCTTTAAAAACGATTATTCTTCCGGAATATGCTAAGTTGCAAGATAGACCGCTACGCATCTGGTCGGCGGCCTGCTCGTATGGGCAGGAGCCGTATTCGATCAGCATGATTATACAAGAATACTTAATGAACAATCCGACCGCATTTTCGCGCGGTGTGCAAATTATCGGCACAGATATCTCACCCACGGTGCTAAAACAGGCCAAAGAGGGCGTCTATGACGCCACTGCAATGGCGCGCGGCTTGTCGGAAGAGCGCAAGAAAATGTTTTTTACGCCGGTAGAAAACAGTAATAAATGGGCGATCAATCCGGAATTGCGTGGGCGTATCGCCTTCACGGAAATCAATTTAATGAATCCATACACCGCGCTGGGACGGTTTGATGTAATCTTCTGCCGCAACGTATTGATTTATTTTTCTGCGACAATGAAAACCGACATCCTAGACCGTATGAGCCAGATATTAATGCCGCGCGGTTATCTGATATTGGGCGGTTCGGAATCGCCTACCAATTACACTAATGCGTTTGAAATGGTACGCACCCCGCATGGGGTAAATTACCGCCTAAAAGAAAAATAGCCAGGTCGGCATGTCCGGCAATCGCAGTTATAGTGGTACATTTCCAGCGGCATAACCTTGCCGCGTATCCTTCCAGTTCAATTAAATAACTTTAAATATCAACGCTGTAGGCTTGGCACGTCGCTTGCTGATTAACACGCATGTGAAGAAATGGAGCTATTACATGCGGTTTGATTTGGATAAGACATTTCACCTGCACGAGCAGTCTCTTTATTTGGGGGCGCGCCGCACGGCCTTGATTGCGTCGAATCTCGCAAACGTCGATACGCCGCACTATAAAGCGCGGGATGTGGATTTTTTTTCCGTCATGCGCTCAGTGCAAAGACAAGATAACGCGGAGCAAACTACGTTGACCGACGCACGACATATGCAGCCCGGCGGCGGCTCGGCCCTAGAGGCAGAGGCCTTGTATCGTCATCCCTACCAAGCGAATATAGACGAGAATACCGTCGAGGCCGATGTCGAAAAGGCAAAGTTTGCTGAAACCGCAGTGCATTATCAAACAACATTGACGTTTTTGGGTGACAAGATTCAAGGTATGCTACGCGCGCTTAAAGGACAATCATAGTTATGTCTTTGCTCAGTATATTTAATATTTCCGGTAGCGCGCTGACGGCGCAATCGCTACGTTTGAACGTGACCGCGAGCAATTTGGCGAATGCCGAAACCGTGAGTTCCAGTATTGATCGCACCTATCGCGCGCGCCATCCGATATTTCAGGCCCTATTAGACCCTATGGATGAAAATAATCCAGGCAGCGGCGTCAAGGTGCAGGCGATAGTGGAAAGTAAAGAGCAATTGCGCATGCGCTATGAACCGGAGAATCCGTTGGCGAACGCCGAGGGATATATATTTATGCCCAATGTGAATGTCGTAGAGGAAATGGCCAATATGATTTCCGCTTCGCGATCATATCAGAACAATGTTGAAGTGTTTAATACGTCGAAACAATTGTTGATGCAGACATTGAGGATGGGGCAATAGTGATTAGCGTGGATTTAAGGAGCAATATTTATGGCCAATAGCGTAGATCCCAAGGGTACTACACCGCCTGATCAAATGGACATTACCAAAAGACAAGCGGCGGAGGCAAAAAAGCGCAGCACGCTCGGCCAAGAGGATTTTTTGAAATTGATGATGGCGCAATTGAAATACCAAGACCCGATGAAGCCGTTGGAAAACGGTGAATTTATCGGTCAGATGGCCCAATTCAGCTCAGTGCAAGGTCTGCAGGACATGAAAAAAAGTTTGGAGGATATGTCCAGCGCGATGATTTCAAATCAAGCGCTGCAAGCATCTTCTTTAGTGGGTAGACGTGTATTACTTACGACCGATCACGGTGTATTGCCGAAGGGCGATAACGCGACGATTGAAGGCGCAGTCAAATTAGAAAGCGGCGCCAGCATGGTTGTCGTAGGTATATACGACGGAGCGGGTCAACTGATACATCAACAACAACTGGGAACTCACGCAGCCGGTACGGTCAGATTCACGTGGAACGGCAAAGATTTTAACGGTGCGAATATGCCGCCTGGAGAATACAAAGTCGTTGTGGGTGCGAACATTGGCGGCGAAGAACAGATATTACAGACCTTGCTGGTCGCACCCGTCGAAAGCGTGACGCTGGGAAAAAACGGTGAAAAAATGACTATCAGTGTGGCCGGCGCGGGCAATATGAGTTTGGATAGCGTACACGAAATCATGTAGTTTTTTTTGCGAGGAGTAGGATATGCCGTTCAAAATAGCGCTCAGCGGTTTGCATGCCGCGTCCATGGACCTGAATGTTACTGGTAATAATATCGCCAATGCCAACACCGTGGGTTTTAAACAATCGCGTGCCGAATTCGTAGATGTGTATGCGTCCGCCTATGGCGCTGTCAGCGCGATTACCAGCGGTAGCGGTGTGCGTACCGACAACGTGCGGCAAATGTTTAGTCAAGGCAACGTTGAGTATACCGATAACTCATCGGACCTTGCCATTACTGGCCAGGGATTTTTTGTCGTCAAGGACTCAAAAGGCCGATACTTAACGCGCAACGGCACATTTGGTTTAGATCGTGACGGTTACGTAAACAACGCCACCGGACAAAACCTACAAATATTTCCAGTTGCAAACGCGGCAACCGCAACCACTCCGACGACATTCAACTATGGAACCCTGACCGACTTGCAACTTTCCAATACCATAGGCGCCCCCGTCGCGACGACTACCGTATTGGCCAATTTTAATCTTGACGCAAACATCGACGCTTCCATAAACGGCAATTATACCGGTAACAGTTTGTATAGTTCCGCCGCTGCGGGCGTACCGGGAACGGCGCTGGCATTTAACCCGGCGAATACCGCGACTTATGACTATTCCACTGCAACCACTATTTATGATTCTTTAGGCGCTTCACATACCGCCATGATGTATTTCCGCAAGGTGACGGATGTCGTTATTCCCGTCAACAATGCTTGGCAAACCTATTTGTATGTCGATGGAACGTTGATTCGGCCCAGCAATACCAATACTGCGGGCTCAGTGACCTCCGAAGCGGCGGGTACCGACGCCGGGTTGTTGAGTTTCTCGACTAACGGTACGCTTAGCGCAACAACATCATCGTCTACAGGTTTACCTGTACGCACCACCCTTGCTTATTCGCGCATCACCACCACCACTGGATCCGCACCGATAGACCTGACCATAGACTTTGGCGGAACCACACAGTATGGGTCGGATTTTGCTGCAAATACACTATCACAAGATGGATTTTCAACCGGCCGGTTAACGGGCTTCGACGTGGAAGGCAACGGGCAAGTATTCGCGCGTTATACGAATGGCAATCGTACCGTATTGGGGATGGTGGCCCTTGCTAATGTACCCAACCCACAAGGGCTAAGACAAAAGGGCGACTCGTTGTGGACGGAAAGTTTTGAAGCAGGTGATACCGTTATAGGGCAACCCGGTACTGCGAGCTTGGGTTTGATACAATCCGGCGCGCTGGAATCATCCACTGTCGAAATCGCGGATCAATTAGTGAATTTGATCGTTGCACAGCGCAATTACCAAGCAAATGCACAAGTGATACAAGCGGCGGATCAAATTACGCAGACGTTGATGAATATTCGTTAAACGTTATTAATGCTAATTAGGCGCATAATATGGACAGAATGTTATACATAGGCATGAGCGGCGCTAAAGAAAGTTTTTTGGCCTTGGCCCAAAACAACCATAATTTGGCCAATATCGCGACCACCGGATTCCGCGCCGAGCTGGCCCAATTCCGCAGTCAACCGGTGTTTGGTCCGGGCATGCCCTCGCGTGCATATGCGATGGACGAACGACCGGGTATGGACTTACGGTCAGGCCCGTTGATCAACACGAATCGAGATTTGGATATCGCAATAAAGGGCGCAGGGTGGATTGCCGTACAGGCGCGCAACGGTGACGAAGCATATACTCGCGCCGGTGATTTTCAAGTCACAAATCTAGGTATGTTAGTCACCGGCAATGGCTTGCCGGTCATCGGCAATGGCGGGCCTATCGCATTGCCGCCATCGGAAAACGTAGTCATTCAACCGGATGGCAGTGTCGCAATTCAGCCTATAGGGCAAGGTGCGAACGCCTTAGTGGTGGTCGATCGAATTAAATTGGTACGACCGGGCGCGGATAATCTTAAAAAAGGCGAAGACGGTCTAATCAGAACGCGTGACGATCAAAATGCGGCGCCCAGCCCTGCGGTTACCGTGGTCTCCGGCGTGTTGGAAGGGAGTAATGTGACGCCTGCGGATGCGTTGGTGAAAATGGTGCAATATCAACGACATTACGAACTGCAAATCAAAGGGATGACCACTGCAAAAGAAAATGATCAAGCTTCACAGACGTTATTGAAATTCGGTTAATCAATGAATTCATTCAATTATTAACCGTCTCATAATAGTTCCCCTCCCCCCTCGCGGGGGAGGGTTAGGGAGAGGGGGTTTTCGGCTGCGAATTGCAGTACGATATTGTTTCGATGTCCAGACAATTTTGAGACTGTTAATATCTTGTGAGCTGATTCTTTACACAATCGGCTCACTGTCATTTTTTCGCTTCCGTCGCCGCCCGAATTTATATTTTTATCGGATGGTATGGAGCTTGCCTATAGTATCTGCATAGTTCCGTCAGCGCACCGCGCAACGTGGCATGTTTTTAACGATTTTGTATTTACTCAAGGTGACACTATATGGATCGCGCCCTTTGGATATCTAAGACCGGATTGGACTCGCAACAGACGCGTATGGCGGTGGTTTCGAATAATCTCGCCAACGTCTCGACCACAGGGTTCAAACGCGGGCGCGGCGTGTTCGAGGATCTGATATATCAAAATATACGACAGGCCGGCGGTCCGACCAGTGAAAACACCATGTTGCCTTCTGGCTTAAGCCTGGGCAGCGGTGTAAAAACGGTAGCAACACAGAAAATATTTCAACAAGGCAACCTCATCAATACCGAAAACGCCTATGACGTGGCGGTACAAGGACGTGGATTTCTGCAAATACAAATGCCGGACGGCGGTACGAATTATACCCGCGACGGCAGTTTTCAAGTCGATGCGCAAGGCCGGTTGGTGACCGCCTTGGGATATCCCGTATTACCTGGAATTACCATACCCGCAGATGTGCGTAGCGTCACCATAGGAGCGGACGGAATTGTGTCGGTGCTAATCCCGGGCGCCATCGCGCCACAGGAAATCGGACAAATTCAGCTTGCGGATTTTGTGAATGTCGCCGGGCTGCAGCCCGTTGGAAACAACTTATTTCAAGAGACCTTGGCCAGCGGAGCGCCGCGTGTCGCCAATCCCGGTTTGGAAGGATTAGGCACGATACTGCAAGGATCGTTGGAAAGCTCAAACGTAAATGTTGCGGAAGAGCTCGTTAATATGATTGAAACACAGCGCGCCTATGAGATGAATTCAAAGGCGATTTCTACTACCGATGAAATGCTACGCTACATCAGCAGCAACTTGTAACATATATGACTAAACTATTATCACTCATTCTATCGTTAAGCATGTGGGGTTGCGCATCGGATATGCCTAAGCCAGATGCCAATTTTGTACCCGTGCGGCCAATACGCGCCGAACCCGTGGCGGTCAGCAATGGCAGTATATATCAGCCTGGCACCACTGCTGGAATATTTAATGACTCGACGGCGCGACACATCGGTGACATCTTAACGATAGTGTTGCAGGAAAGTACAGCGGCGAAAAAGAGCGCCAGCAACGGCAGTAGCAAAGAAAGTAATTTAAGCCTACCCATTCCAACGGTGTTTGGAGGGGGCGTCACTTACAATGGAAAAAATATTTTAGAGGCCTCCGTCGATTCCAAACAAAAATTCGCAGGCAAGGGTGACACCGCGCAAAGCAATAGTTTAACCGGCCGCATCACCGTCACCGTAGTGGAGACGTTGGCCAATGGCAATCTCGTCGTTCAGGGCGAAAAACTGCTGACGCTCAATCAAGGCAGTGAACACATCCGATTCTCAGGTATCGTGCGCATCGCGGATATCAAATCCGACAACACGGTGTTATCCAGCAATGTTGCCAATGCGCAGATTATCTATGCCGGGACGGGTACATTAGCGGATAGCAGTTCGCCCGGTTGGTTGACTCGGTTTTTTAACAGCCCTTGGTGGCCGTTCTAAAGGTGGATATGAAAATTATACTGGCCGGGATTTCAATTATATTGTGTTCCACATCGGTGATGGCGGAGCGTATTAAAGATTTGGCTACCGTGGCGGGTGTCAGAAACAACCAATTGATCGGCTACGGTTTAGTGGTCGGGTTAGATGGAACGGGCGATCAAACGAGTCAAACGCCGTTTACGGTACAGAGTATTAAAGCAATGTTGGCGCAATTCGGAGTGACCGTGCCGCCGGATGTGAATCCACAGTTAAAAAATGTGGCGGCAGTGTCGTTGCATGCCGATCTGCCGCCGTTTGCAAAAGTAGGACAGACGATAGATGTCACGGTGAGTTCGATAGGCAACTCAAAAAGCCTGCGCGGGGGTAGCCTGTTGATGTCGCCATTGCGCGGAGCGGATGGGCAGGTGTATGCGTTGGCGCAAGGCAATGTCGTGGTGAGCGGATTCGGTGTGCAAGGGGATGGATCGAAAATCACCGTCAATGTCCCTAGCGCAGGCCGGGTGCTCAATGGCGCCACGGTAGAACGCACGGTACCCACTGAGTTGGGCACGGCGGATCACATCATACTCAATTTGCGCGTTGCGGATTTTTCACTCGCGCAGAATTTGGTGGAGGCGGTCAATAAAAAATTTGGAGAAGGCACCGCCATTCCGGTGGATTCGGTGACTATCCAGATCGCCGCACCGCGCGACATCGGGCAACGCGTTTCTTATATCGCTTTATTGGAAGAATTGGAAATCAAGCCCGTTGACGCATCGGCAAAGGTAATTATAAATTCACGCACCGGTACGGTAGTGATAGGCAAGGGTGTACGGGTGTCTCCTGCGGCGGTTGCACATGGAAATCTCATCGTCACTGTGAAAAATCAGCCGCTGGTAAGTCAGCCGCCGCCGTTCTCTGGTGGCAATACCGTAGGGGCTGTGAACTCAGCGGTGACAGCGGTAGAAGAGCAAAAACGTATGTTCGTTTTCAATCCGGGCGTGTCTCTGGATGAGATTGTTCAAGCCATCAATGATGTGGGCGCCGCGCCGGGGGATTTGGTTGCAATACTCGAGGCCTTGAAAGAAGCAGGCGCCTTACGCGCCGAACTCATAGTGATTTAACGGTAAGGAGAATAGTATGAGCGATGCTATATCTACAACCGCGCAGCAAGCCTATTACGACTTGCCGGAGCTCGGCACACTACGCGCCAAGGCCGGAAAAAAACTCGATGGCGATACCATCAAAGCAGTGGCCGCTCAATTCGAGTCGTTGTTTGTCGGCATGTTAATTAAATCCATGCGTGCTACCACGATGGGTGATCCGTTGCTAGGCGGGTCGGGTGAAACACTTTATCGTGAGATGTCGGATCAGCAATTGGCGCTCAGTCTATCGAAGCAAGGCGGATTAGGCTTGGGTAAGGTGCTCGCGGAATATATGCGCAAGCAAATGCCTCAAGAGGGTGGCGGTGAGCAAGTAGAAATCAATAAAGCCGGCCAAAAAAAAGTCTCGTTGCAAGCGCCAGGGATAATTAAAGTACATCGTGATCTACCTGCCGGGCAGCCACCCCCCGTGATGGACAAAAAAAAGGATAACGCGCCAAACAGCGCTCAAAATAACACAAACGCGTCAAATACGAACTGCCATTGCCAATGCGGCGAAAAAAATATAGATCTATTTATAGAAAATTTGATTGTAGAGAAGTGTTGATCCTTGAAATTATTAGGTAGAGGCGGTGACGTATGGCAGGCGGAGATTTATTGAGCGTAGGCGTGTCCGGCCTAAAGGCGTTCCAGAAAACGCTTGCAACTATCGGTCACAACGTATCCAACGTCAATACGGAGGGTTATTCCAGACAACGAGTTGAATTGACAAGCAATTATCCGACGCCGCAAGGCAATGGTTTTTTGGGCACCGGCGTGCATGCGGTGACGACACGTAGGATGTTCGAGGAGACTGCGGTCAATCAGTTGCGTTATCGTAATTCTACTTATGAAAGTTTTAGATCATTTGTGGATATGGCCGAACAAATTGACAATTTGCTGGCCGACAAATCCGCTGGATTAGATCCGGCGATACAAGAGTTTTTCGATTCCGTGCAGCAGGTGGCGGATGATCCAACCTCAATTCCTGCGCGTAGCGTCATGCTCAATAACGCCAATGTGCTGGTCACCCGGTTTTACAGTAGTTCACAATTGCTATCGGATGCGCGCGTCGCCGTAAACAAACGTGTGGATGCGATGGTGACGGAAATCAACGCCATAGCGTCGCAAATTGCCGCTGCAAATAAAGATATAGTAATAGCGACTGGCCTTGGCCACAACCAGCCACCCAATGATTTGTTGGATCAGAGAGACCAGTTAATCACGAATTTGTCGAAAATTATCGGCGTTACGACGTTAAAGCAAGATGACGGCTCTATAAATATATTCATAGGAAGCGGCCAAGGGATGGTATTGGGCGGGCAGGCGATTGCGCTAAAATCATCGCCCAATCCGGATGACGTGCAATTTAATGACATATTCTACGCGCCCCCTTTTTTACCCACGCCGGTGAATTTGACCGCGCGATTAAAAGACGGTGAATTGGGAGGCTTGTTGGATTTTCGTAACCGCCTATTATTACCTGCGATAAATCAAATCGGCAGAGTGGCAATGGGCATAGCCGACACCTTTAACAAGCAACATGAGTTAGGAATGGATTTAAACAACAAATTGGGCACTGCGAGTTTTTTCAGTGCGCCCGTTCCAAATGTCGCCCCCAGCACCCTAAATGCCGGTCTAGGCAATGTTACCGCCACATTAAACGTGTTAAACGGAGTGGGTAGCCTTACTGCGCATGATTATAAAGTGTACTATGATGGCGTCAGTTGGAGTTTAATCGACACGACCTCAAAAACCTCGACGCCGATCGTTCCGGCGCCCGCAGCGGGTGTTGCGACGCCCTATTTAAATTTGAATGGAATCGGACTGGATATAACGATTGATTTGACGGGTGGCGCGGCGGTGGCCGGCGATACTTGGAATATTCGCCCGACGCGAGACGCATCGCGTACTATAGGGTTAAATGTCACCGATCCACGCGACATTGCGGCCGCAGATCCAGTGCGGACAACGGCCGGAAAAAGCAACTTAGGCGATGCGAAAATCGGCTTGGCGACTATCTTAGATATCACTCAACCCCTCTTTCAACCTCCCCCTGTCCCACCGGGTTTTAATAATGCAGGTACCGCAACACAACCCGGAAATATGCGTGTGCGTTTTCTAACTGCGACAACTTTTGAGGTTGATGATCCTGTCACGGGCCTGCCTATCGCCGGTGGCGCCGGTCCGTTTGTGTATACCTCGGGTACGGCCATCGATTTGCCGCCCGGGGCCGGCCCGGCGTTTCCGTTGCAAGTGAGTATATCGGGAACGCCTCAACCGGGTGACACCTTTGATGTCGCGTATAACACTAATGGATTCAGCGATAATCGCAATGCGCGCGCATTGGCGGATTTACAGCGTACCACAACGTTGGTTGGCGGTACCGCAACCTACCAGGACGCCTATAGCCAATTGGTGGTGCAGGTGGGTGGCATAACGCGCGATGGAAAGATAAACACCGACGCGCAAGAGGCGATGCGCAAACAAGCGGAGGAATTGGTGCAGTCCGTTTCAGGCGTAAATTTGGACGAAGAAGCGGCGAATATGATCAAATTTCAGCAAGCCTATTCGGCAGCGGCGCAAATGATTTCAACCGCCAATACCGTCTTTCAAACCCTGTTGTCAGCGGTAAGAGGATAATAATCTATGCGCGTATCGACGCCCTTGATTTACAATAATTCATTGGATGGGATGTTACAACAACAGTCGTTGTTGAATAAGACGCAATCGCAAATATCCTCAGGATTGCGGATGTTGGCGCCTGCGGATGATCCATACGGAGCATCGCGGATATTGGATTTGTCGGGTGGCATTTCGACCAATGATCAGTTCGCAAAAAACGCCGATTACGCGACCAATCGGCTGGCTATGGCCGACACGACGTTAGATAGTGTGAGCGAATATATAAAACGCGTTCGCGAGCTTAGCATACAGGCCAATAACGGCACACAAACGGTCGAAAGTCTACGTGATATCAGTGCTGAAGTAGAATTATTGTTAGATGGCTTGGTTAGTTTGGGTAACACCCGAGATAGCAATGGCGAGTACATATATGGCGGGTATCAGGGTAAAACAACTCCGTTTGCGGCTACTACAAACGGGACGTTCGCCTATTTTGGCGACCAAGGTCAGCGTAAAGTGCGTATCGGCGGTTCGACATTTGTAGAGGTTAGCGACTCGGGCGATGACGTATTTCGTTTTATTAGAAGAGGGAACGGTGTTTTTGAAACGGCCGAAGGCGCAGCTAACGTAGGTACCGGTATGATAGACGTAGGGTCGGTAGTCGGCACTTATACTCCCGGTTATTACGAGATTAAATTTATACAGCCGCCGCAACCCGCAGCCTTCACCGATTTGCCGCAATATTACGTATTGTATCAACCTATCACTACGCCGCCTGCGTTGCCTCCGGCTCAGCAAGTCATTGTGTCCGGGTCAGGTGCGGCATATGCGACAGAGGCGGTGTTTTTGGCCGCCGTCAGCGCAGGTGCGGAAAATGGGGTGAGCTATAAAGAGGGTGCGACGATCAGCTTTAATGGCTTGCAAACCTCAATCATTGGCACACCGGACGCGGGTACGCGCACCGCGCCGCCGGTACCGATAGTGACTCCTGGCGATTCTTTCACATTATATCCGAGCACCAATCAAGACATATTTCAGACCGTTCAGAATCTAGTGAATGCGCTGGCAATGCCACACAATACCGACGCGAACAAGGCGCATTTTCACAACGCGATGAATCGAGTGATCGCCGATCTAGATCAGGGCTTGGGTAATATCATAGATTATCGCGCCAAGATCGGCGGTCGACTTAATATTGTAGATCGTCAAAAAGGCATTTTAGATGCGGTCAACATCCAGTCGAAGTCTACTATATCGCAATTAAAAGACCTTGATTACGCACAGGCGGCGACCAGTCTTAGCCGTCAATTGTTGGGATTGGAAGCGGCGCAAAATTCATTCGCAAAAACTCAGTCGTTATCGCTCTTTAATTACATTAGATGATAGCGAATATTAAATCGCAATAAATCTAAGCCGGTGAACGCGGCAATAGTTGCCTACTCTAACAGGGCGCAGAAAATTAACCGGCAATAATCGCCTATTGTCTATAGTATAAAAATAATATTTTGTTAAATTATGGCGAAAATATGCTAAAAAAATCAAAATATATAAATTGGCAAACTCATTGCAATGTATAAAATACTTGTCAATGATGAAACACGGTTTAGATCATTGATGTCACCTACTTTAGAAAACGGCTTTTGAGGGTATTCGCATGCCTCAAGTAATTAACACCAACGTGATGTCGCTGAACGCTCAGCGGAATTTAAATCAATCGCAAGATGCGTTGCGCATCTCATTGCAGAGACTATCCTCTGGATTGAGAATTAACAGTGCAAAAGACGATGCCGCCGGATTGGCCATCACCGAACGATTCACGACTCAAGTAAGGGGTTTGACAGTAGCCGAACGGAATTCTAACGACGGTATTTCGTTATCTCAAGTGGCGGAAGGATCGTTGGCTGAGGCGGTCAGTATTTTACAACGTGTGCGCGAGCTGGCGGTTCAATCTATAAATGCGACTAACTCCTCCAGCGACCGGCAGGCATTGAATACGGAAGTCTCGCAACTCGTTGCGGAGTTGGAGAGAATTTCAACTTCGGCGGAATTTAACGGACAAAAAATTCTTGATGGAACGTTTGGTACTGCGGTTTTTCAGGTAGGAGCGAATGTTAACCAAGTCATTATCGCAACCACCAATAATTTTAGAACCAACAACTATGGCGATTATCGTGTATGGGGTTATGGAACGACTGCGGCCAGCACGTCAGTCGTTGCGGCGGCAAGAATTACCACCGGCACTCTGGTAATTACTTCGCCGCAAGGTGTGGCAACTATCGCAACGGTGACCGGCGAGAGCGCAAAAAAAGTCGCCAGTGACGTGAATTTATATACCGATATTACCGGGGTAAAAGGGTTTGCGGAAACCAACGCGAATATGAGTTTCGCCACGTCTGGCGCATATTCAATAACGTTGCAGGCAAATAACGCATCGCCATTAAACGTCAGTTTCGCATTGAATTCCGCTACCGGGGTGGATTCACTCACTGCGGCAGTGACCGCCATCAATGATTTTACTTCGCGTACTGGAGTGGTTGCTGAGGTAAAACCGGATGGAACCGCCATTATGTTGCATCACTACGACGGTGAAAATATCACGGTTACCGACACGACATATACGAACGCAGGAAATATTACTATTCAGGGGATCACTCCTGCCGGCGTCACGGTCGGATCCGTCATCACGTTAGCGAATAACGCTGCGGCGGCAGCGACGATTGATAAGTCCTATATAGAAGGCCAGGTTATTTTCGATTCTCAAAGAACCTTCACGCTGCAATGGGGTGTCGCAACGCAAACGGGTATAGTGATTTCCGCAGCGACTGAAGCGTCGGTATTGCAACAGGTATCCAGTCTTGATGTGTCGTCGGTCTTCAATTCTAAACTGTCGTTGGCGATTGCGGATGCCGCGATAGGGCAGATTTCCAGCCAGCGGGCGCGTTTCGGCGCGTTGCAGGCGCGTTTTGAATCCACCATTCGCAATTTGCAAACGAGTGTGGAAAATTTGAGTGCGGCTCGTTCGCGTATTCGAGACACGGATTTTGCGGTGGAAACGGCTGAATTGACGCGGACACAGATACTCCAGCAAGCCGGTACGGCGATGTTGGCGCAGGCCAACCAAATACCGCAAAACGTGCTTACGTTATTGAGATAAGGGTAGTGGGCGTAGAGGTTTCAATGAGTGCGTCGTTGAAGCAACTCGTACACTAGGTTTCGATAATTGTGGCGGGTATTTCCGGGGCCACGTGTGAAGTCGCTATGAATCTAGTATTATATTGATATAAAAGGGAAAATATTATCTTGTAAGGCGAATGCGACCCTTCCCATTAAGTTTTACATCCAGTAGGCCGTTAACCAAGACTGGTAGCGGTGAATGCCTTCCGTGTGTCGGCATATCCGCTGAGTACAACGACCGTGTGTCTTGCCAAGGATTTCACGCAGGCAGCACACATGGCCAGTCGGAGTTATAGTCATGCCGCAAATTATTAACACTAATATTATGTCGTTGAATGCGCAGCGAAATTTGAACACTTCGCAAAACGCATTGAAGATCTCGCTGCAACGTTTATCTTCCGGTTTGCGCATTAATAGCGCACGCGACGATGCCGCAGGTTTGGCCATTGTCGAGCGCTTTTCGTCGCAAATCCGTGGTTTGAGCCGCGCCGAGTTGAACGCCAATGACGGCGTCTCACTTGCTCAGGTCGCAGAAGGTGGTTTACAAGAAGCAGGTAACATTCTGCAACGTGTGCGTGAATTGGCGGTGCAGTCCATTAACGCCACTAACTCATCCTCTGATCGTCAATCGTTGAATGCGGAAGTCAGTCAGTTAACGGCGGAACTTGAACGTATCGCGCGTTCGTCCGAATTTAACGGACAAAAAATCTTAGATGGTACGTTCGGCACGGCGTTTTTCCAAGTGGGCGCCAACGCCAATCAGACCATCGTGATGAGCACCGGTAATTTTACGACTGCAAATTACGGTGACTATCGCGTGTTAGGATATGGTTCGACGGTGGCGAGTACTACGGTTTCCACCAGTACACGCGCCACCACGGGTACGTTGATTATCACCTCGCCGCTGGGTATTGCAACGATCGCCACCGCCAACGGTCAATCTGCGGGTACGATTGCAAACAATATCAATTTGTATACGCCGACGACCGGTGTAGAGGCCTTTGGTGAAACCAACGCGCAGTTGGCCTTCAGTTCATCCGGTGCCTATGTGTTTACGATGTTGAGCCGCAACACCACGGCGTCTACCTTGAGCTTTAATTTAACCGCCAATACCGGTGTGGATGCCTTAACCTCGGCGTCTACCGCAATCAACCAGTTTACAGCCACCACGGGTGTTGTTGCGGAGGTTAAATCGGACGGCACGGCCATCATCCTGCATAGTTATACCGGCGACAATATCCAATTGAACGCTACTGCATATACCAATGCCGGTACGGTAACGATGACGGGCTTGGATATCAACGGCACTGTTGCCGGCGGTACCAACACCGCGTCGTTGACCAGCTCTGCAGGTACTGCGGGCACGATGCTAGTTGAAGGTCAAGTCTACTTCGATTCCGATAAGTCCTTTACCGTGCAATCGGGCCTGACCTTTACGGGATGGGTGATATCTGCGGCGTCAGAGGCGTCGTTGTTGCAGCAGGTGGCGAATTTAGATGTCAGCAGTGTCAACGCTGCGAAGCTGGCGCTGACCATCGCGGATTCCGCGCTCCAGCAGATCAGCAGTCAACGCGCCAAGTTCGGGGCCTTGCAATCGCGCTTCGATTCAACGATACGCAATATCCAAACCAGCGTTGAAAACATGAGCGGTGCGCGGTCGCGTATCCAAGACGCCGACTTTGCGGTGGAAACTGCGGCGCTTTCGCGTGCGCAGATTCTGCAACAAGCCGGCACCGCGATGTTAGCCCAGGCCAACACGTCGCAACAAAACGTGCTCAGTCTGTTGAGGTAATCAGTAAGATAGGTTAGACGCAAGGGCGGCATACCGCCGCCCTTCGTTTCAGTTAAGAGGTACCCAGTATGTTACCCGTCATGTCTGCAACAAGCTCAGTAGTCGGGGGTGGAGCGGGCACGAACACCACGGATGGCGTGCAAGGCAAAGCTCCTCCTAGGCAAGAATTGCCGTCTACCGGCAAGGCGACGCCCGTACTCCAAGAAATTCCAATCGCTACGGCGCAAGATAATGTTCCCGCTGAAATAACTAAAAGCCAAATGGATAATGTAGTGCGGCATTTAAAGGAATATGTCGATCAGGCCATGGGCCGCGTATTGAACATACGTGTGGATAATGATACTGGTATTGCGGTGGTTAAGATCATTGATAGCTCGACTAATGAAATTATACGGCAAATACCCTCCGAAGAACTCGTAGAAATGGTGAAGCGCATGGATGCAGGCAAGAAGTTAGATGGGTTTTTACTGGATTCCAACACCTGATGGTATAGAGATTGCCTATTTAACATAGCTTGAAATAGCAGTAGTTGATAATTGTGGCAGAGATAGATCGTGAGTGGGGGTGTTGTTGGTTTTTGAGGTGACGTATGGCGTCGATTAGTGGTTTAGGCGTGGGTTCCGGCATAGATATACAAGGCTTAGTGCAACAGTTGTTGCAGTATGAGGCGAAGCCGCGCGCCGATGCATTAGATAAAAAAGAGACGCGCATACAGGCCAAGATTTCTGTCATGGGCGGGATAAAATCCGCAATGGCGGAACTGCAATCGGTAATTTCCTCGCTAAAAGTATCAGGAACATTCAGATCATATAAAGCAACGTCTAGCGATACGACCTTGTTTACCGCAACTGCCGCCAATGGTAATGCAGCCGGTGTACACACTATAGAAGTCTCTCAGTTGGCGCAGGCGCATTCATTGGCCTCTGCGGCATATGCGGATACCACCTCACAATTGGTGGGCACAGGAACGCTCACCTTAGATCTAGGCACATTTAGCGGGGGCATATTCACGGCTGACGCCGCGCGTTCTAGCAAAACGATCACCGTGACCGATGGAAGCCTGGCGGGGGTGCGCGACGCGATTAATAACGCAAAAGTCGGCGTTACCGCGACTATAGTTAATACCGGGGCGGGATATCAATTGGTGGTAGCCTCGCAAGCGGGGGCCGCCAGTAGTATACGTTTGAGTGCGGCGGATGCCGATGGCAATAATACAGATGCTGCGGGTTTGTCGGGATTGGTCTTTGATCCTGCGGGCGTCCAAAATATGACTCAAACGGTCGCCGCGCAGGATGCCTTGGTGCGCATCGATGGGATCAATGTCACCAGCGCCACGAATACCGTAACGGATGCATTAAGCGGCGTGACCCTTGCGCTTAAAAAACAAGCGCCAGGAACAGTCGCCAGTGTAACGATAGCAAGTGATTCGAGTGGCGCGACCAGCGCCGTCGCCAATTTTGTAAACAAATATAACGAGATGACGAAGACATTGAAAGAATCGTCATATTATGACAAGGCTTCAAAGGCAAGCGGTACGATGTTAGGCGACTCTATGATATGGGGTCTGCAAACCGGTTTGCATAGACTGATTTCAAGAACGGTTGGCGATGCGTCAACGACATATAGAACATTATCTAGCGTAGGCATACAGTTCCAGAAAGACGGTTCCCTTTCATTTACAAAGGCCACGTTTGAAACGGCGATGGCGACAAAAATGGGCGAGGTAGAACAACTTTTTGCGGGAGGACCGCCGCCGGCATCGTCATCATCGACTATTTCCGGGCTAAGTTGGTTGGCGGTCCCCACAGGTATGACAGCGGGATCGCTGGATGTGGTTGTGACCACGGCCGCGTCGCAGGGCCAATATACCAGCGACGTTGGAACCGTAGTGGCGTTTCCATATACAACCGCCGCGAACGCGCAAACGCAAGACACATTTTCAATCAATGTTGATGGTGTGGTGTCTGGCACGATCGCCATGCCGAATAGCACGACGTATAACAGCGGCGCCGCGCTGGCGACTGGAATTCAAACCTTGGTTAACGCCGATGCGACCTTAGCGGCCGCAGGAAAAACCGTGACCGTTAGCTATGATGTTGCGACAAATAAATTTTTATTCAAGTCGGCAACCGTGGGCGCCGCTTCTTCCGTCAGCATTTCTGCATTTACGGCAAGTATGAGTAGCAACTATGGTATAGGTGGTGCTGCGGGTGTGTCGGCCGGCGGTACGGATATTCAAGGTACCATTGGCGGTGTGGCTGCTACGGGTGCGGGCGCTATATTAACCGGTAGCGGACCCTATGCCGCTGCGCAGGTACAGTATACCGGATCAACCACTGGTACCTATTATGCGCCGACACAAGCCGCCATCACCGGCGTTGGGTCTGAAATGTATAGCTATCTAAACGGATACTTATCAAGTAGCGATGGAGTATTCTCACATCGTCAGAAGATTTTTCAGGATGAAATTTCAGACATAAATAAGGCGCGTGGCAACCTGGAAGTACATTTGCAGAAATTGAAAGAGAGACTGATTAGTCAATACAGTGCGATGGATAGCTTGGTTGGAAAGCTGAATTCATTGGGAAGTTATCTGACGAACCAATTTTCGGTGAAAAAGTAGTTTTTTTGTTAGCGGTATTAACTTACGTCACAAGGGCGGGAGCATATTATGAGGTCAAGTGAAGCGAAGAACGCGATCGACAAATACGCGAAGATGAACACGCGTACGGCGGGCGAGTACGCCAACCCGCATCGATTGATACAGATGTTGATGGAGGGCGCGCTGGACAAAATAGCGGCCGCCAAGGGCTTTATGGAACGTAAGGAAGTCGCCGATAAAGGCGTGTATATCAGTTGGTCTATCTCCATCATTGATGGCTTGCGTATCAGTTTGGATCATAAAAACGGCGGTGAACTCGCCGCAAATTTAGAGGCCGTATACGACTATATGCAGCGTCGTCTTGTAGAAGCGAATATACATAATAATATTGAGATGCTAGATGAGGTCGCAGGTTTGATACGCTCCATCAAAGAAGCATGGGACACTATACCGTCAAAATTAGACGTAGAGAAATTTGTACAATCAGGGCAGTGATAAATTGTGCGCGATATAAACGAGCGTGGTCAGGAGTCTGAGTTCATGGAAGATATATTGACAGAGAATGATTTGGAAAAATTACGCGCTAGAATCGATGAACTGTACTCTTGTAGTGAACGCATGTTGCAGGCGGCTAAGCAAGGCGCATGGGAAGAAGTGACGCAGCTCGAAAATGAACGTAAAAACATCGAGTTATTGCCGAATATAACTTCCTACGATGATGAGATAAAATCTGAAATTCAACAGCGTCTGCAATCCGTGCTGGATATGAATAAACAGGTGATGTACTTGGCTACCGACGCGCGGGATGTCCTTGCCAACAAGCTTGCAGCATTAAAAAATGGCAGCAACGCGGCGGCTCAATATAAGAAATTCTGAGAAGTATTTGGTGGTGCCGTAAACGGCCGATAGATATTCAAAAATAGTTAAAAAACCAGCAATTTTTTACTATTCATTAAATCTTGGTGGCCAGCGCCGACAGGTCCGTATAAGCGCCGCCGAACACATACGATCCGACATGCTCTAAACGCATCCACGGACATAGCCATGTTTTATGGCCGATCTCACGAATTTTTTGGCAAAACCAGTAATCCTCGGACAAATAGCGAGCGCTTTTTGGGTCAATTTCCGCCTGGAAATACATGGTGATTTCGCGCGAGCCATCGAAATTATCAACTCCCGCGTGGTCAGGGCGGTAGCGGTACTGTGGAAACGCACGCTGAAAATGTTCGAATGTCTTGCGGCGAATCATCATAAACCCCGTGCCGATCTCCATTACCTCGGCTGGGTCATGGAGAGTGATAGGCCGACCGCCCGAGACGCGATTGAAAACGTAGTCGCCCACATATTTTTCCAACTCGTTAGGATCCGCATCCGCGACACCGCGTTCGACGGCGCGTTTAATGGTGTCCCAGCGGATACATTTTTTTGGATACGGACCGCCTATCACGTCATAGTCGCTTTCGTCCGCTTGCAGCGCCAGCAAAATAAGGACATCCTGTGGATTAAAGCCGATATCGCTATCGATAAACATCAAATGTGTCGCCTGGCCGCGTAGAAACTCGTCCACGCAATAATTACGCGCGCGCGTAATTAATGATTCATTAAAGCGAAAATACATTTGCAGTTGTATGCCGTAGTGGGTACACAATGCGGATAAATCGGCAATGGATTTAGTGTATATACCCGTACACTGGCCACCATACATCGGAGTAGCGACAAACAGTTTACGTTCGCGTAATTTTTCAGCGGGAATATTGATGTTGACTGGCACTGATTGCTCCACACAATGTGCTTGGATCATTTATCGTAGACAAGCATTACGCAAATGACGCGCCAACTGCGGAATTAAAAAAAGCACTATAGTTGTTCCGCGCAACGCCTTGCGCACCCCCCCCTGGCACACATTCTGCCTCCTTTCTTACGCAAGGGAATGATGCATTCGTTATGTCGATTCCACGATGTGCGATTAGGCTATCGAACTGCGCGCATTATATTAAATGGGACTCATGAGTGCTAAGCTGAGGTATCGTTTCGCGTGGATATGCTTTGGATTACGTCAGCGCCGATAAAAAAATTTGGAAATCAAGCCGGATTCGATCTGGCGAGCGCCCGTTACCGCGTGTTGTTGCCGGCGAAGGCGCTGGCGGAACACAGTCATAAAACACAGATATTGGCGGTAACGGAGCAGACAAATGTTACCAACATTCCCAATGTTAAAGGTTTTGACGTGATCATCGTCTCAAAAAGTTTCACAACCGTCACAGAGAAAATAATCGAGCTCGCCAAAAAAAATAGAGTACCGGTAATTGTAGATGTCTGCGACAATAATTTCGACCACGACGCTATGGGGCCGCATCTTAGGAATTTGGTGACTTCCGCAGATATTGTTGTGGTCAATACCGCAGAAATGGCGCATATTATTGCTGATGTCATGGAGAGAAAAGGGAGTGTAGTTATACCGGACCCCGTCGAGATGGCTATAGCGGAACCGCACGCGGAGTTTACTCACGGCGTTGAATTACTATGGTTCGGACATCCGGTAAATTTCGATTCTTTAGGCGGGTTTTTGCCAAATCTGGCGCGAATTAATACATTAAAAAATGTTAATTATCATATAGTTACTCGTATCGAGGAGAGCCTAAAAAACTATGTTAACGGTATCCAAAAAAATTTAAAAAATAATATCAACATACACCTGCACGAATGGAGTGTAGAGTTGCTCAGCGGCGCGCTTGCGCAGTGCCACGCAGTGGTGATCCCCCACGCAAAAAATATACGCAAGACGCCAAAAAGCGCCAATCGTGTGACCGAATCGCTATGGCGTGGCGCCTACGTCATCGCAAATGAAATAGATTCGTACAAGGAATTTTCACCTTGGATTACGCTCACCGACGATCTCATCGAAGGAATAGACCGATACATCGAAAACAATGCAGGGGTTAACAAAAAGATCAAGGATGCACAGAGTTTTATCGCGGATAATTATTCGCAATCGACTATCGGATTGCAATGGGAACGTGCGATAAAAAGCGCTATTGAGGGTTTTCCGCGCGATGAAATAGCAAAAAATAATAAAGTTAAATCGTCAGAAAAAAATATTATTCGTTTAAATCTGGGGTGCGGAGATAAAATACTAAGCGGCTACACCAATGTGGATGTTGCGCCATCTCGCAACGGAAAAACGCCGGATGTCATATGCGATCTACATAAATTAACACCCTTTGAAGACGATAGCGTTGATGAAATACTCTCGGTTCATGTGGTGGAACATTTTTGGCGTTGGGAAATAGTGGATGTGCTCAAGGAGTGGGTGCGGATAATGAAACCGGGCGGAAAGATGATCGTCGAATGTCCAAACCTGTTATCCGCCTGCGAGGAATTTTTAAAGGACCCCGATAAATTTTCAGGACCCGGGCAGGAAGGTCAACGTACCATGTGGGTGTTCTACGGCGACCCTATGTGGAGAGACCCGTTGATGATACACCGTTGGGGATATACTCCGCGCAGTCTTGCACAGGTACTCGCTGAAGCCGGCCTCACCAAATTGCGGCAAGAACCGGCGCAATACAAGTTACGCGAACCGCGCGATATGCGTATTGTGGGTGAAAAGCCCGTTTACTAAGAACTCCGTTAGTAAAGCCACCTGCGTGATGGCGGGTGTCGGCGGCAGGGATGCCGCCGTCAAGCCTACAGGGACGTATTCACGGCGTCCCGCCGACAGGTAGGTGGCTTTACTAACGACAACATTAGTAAGAGCATCTTAGGTACATCGCTTGCAAGATAGTTGATGGCTAGGATTATTTACATGGTGCTTCGATGAGCGATTTTTCTCACCTGGAATTTAGGGATAATGATGTTCCACAGCGTATCGCCAGCATGTTAAGAATGTATGGCGCGGTGGTGATACGCGGCGCGATTAATTTACAATTCCTAGACGCTCTGCAAGCGCCGATAATGCAATTTTTTGAGTACGAGGATGAGCGCAAAAAGAATCGCCAGTTGGATCCTAAGGCGTCCTGGCAACACCGATTTGGCGTGGCAAGCCCGGTTGCTATATTTGGCGAATCCGCAGCAATTCCTATGATCGCAAAATATGTGGCTAATAGCATCATAGGGGATATTTCGGCATGCTATTTTAGATCGGCGAATTTGTTTATAGAAAATAATAGGGTAGTAGTGCGCCGCCAACGATTAGACAATAAAGATAGACAAATACCCTATCATCAGGACTTATATACTCAAACCAAGGGCGTGGTATCGGTATTAAATTACTGGACGCCATTTATGAATTGTGGTGTAGACGCGCCAAGTGTTGAGGTAGTGACCGTGCCATTTGATGGTGTTCAACCAACGCGACCCATGCCGTTTTTTCCGGAAAACGAGGCATTTGATAAAATACACATTACACGCGAGATGATCGTTGAATGGGTGGGGAAGGACAAATTTTGGCATCCACAATTGGTGCGGGGCGATACGCTTGTGTTTTCCGAGGGTGTCATTCATCGCACCTATGTTACCGAAGGCATGACGAAAGAGCGTGTGAGCATGGAAATACGCGTTATCGCCGACACCAGTTTGACCAGCGGTTTCGATAAAGAAAATCATACCTTGACAAAAGTCATGCTTGAATCCACGTCACAAGCCGTTTAATCAGGAGAAATTTGAATGTCTCAAACCGCTGAGAAGGCGATACAGGATATAAGTTCCGCGCCGAGGGAAATGCAAATACCGTTGGAGAAGTTGGCGACGTTTCTGAGCATGCATTTTAGGTCTACACTGGTGTGGTCTCTACGGGACGTTGAAGTCGCGTGTTATTCGAAGGCGACGGAAGACACCGCCGATTATGTAGTAAAGAATATGCTTAAGGCAAAAATATTTCGAGGGGATAGGTTGCCGAAAAATCGGGGTAGATTCGAGGTGTTGGAAGACGCGCTACGCGAAATATCTCTGGATGACGGTTTGGTGCTGGAGTTTGGTGTTTACAAAGGCGAAACCCTGGTTTACATCGCCAATATGATTGATACCTATGTATACGGTTTTGACGCATTCGAAGGCCTGCCTGAAAATTGGTTTTTTGAGCATATCATGGCGGAATTCGATCTGAAAGGAAAAGTGCCGGATATTAAAGTACATCGAGATAATGTGCGATTGGTCAAAGGGTGGTTTAACGAAACACTCCCGGATTTTATTAAGAATGCCAATAAGTCCGTGAAATTCCTACATATTGATTGTGATATATATAGTTCAACTAAGACGATCTTCGATGGTCTAAAAAATAATATCGTTGCAGGTACTATCATTGTTTTTGATGAATACTTCAATTATCCAGGATGGAGAGAGCATGAGTTCAAGGCGTTTCAGGAGTATGTCAAAGAAAACGATGTCGTCTATGAGTACATAAGCTATGCGCCTAAGCACTACTCCGTAGCGGTGAAAATTTTGAAAGTGGGAAAATAACATATGTTTAATATGTTTAAAAAGTATATGTAACGACTATGTTAGTCAAAGAGATCAGTAAGTTCGGTTTTGACATCGTTCATGGTTGTCAACTGCGGTGCGTGGGGTGTCCAAACTCAACGCTCAAACCGAAGATAAAACAGATATTGCCCGCTGATTTTTACCAATGCCTATGCAACGTAGACGTAGCGCATGTGAATCTTTTTCGTTTATTCAATTTCGGGGAGCCGTTATTGCATGACAAGCTCCCCGACATATTATTACAAATACCTAGACAAACTTGGACGGTGAAGATTGTAGAAATATCTACAAACGCGCAGTACCACGATTTTGACATGATGATAGAAATTCTTAAATCCGGGGTAATAAACCGTATCGCTGCAAGCTGCGATGGCGACGGCACGGCGGAGGATTATGAAAGATTAAGACCGCCGGGAAAATGGGAAAAATTTATAGAATTTTTGCGCAGGGTGCATGAATTGCGAGACATGTACGCGCCAAATGTCGTCCTTATCAACCGTATCGTATGTACAGAGCCAGGGGCAAGGGAACGTTGGCTTGGTGTGGTTAAACCACTAGGCTGGACGCCGGAATTTCGAGAGTGGTTAATTTTACCCGGTGGCGGCAATATGACCGGCAGGCAGCCTGTAGTTCCCAGTAGGATATGTTCGTATTTAAGCCAACCGACTGTTTACGCGGATTACGATGGAACTGTAGTGCCTTGTTGCGTACACCCGCGAGCCGGCGTCTTGGGAAATTTAATGCACAATACGTTGAGTGAAATACTCGCTGGTCAGGCGCGCGCAAAAATGCTTGGTGCTATGCAAAATAATCGTATGAGTATGCCTATATGCGGCGAATGCGAGTTTTAAGTGGCGGTGAATTGCCTACGTGAATACGACTAATGCCAATGTGCGATATCAATTGGCGCCACAGTTCGCAGATGTGGAACGTCAGTCATATGAGTGGCGGGCATATGTTATGCGCCAGGGGAGTAGCAATTATAGATCTACCAGCCTAAATACAGACGAATGTGGATTTCGCGTCTGTATAGCTAACGGTCATCACATTTCATTGGGGGAGTTCCATGATGTTAAAAATATTAAAAAAGGGATAGTCATAGGAAATAGTTCAATATTCGGAGTAGGCACCAGCAGCGACCATGGAACGGTCAGTAATAGATTGAACGCCACGGATACGAACGGTATTTTATGGTATAACCTTGGGCTCCGGGCATCCAATATGACCCAAGAACGCATCGCCAGCGAATTATATGCACCTAAAGAAATTGAATATTTTGCGTGGATTTCCGGTGGAAACGATATGGTCGCTATGCATTTGGGGCTAGGTGGAAACAGGTATTCGCCGCCATTCATAGGCGAACCGGCGTATTTGAAGACGATGAACGGGGTAAGCGAGATATCTCAAGAACTAGGGCGTGATATTGAAAAAAAATATCATCTCTTATTAGGCGCCGTGGAGCGCGAAATAGAACTGGTTAGCTTATATAGGCGGTCTCTAGGCGCGCGTGTGCTATTTTGTATGCAACCCATGCTTTCATGGGTGGACAAGGTGTTGAGTGTGGAAGAGACACAATTGGTCGGATATTTTGACAGCGTGCAAAATAATATCCATCGCGTACATGCCCAGAATATTATGCGACCGTGGTACGACCGTTACACAAAAGCGATAGAAAATATTTGTAGACGTTGCGCCGTAGATTACCTTGATTTTAATACGCACCCGGGATTTCGCGGGCCTGACTGGATGTTTATTGATCGTATCCATGTCACTGATCGGGCGCATGCAATAATGGCGGAAACAGTAAATGAGTGGAGCAATAAAATGAATTATTCTCATTTCACTAAATAGAAACCATCCGGTGCAAATGTAAAGCCGAATTTGTCTTCGCGCTTTTTATCAGGTATCAATATGCCGTAATTTTTAGCTAAAAAATCATGTATAGCCTCAAACGGACCATCCCCATGTTGTGGCCGTACCGGATGCCCGTTCACGCAAGTGTCCTCGACAACTAAATAATCACCTGAACGCAGGAGGGGAACGAATGCATTTAATTCCCGCAATACGTGAGATTTGGTATGGTCAGAGTCTAGAATCAAAAACAAAGGCTTACGATTTTTTGGCAACTGCGTAACGAGAGACTGGGCCAATTCCATAGCACCGCTATCGCCAATAATAAATTTTAATTTAGGATGTGGTGGCGCTTGATTCGAAACCGAATCTATGTCAACGCTATAAACCAGTCCGGGTGCTCCCTTGTTCTGCATTACATCGGCAAAAAAAAGCGCCGATCCGCCGTGCCGGGAGCCGGTTTCTATGACCCACTCGATATCGTGTTCATAGATTATTTCTTGGTAATTCCACATGTCGGTGACGCTTTTAAGCGTGCGCACGCCCCTATAGCTCACGTTCTTCCAGACATTGGAATCGAAATACCACTGCATATAATTACTACAAATTTCATTGACCATAGGCTCACCCGTTATGTTTGAGGGAATTTCTATTTTGTAGCAATGATATTCAGGCTGATCAGGACGCCGCCATAACGCATAGCGCTAGTATCTTGAAAAAGATTGAATTCATCAACTTTGAACATGCGTTTGAATCGCGTATATGACAGGTAGTCAAGCATAAATTCTGATGTGAATCCGCAATAGTGATAGTCATTGTCATCCAATTGACCGCCATATATCATTGCCATAACGTTTGCGCGATCACGCTTGGTAAGCCCTTCGTTGAGAAACAGCCTGCATAATACGGATAGATCCGGGACGCTTATAAATAAACGGCCGTCGTCTTTCAGTATGCGATATATGCCTTGCAGGGATGAGGCGACATGATGTCTAAATGACAAGTGTTCAAGCACATGCGACGCATAAACCACATCGAAATAGTTGTCATGAAACTGTGACAAATCGCGCAAATCGCCCACGTAATCGACATAGTCGCCGGGTTGTATATTGAGAATCTTCCAACCTGGCGCTTTTGCCGTACCACCTAAATTTAGGTGATTCCCTTCGCCGACATGCAGCAACTGTTGTATTTCGTTAGTAGTTACGTTAATTTTGCTGTTCATGTGTAATACCTCTAAATACGAAGGTGTATCGACATAAAATATTTATTTTTACTTTAATGTAAAATCGAAAATATCGTAAAAGTCGCCATAAACTCCACGTGAGCGAGACCATTCATTTAAAAATACCCAGTAAATTAAGCCAGAAGCTTGCCAATTATTGGCGCAAGATCGTATTTTAAAATCGCTGTTCGTAGTGAAAAATAGTGGCAAGTCGCTGGCGTAGCGGAAATGACTTCAGCGCATCGATTACTATTTGCTGTTTCCCAGTATTAATTTTTTTTCTGATATCGCGCGCCAAAATTCGGAATTTATATTCGACGGTGATGGTGTCGTTAACATGGTCGTAGGCACCAGCGCTAATGAGTTCCTATGGAGGTAATGCTCCAATATCCTGCGTCGTTCTAAAGAGGGGTGATCGAATCCTAGCGTACGTTCATAGGTAAGAGGTGCGCTATGATTGGGCGGGGCCGCGTAACCGGTATGACATGAACCTATTGTCCACTGTTCAAGCACATTGGCCCGGCAAAATTTTTCCATATTTACAGAGCTCTCTAAAAGCTCAAAGCGTTTCCGCAAAGGGATAAAGGGTTCATTAAATTCTATTTCCGCGCCTTGCCGCAATATATTATTGATATTTTGCAGCAAATTGAGGGCGAGTGAGCGAAAATCCAGATCAAAGCAAATACGCGTGAGCGTCATCAGTCTGGGTATATTCGCGTGCTTGTTGATGAGTTCTGCACCCAAAATCATCGCGCGAGATAACATTTCATAACGTAAATTGATAGGATGTTTTCCTATATGCGCGCTAAAATGCAGGTTAATAATAGTCTCATACATCTCCCAATGCGGCGATGGCGAGCGGCGCGTATACTTAGACCAATGAGGAAATAATTTTTTTGCATAAGGCCAGTTACGCATTACATCTTGCCAGTGAGTGTCGATGTTGGATTCTGGATTATTAGACCCTGCCGGTTGTAAAGCAAGCCTACCGGCGCTATTTAGGGCGTAGGCGCGGTCCGGTTTGGCAAAAAATATCACTATCGAGGTGCTCTCTAAAGCGGAATTCGCTTGGAAAGGCGCGATGCATTGTAGTCCAGGCACTATTCGATACGCCTGGTAACCGGTTTTGGTAAGCATTTCTACGCGCGTCATGTCATAGCCATGTGGTGTTTTGATATTTACCATAATCAATGGCGAGTTGTTTTTAAAGTAGTCAGCGGCGCCTGAAAAAAATCGCGGAATATCCAACGCGGGGTCGATTCGGATGAAGTCCAATGGACCTATCGCGTGTGTTTTTACCAACATATCGAACGTGGCATCGGTAGAGGGCAACCGATCGATCATGCGAATGTTATCAAATTTGTTGGCGGCAATGCTTTTTTCCAACATATTGTGTGCATCGCCTTTCTCAGATGCAACCCAAACTACACCGGAGTCGCCGCACAGATGCGCCAGTGTTAATGCATATACACCTAAATACGCCCCAATATCCGCTGCGCACTGCCCGCGAGTGATGGCGTTACGCAGAAAATCCAATTCCACTTCAAACCAATCGTCTTGTTCCAAGATGGAATAGGTCGTGAGATTATTGATGTCGTTTGGAACAATGATCGCAATATCTCCTGGCATACGCAGCGAGATTGTATTGCTAAATAAAACCGATTTTGGAGAGTATTCAGTAGCGTCGCTGTTTGAAGTTTCTTGTTCGACGACTTCGTTTGCAGTACGGGAACACCATTCCTGCCAAACGGATTCCAGTTCGTGTTGAAAATTTTTTATATAAACACTGGGGTTTCCCAATGGGGTGTTGAGTAGATGGGTGCGCAACGTAGACCGGTATTCCGATAGGGCCGCATGGTCTACCGTAAGGCGTTTGCATATACTCAGAAATTCTTCGTCTGTATTGGCGATTAGATGTGTTAACCCAGCGCTTGTCAGCAGGCTAGCGCCGACTCGGCTGACGTGAATATTGCCCGCATAAGTCACTACCGGAACGCCCATCCATAACGCCTCACAAGTTGTAGTCGTCCCGTTGTAGGGGTAGGTATCGAGGGCGATGTCTACACCATTATATTTGTCAAGATGTTTAGATGCGTCAGGCACATGTTCTGAAAAAGTAATTTTTGATTCGTCTATTCCTAAAGCGAGAAATCGTGCCAGTAGGATCGCTTTGGCGTCAGTGAAATTGGCGGTAGAGCTTTTCAGTAACAGGCGAGAACGTGGCACGCTATGTAGTAGCGTCGCCCAAAGCTGTAATGAATGCGGCGACAGTTTGAGATAATTGTTGAAGCAGCCAAAAGTAATATATCCACGTTGTATGCTCGGAGGCGCCTTTTTTATCGGTATTGTAACGCCCATGTAACAAAGAAAACTATGCGGCAGACGAATCAGTGTTTCGGTATAGTATTGTTCAGTGGCGCCGATTGGGTCGGCGATATTATCGGTAATTCTATAGTCTATGGTTTTTAGACCCGTAGTGAAAGGATAGCCGATATACGATATTTGCAATGGAGCGGGTTTGCGGGTAAAAACACCCAAGCGATTTGCCGCAGTATGTCCACCCAAATCGAATAGTATATCGATTTCGTCTGTGGCGATTTTCCGGCAAACGGCGTCGTCGCGCATGCCGCGGATGTCCCGCCATCCGTCCGCCAGGGGCTTAACTATTGCGGTATAATTGTCCGGTAACTCTACATTCGAGTAACAAAAAATAGAAAATCTGCTGCGGTCGATATTTTTGGCAATAGGGGTAAAGAAAGACATCACGGGATGGAAAACGAAATCGGTAGAAACAAAGCCTAGGTTTATTTTGCGTGAGATATCGCGGGTGTTTCGATAATAAGCGGGTTGTTGCGATTTATTAATATCGGCCCACGCCAGATGTTCAGAAAATATAAAGTCGGGATCCAACACATTTTGATATAACAAAGAGAACAGATAGGCGGAGTGTACATGGGCGGGGTATCCATCCAACTCCAGTGCGGATTTCAGCGATCTGTTGGCGTCTTCTTGCCGTAAACGGCCGCTGTATATGCTTGCCAATTGATAATGCGCATCCTTACAGTAAGGATCCAACGCCGCGACTTTTTTTAATTTTTCGATAGCGACGTCCGGGTCACGTATTTTGGTGAGTATTCCAAGGCTTAGCAGCGCGGGAATAGACTGCGGATTAATTGAAATAGCCTTTTCGTAACATCTAATGGCCGAGTTGTGATCCGAAAGCGATATATACGATCGAGCGGCATTTATCCATGCGCTTATCAGGTGCGGGTTTAACTCTAAGGCCTTATTGTAATAGGATAGCGCGGTATGCTCGTCACCCAATTTACTTAGCGCAACGCCCAAGCTGAAGCAGATCTCGGCATTTTTTGGCTCCAATTGATGAGCCATCGTTAAGATGGAAATAGATTCGCGTGTCTCTCCTTGTAAATGTTTTACTCGACCTAGTTGGTAAAGTACCTGGGAGTTGTTTGGGATAAGATCCAATATTTTTGTATATAATTGAGCGGACTGTGCGTATTCTTCGTGCGCCTGCGCTTCGTTTGCTTGAGAAAAAAGTGTTTCCGCTTGATCTATAATGGATTTATTTTTTTTCATTTTTGCCTAAAAGTGTGTCCATGACGCTAGAATATCGCTTAAATAATGATATCCGAATTTTTTCGAATATCACCCGGTCAACGTGTTGCTTGCTGCAAAAACGCTACGCTCTTATTGCCACAAAGAATAGAAATATCACCCTTTATTAACGAACTCCAGAATTCATCATTTATATTGTCCTGAGTATGCTTGGTAAGCAGCATCGGTGGACGAGCGGTTGCCGCATTGGATTGCAGTTGGTCATAAACGAAGAATTTTCTTTCCAGTTTTTGAGATTGATATTTTGTATTATGGTAGTAGTCGGAAGCCGCGTCCTTTACCGGTTTAGAGACCATTCCTGTGAATCCATCCAGCAGTGTAAAATCGATATATAGACTGGCGTTGAGCCAGCTTATGAAATTGTCGATCTGATGGTTCAGTTCGGCGTCCGGCGATTGCAGCACAAAGGGCTCGGAAAGATCTATCTTTACGCCATCGGCAATCGCGTTGCGTATCGCTTTTATTATGTTCGCGGCAGGAGATCGAAATCCAAAATCCAGGCAAATTCTTGCCGCCGTGAGCAATCGCGCGACATTAGAAAACGAATCTAAAAGCTGGCCGATTCCAGCGGCGGCGGCGGAAAGGTACGCGAATCTGGATTCCAACGAGTGTTGCGTATCGCGGGACATCAGATAGCAATTTAGCAGTCGCTCATAAGTTTTCCACTCTGGCAGCACTTTTGTTTTGGTTTTTTGTACCCATTCTTCCATAAACGATTTTCCGTAGGAAAAATTACCCAGGATATTTTCCCATTTCGTTAGACCGTCCGTTGTTACATTTGGCGGTAAGGTTTTTATCAATAGGCCGCGTTGAGCAAGCGTTTCTTCCAGATCTTTTTTGACAAAAAATAGATTGAGCAGGTAGGTGTCTACCTGCTCTCCCTGTGTAAACGGTACCAGACAGTCGAATGCGGGCACCAGGCGGTAGGCTTTATATTCATGCGCCTTAAAGATATCGATTATTGAAAAATCTAAGGTGTTACCGTGTTTGACTTCCGCCATGATCAATGGCGACATGGATTTTAGAAAATTGTCCGCCCCTTCCAGTATAGCCTTTTCACTTCCTTCCGTATCTATTTTAACAAAATCAAATCGTCTGGCGGTACTAGGGGTGATTACGTCATCTAACCTGTAAGTTTTAACCAAGCTGCCATTTTTTGCGTTCGCATTGTAGGCGGTGATATGGTTAGCAACGGAAACGCCGCGATTAATTAATGTCGATACGCCTGCCTTATCGCCGATCGCGGCGCATACCACTTCTAAATTAGAGAATCCGTTGAGTTCTACGCTTTTTTCCAGCAAGGCGGCCATACGTGCGGTAGGCTCAAAGGCGATTACATAACCTTTTTCTCCTACGCACTTAGCCATTGAGAGTGCGTATACGCCGGCGTTTGCACCGATGTCTAAAGCATTCATACCGGGTTGTAAATAAGATCGCACAAATTTTATTTCCGGCTCAAACCAGTCGTCGTTTTCAAGTATCACATATGTGACGTACTCGCGTATATCATTAATGAGTAGTATGTTTGCACCACCCGGCAATTTCAGTGTTAGCAGCGGTTCGGGGTAGTCGATGTTGGGGGGCATGGTAATAACTCGCAGGGTTTGTCACGATAAACAGCGAAAAACATGCCAAATTTATAGTTGAATTCAACGGTATAAGCTACGCAAATCGTCGGCGTTTTCATGCATTTGTATACAAGCACGTTCGAAGTGTTGCATATATTCTGATCCGTTAGCGGCGGGGAGGCTTGAAAGCCGAGACCTTAAGTCGCGACGGAGGTTGGTTAAGGTATTGGTGTCGTTGGCCAGTGTACACGCGCGCTCGATATAGCTATCGCGCGTTTCCGCAATAAATGCGTCCAGCCCGGTGTGGGTCAATATGCTAGCCCCTACCCGTGCGACATGGTGATCGCCCATCAGCGTTATTACAGGAACGCCCATCCATAGAGACTCAAATGTGGTGGTAGTGCCGTTGTAAGGGTATGAATCCAACGCGATATCTACGAAATTATATACGTTAAGGTGTTCAACTAGGGTGGGGGCGGAAGGTAATATGTCGATGCGAGATACGTCTATGCCAAGCGTCTTGCAACGTACGCACAGACGTAACGCCGATTGATCGCTGATATTTGATGGGCTTTTTATTGCCAAACGAGAATTCGGCACAAGTTCAAGAATTCGTTTCCACATGTGTATCGTCGAGTCGGTGATTTTTGTGAATTTGTTAAAGGATGCGAACGTGATATATTTTTTTTTAATATATGGGCTGGGTGACAACGATGGGGCATCGGAGGGTGGCGTATAACATAAAAAACAAGTAGGAAGGCGGACTAAACGTTCAGTATGCAGTTCGTCGGTTACGCCTATGGGATCCGCAATAGGGTCCGTAATCCGATAGTCCATATTCGGTAATCCTGTGGTGTTAGGATAACCGATATACGTGATAGTCAAAGGCGCAGGTTTTAACGCAAATACATTTAAACGGTTTCCAGCCGTATGTCCGGCGAGATCGAACAAGAGATCACATTTATCCTTTTCGATCAATTCGTAAGCGGATTCGTCGTCCAATGCGCTTATATCCCGATGCACCGTAGAAAGCCCCGCAAATAGATCGGTGACCTGATCGCACTTAGCGTTGGCGCGGTACATATATAATTCAAACTTGGATCTATCATAGTGTTCGAATAAAGCACGTGTGAAATAAGCGACTGAATGTGTTTTAAAATCGGGTGATACATAACCGATGCGGACCTTCTCTGGGCTTTTCTTTGTCGAATCTCTAAGCCGAGGGGCGCCAAAGGTATAGGCATCTTTAGAGACCCGTTTATGTTCGTTGAATAACGTCGCTTTGTCGATCAATTCGCTGGTATGTAGGGCAAATAGATAGGCGTCTACGATTAAATGATTGGCCGGGAAAAGCGCAATGGCTTTTTTTAAAAATAGTAACGCGTCATCCACTTGGCCTAGAATTTGATAGCACTCGGCCAAGAAGGAATAGGCCTTTGCGAATAACGGATCTATCGTCAGGGCGTTATGCAAAATGGTGCAGGCGTCGGTGTGACGGCCTTCAGATGCGGCAACCTTCGCTAAACCATAAAGTGCGTTGATATGATTGGGATACAATGCCAAGCAGCGCGCGAAATAGGGCGCGGCGGAGAAAAATTCGTTTCTCAATACGTAAATTTGTCCTATATTATGCAGTATATCTTTGTTATCGGGTTGTAGCGTAGCGGCTTCTTGTAGATAGAAAAGGGCCTTGTCAAAAATTTTTAAACGCGCATATAACGTCCCCAGGTTGCTTAACACGGATGCGTTTTTTGGATTTAATTCAAGGCAGCGATGGAAATCTTGAATAGCCAGGTTTCGCTCATTCATGCGCATGTGGCAGTGCCCTAGTATCTCGTGAGCGCCCTCATCTAATGGGTCGTCCGCAATTAGGCTATTCGCTAATGCGATAGCAGCCGATATGTCATTTCCGTATAACAGGCGTTTTAGTTCCGCATGATCTTTCATAGTGTATCCGTTTTTACGATGAACTATGGCCGATATTCCGGCACATGTGTTCAAAATCGCGCATGAACATCACGCTGTCCACCAGGCTCAATGAGGATAGTCGTCTGCGTAAATGGGTACGATATTCAGCGAGCGACGCCTTATTTGAAGCCAGTCCGGCGGCGATGGCGACATATTCCGATGCTGAGGTAGCCACTAATTGATCTAATCCCGCGTGAGATAAGATGCTCGCCGCGACTCGCGATACATGGCGGTCTCCGGCCAGCGTGACGACCGGCACTCCCATCCACAACGATTCGAATACGGTGGTCGTACCGTTGTATGGTGTGGTATCCAGTGCGATATCGACATAATTATAGATAGATAAATGTTCCTGGACGGTGGCTGCGGCAGGAAGCACGTCGATGCGTCGTGTATCGATGCCAAACATAGAAAACCGCTTGCGTAGTAAATCAGCTTGCTTGACGTTTGTTATTGACGAGCTTTTAATGGCAAGTCTGGCATTCGGCGCCACTGACAGCAGGTCTCGCCACAAAAGCAGTGTTGCGTCGCTGATTTTGCTACTTTTATTAAACGAAGAAAACGTTATATAACCCTTGGATGCTGATGGAGATGAGGTGATCTCTGGTACGAACGGTGGCGGGGAATAACACAAAAAACAAGAAGGAAGGCGGATGAGTTCTTCTGTGTATAATGTATCGGCATATTCCACTGGGTCTGCGATACGGTCGGTAATACGATAGTCTATTGTGGCCAGACCGGTAGTATCGGGGTAGCCTATATAACTAATTTGTATGGGCGATGGTTTGCGAGCGAATATACCAAGACGATTGCCCGCCGTGTATCCGCTGAGGTCGAATAAGATATCGATATTGTCATTGTTGATAAGTAGGCTTGCCGCGTCGTCGTCTAAATTATGGATATCCCGCCAAGTGTTCGCCGAGGCTTTAAATGCGGTCGTAGTAGTATCGTGTACGTTGTGCGTATAGTACCCGAATACTTCAAATTTGTTCGAATCGAAATTATTAAACAGCGTACGAGTGAAATATGCGACGGAATGATCGCGAAAATCTTGGGAAACATAACCGATGCGCAGTTTCTTATTCGGCTTTCTGTATTGGACGTTGGTAGGCGATTTAGCGCCCAATAGGTTGGCGGCAACTGCAACATGTTCGGAAAATACTTCTTCTCGGCTGATGTGTGGATTATGGTGCAATGAAAACAGATATGCGCTTGAAAAAGTCGCGGAATCAGGATATAAGCGTATCGCCTGCTTTAGCACCTTAAGTGCTAAATCGTTCTTGAACATGGAAAAATACAGATTTGCAAGTATCCCATATACCTCATAATGATCTGGCCGCGCGTCAAGAATGGCGGTCAATGTATTGGCTACATCTTCGTTTATGTCTAACGTTTCTGAGGAATTGACATAACCCACCAACGCTTGCGTATGCATAGGATTTATCGTAAGGCAATGCTTATAATATTTTGCCGCCAAATCCATATGGGATTGGCGATGCTCGACTAGGCCCAAGTGATAGAGTGTTTCAAAGTTGTTAGGATTCAGTTTGTGTGCGATGTTGAAATACTGTGATGCGCGCACGTAGTCGGCGTCTCGTGCATATAAAACGCCTAGATTATTCAACGCCGGGAGGTTTACAGGATCTAGTTCTATGCATTTTGTAAATTCATTTAATGCGCTAGGCGTAATATTTCGCGCTACATAGCAATGACCGAGCGCCTCGTGAGCGAAGGCATCGTTAGGGTTTGTACGTATCAACTCATTCGCAATGCATTCGGACGTATTATGGTCCTTGTTTGCGAGGGCACTCTTTAGTGATTGATGCGCGTCCACGCGTCACGCTCGGGCGTTGGAAAAAAGCAATAATGCAGTTCAATAGGTGTCGAAAATTATAATGACTCGTTAGCCGCTAGGAAAAAACCAGCCATATTGGCCAAACAGGGTGCCCGTTTTTAGCAATATTACGGTGTAGTCATCGCGGTCGCTAAGATCACGGAAATCGTCGGCCGCCTTCGCTAGAGCGTTTTCCGGCGAACTGAAGATAGCGTCGATAAACGTTCCCATAATCAATGATTGAACGACCTCTTCTTGAGGGCTATTTTTATCTATGCCCGAAACATTAAATACGTTGCGCAGCGCGCGCCAACCGTCATCGTAATCATATTGCCAGCCTAAGCTATTGAATAAGGGCGGTATTACCAGTAATTCCAACGGAAAGTAGGTTCCATCACGCATGAATATATTACGGTATACCGCGTTTGTCCAAATCGTTCCAAGAATGTACAATGACTCGCGATTGGCCTCTAAGTATTCAATACTGATAGGTTCGATCATTTCGTGTAATTTATTTACGAGGTCTTGCGGGCCATCGCAGAACGCCAAATTAGATAAGTAATGTTGTATCAAATCTTCGGGTAAACGGGCAGATGTAGCTGTATAATCCATCTCGATAGAGGAAATTTGCGGTGATTCTAGGACTGTAGACATGATAGCATCTGCTCCTTTTCGTGGTGCCATTGTGCCGCATATTCACAATCGGCGTAGGCGTTAAAATAGGGTCCACCAATGGTGTAGTGTACCAGGGACATATTTTTTGACGGGGGATCATAACCAACCAAGTGGTTCCATTGATGGGGAATTTCTCCAATCGAATTTTCAGAGTCCAGCCATTTAAATTGGTGTAGTTCCAGCCCGCTGGCGTGATTTACGTAATCCTTTGTAAGAGTTTGACATTTTGCGTTATTAAATAACATGACGCTGGACCAATTCTTTTTTTGATATTTGGTTTGCGCTTGATTGAGGAATTTTCGATCTTCACGCGGGACATGTTCGTGTTTGACGACCATCACCGCGTAGCGTTCGTCGCGTAAAGACCATAGTTTGTCGATGTCATCCAACACCAGCATGTCGCAATCCATGAACAACGACCAGCCGGCAAAATTCGACAGGTAAGGTGTTAGAAAGCGCGAAAACGAAAAATCCGTGGACTGCAACGGATTGCGTTCGCGGGTCATAACGCCGTTGAGCTGGCTGAGCATGATGGGTGTAATCGCCACCGGCTGCGAGGCGCGCGCGTGTATACTGTGGGTCAGCACGCTAAAGGCAATCGCCTCTCGTGGGTCATAACCGATGAATACGCGTATCATATTGACGCTCTAGGCTAAGGATGCAGCATACGATGCACCTAACATGCCAGGGTATTTTTTAGGAGTGCCAACGCCGTATTCCATTGTTTGCCTTTATTTTCCCTGTATATCGCACAATTTTTAAACCAGGGGCTGGCGGTAATATCGTTCCCCCAGCGCCATTCAGGCGGCCAAGGGATTAGTACCTTGGACGGCAAATTCAGGCCGTCGCGCAGGTGTACGTTGGTATTGTTAACGGTGATATATTCATCTAGTAAAGCAAGCACGGCTAAGCTGTCTTCAAGATCGGCATTGGCGTTGGCTGCATTGTGAATTACACAGCGCAAACCACATTGGCTGATGAGTGCTAATTCCTGTGCGGTGGGCTCGCGTTGCAAGATAATCAAGGTGCCGGTGAATTCTAGGAATATTCCCAACAATTGTTCCAGTGGGATAGCTTTAGCGAGCTGATTTATACCGGGCATACCGGCGCGCCAGGTGATGCCTATCCAGGGCTTAGGCAGTGTGGATAATTTGTTGCGCATCCGTTTTAAGTGATTGACATCTGGACACAGCGGCAAGGCGGAGGGAATTTTTGTTATAGCGTCTATTCCCATTATATATGGCAAATCTCCCAGCAATACATGTGAACCCATGGCATGACTAGGTGGTTTGTTGACGATGCGTGAACCTAATGAGCGACTAAGCGGCGCGTAGGATTTGCTCGTCGTGTAGTAATACGCGTCTATCCCTTGATTTATCAGTCCAGGGAAAAAACGCATAAAAAAAAATTCATCACCCAAGCCTTGTTCTGAGTGTATAAACAGGGGATATCCTTGATAGATTGCGGTATTTTTATACTGGGGCAAGGGTAACGATGTATAGCGTCGCGTGGGCCGCGCATGGTATCCGCGCCAGCCTTCTTCAAATTGGAATTGCCCCAATGCTAAAAGTCCGAGATTATGTTTAGCCTCGATGAAATCGGGATTGAGCGTCAAGGCATGTTGGAAGGCATCGCGCGCCTCGGTGTATTCTCCTTTGGCTTGTAGTAGCAGTCCGATATTGTTAAATATCAGTGGCGAACGTGGGGAGAGTTTTTGCGCGCGCGCGTAACTCCTGTGTGCGTTTTCTAATTCGAATAAAATATAATAGGCGTAACCTAGATTTAGCCAACCATCGAAATGCTGCGGTGAATAATGCGTCGCCTTCTTTAATAAAATCACTGCGGCGTGCGCCTCGTCTTGGTGCAAATAAATAATAGCGAGATTGATTAAAATAGAAACATTTTTGTCATCCAATGTTAAGGCATGTTGATAGACGATTTTCGCCTCGGCTAGTTCGCCCATACGTTGCAATAGATTTCCAAGGTGATAGTGCGCTTTTTGGTATCGCGGTGCGAGTGCTATTGCCTTCCGGTAAGTGTACAGTGCGCCTGCGAAATCGCCTTGAGCCTCTAAGGTAACGCCGAGATTATTGAGGTGTTGGAAATCTTCGGGAAATAACTCGGTGAGGCGCCTAAAATAGCCTGCGGCGCTTTTAAACCGGCCTTGTGAAAAATAGGTAGATGCCAGCAGTACCAGCGTTTCAACAGTAGCGGTGGTATCCAGC
>CAKKRP010000062.1 GCA_919902765.1 Gammaproteobacteria bacterium | reverse complement strand
AAAACGCCGCACCGTTTCCGAAGGGTTGGGAACTGCTACATCCGCCAGTTGTTGCGCGGTGAAAAAGTGTAACGGCCAATTATTTTTTTTTGCGAGCTCCAACAGACAGCGCTCATCATTTTTTTTGTCTATGCTGGCGAGGCCGCACACATCGGCGCGCGTCAGCTTGCGCGCATCGAGCGCCAATTCCACCGCTGTAATCAGCGTCGCGTAGCTGGTGTCTCGATCACAACCGATGCCTAAAATCACTGTCATTTATCTTGTCCCAGCGGCGGACGATAGACGACCAGGCGCTCCGGCAAACGCAGCCACCATTCGGAATCGATGACGCGACGCGTGACCCACAACACGGCGCGAAATTTATTCAGATCCACGGCGTTGATATCGTCGAACAAATGGATGTTGGGCGGTAAGGCGGTGGTGCGCGTCCACCATTGGCGCGCACCGTGTTCTTGCACAAAGGCGATCATTTCGCCATTGACGACATGTGCCGACACGCGTGTGATGTTGATCTTGGGCGCTTCTACCTGCCAATCCAACTCACGTCCCAAAATATCGACGGGAATCGTCTTGCCGACATCCGAGGCGGTGGTCACCACCGCGCGTGCATCAAGGATATCCGCCACGCGTTGCGCATAGGCATTCGCGCCGCCGACGTGGCCTGACAACACGGGGATAGCAAATTCTCCGGCGTCATCGACGACGGTAATGCCGGGGTCTACCTCTTTATTGCGTAAATGCGGCGCAATCAAACGCACCACCGCGCCCAACGACACCAGGAAAATAATCTGATCGAACTGCTCGAACAATCCGCCGATTTCGTCGCGCAAGGCGCCGCTGTAAAATCGCTTTGGATTGCTCAGCGCAGGAGTCTCTGTTGTGAATTTTTCCGCGATCAATAATTCGGCCTCGGGCAGGTCTTGCGCCAGCCGCGCGGCGAGTTTGACGCCGTGGCGGGTGATCGCGACGATGACGACGCGTGGGTTATTCGGCGAGTTCATGGGCTTCCTTTGCGACGGGTTTGCGACAACCACGCACCATGTCTCGCTTGGCGCGCTGCGGATTGTGGACGATTAACAACGATAAATAATTGACCTTGGTGCCGAATAATGATCGCACCTCGCGCACCACGCGTTCTTGCGGGGCGCCTGCTTTTTCGACAAAATAACTGTGTTCTAACAAACCTTTGCGTTCTAACATATGTAACAGATCATCGAGTAAGGGTTTAACCTTCAATAGTACCAGCGTGTCGAAATTATTGAGCATGCGTTCGACCTCGGCCACGCCATACCCGGCGGGGAGTATAGCCAACGTGTCGTCGGTATCCGCCAAGGATTGATTCACGCGCGCCGCTGCCGCATGATAAGATGATACGCCCGGTATCGTTTCGATGGCGATGTGCGGCGCTTGTTGCGCGACTGCGCGCGCCAAATGTCCAAACGTAGAATAGGTCGATGCATCGCCTTCCACTAAAAAGGTTACGTCGATGCCGCGTTGTAAAAATTCAATCGCCGCCGCCGCGCCTGTATGCCAGTAACGATGCAACACCGCGCGGTCGTGGGTCATAGGGAATACCAGCGGCGTGTGTTGTGCGGGCAGCGGCAATCCGGCACGCAGCGCGATCTCCAATGCATAACTTTCCCCGCCGTGTTTGCGCACTGGATAAGTCCAGAATGTTGCGGCGCAAAGCGCGTCCCACGCGCGACGGGTGATCAAACCGGGATCGCCGGGTCCTAGCGAGGCACCGATCAATCGGCCAAAAGAGGGGGCGGTCATACGATTTGTTCTCTGGCCTGCGCGCAAATAATCCACACCGGATTTTCCGCCGCCAGCCGTTGCATATCGAGTATAGGTTGCGAACGCGCGACTTGCATTTGTGTCACTTGCCAAGTCGCACCCTGATTTTTGAGCGTGGTCAGTGCGCGCGCGAGGTTTTCAAACGTGACAAAATTCATCACCAATTTACCGCCGGGCGTCATGCGTTGTAGACTGTACGAAATCAATTCTTCCAACTCGCCGCCCGATCCGCCGATAAATACTGCGTCGGGATCTAACCAGTCGCCCAAGCCTGCAGGGGCCTTGGTGTGGGCCAGCGTATAATTAAAAACGCCTAGACGTAAGCGATTTTCGCGCGCGTTATCGGCGTCGTCGAGATTTTTTTCTGCGGCGTATACATGGCCGAGCGGGCATATACGCGCCGCTTCCAAACCCACCGCGCCCGAGCCTGCGCCGATGTCCCACACGATACTGCGCGCGTGTAATTGCAAATAGGCGAGAGACACCGTTCGTACCTCGCGTTTGGTGATCAAGCCCTTTTCCGGTTTGCGTTGCACAAAGGCGTCGTCGCGCAGGCCGTGCAGGATGGGGGCGGGTGCTGTGGCGCGCCACAATATCATGATATTCAGCGCGTCGCTGTTGCATTGAGCCGCCTCCGCGATGGAGATCGGGCCGACGATGCGTTCATTCGATTGCAATAAGGAATTGGCAATCGCGACTTGCCATTCGGCACCAAAATTTTCGGCCAATAACATGCGCGCGATACGCGCCGGGGTATTTTGGGGGCTAGTGAAAATAGCGAGTTTATTGCTGGCGGTCGTTGCCTGCAAAATCGGATACAAGGCATGACGCGGATCGGCGCCGCTGATCCATTCGCCGTTGTCGTGCGCGTGGGCGGAGATCATGGCGGCATCTTGCCAATGCAGATTCAGACGCGCAAACGCCAATTGCGCAGTGGAAAGGTTGGGGATGATATCGCAACGCGCATCGGGTAGGCGGTCGATCAAATAGCGCGCGATGCCGTAACACAGTGGATCGCCGGTGGCCAATACCACGACCGTAGCGCTACGTTCCAAGCCGTCTTTGACCCAGCTCGGTACCGCCGGCAAACGTCCGGTTAGGTCGAGTTGTTGCGCGTCAGGGGCGAAGTGCGATGCAAACACTTGCAAGGTGCGCGCGCCGCCGATCACGATTTGCGCATTTTGGATGACGCGTAACGCGGCGGGCGTCAGGCCGTCTACGCCGTTATCGAGTACACCGATGATATGATAAGTGGTCATGGCGTTGATTCCAAAATCAAATTTTATGTAGGGTGCAATGCGCTACGCGCATTGCACCCTACTGTGTCTCTCTTTTTTGTTGTAGCGGATATAACGCGCTCACATTCGACTATCGTTTGCGTGTGCATTTAAACCGGCGCCTCTGCCAATTTATTCCCGTCGAAATCACACACCAATACACGCAACGAAAATTGTTGTGGATAACGCGCGCTTATACTGGTGTAAACACGTTGCGCCAAGGCGTTGTGAAAGGCATGGGTGAGCCCCAAGGCCTCCATGCGTTCGCTGGCGAAGCGCGCGGTTTCCGCCGCAGCGATGGCTGTGACCTCATCTGCGGGCGCGCCGATTTCGCGCGCCAGGCCGGCCAACAAGGCGGTGTCCACCTCGGCGCGCCCGGCATGGGTCATGGTCTCGCCCTGCGCCATCTTGGTCAGCTTGCCGACCATGCCGCCGATGACGACGTGTGGGACGTTACACTTCACTATAGTATCCAACGCATATTTCAAAAAATCGCCCATTTGCACAAAACTCGCGGCGGGCAGTTGCGGTAATTCGCGCATCACAAATTTTTCGGTGCGTCCGCCGGTCGTCAACACCACCGTGGTTTGGCCTTGGCTGGCGGCAACCTCAATGGCTTGAATGACGCTGGCGCGAAACGCTGCGGTGGAATACGGGCGCACGATGCCGGTGGTGCCCAATATCGAAATGCCGCCGATGATGCCTAAGCGATAATTCAGCGTCTTTTTCGCCATTTCTTCACCGCCGGGGACGGATATCTCAACTTCTAAACCGGCGGAATTCAATAAATCGCCCGCGACGGCGCGCACATTTTCTTCGATATTGCGGCGTGGTACCGGATTGATCGCGGGGCCGCCGACCTGCAATCCTAATCCGGGTTGCGTGATCGTGCCCACGCCCGCGCCGCCTTTCAATATGACTAATCCAGGTTGATCGCGACGTAACGTCACGCGCGCGGTCATGTGCGCGCCATGGGTGCAATCAGGGTCGTCACCCGCGTCTTTAATAATCACCGCCTGTGCGTGTTCATTTTCGCGCTGTCCTTCACTGATGTCAAAACGCACTATTTGACCGTTCGGTAAAACACATTCGACATTCTCAGGCACGCTGCCGTGGATCAAACCCAAGGTCGCAGCGCGCGCGGCGGCGGCGGAGCAGGCGCCTGTCGTAAAGCCGGTACGTGTGCCTTTTTTGGGTTTTTCGTCCATGGTGCTTACGCGGTCGCCGTGCGTGCCTGGGTTTCAGTCAGGGCCAACAAGGCGTGTAGTGCGGCAACGACCAGCGTCGAACCGCCTTTGCGGCCTGCGGTGATGATCCATGGTGTGTCGGTGAGTTGCGCAAGCGCCTCTTTCGATTCAACTGCTGACACAAATCCGACCGGCATGCCGACGATCAGCGCCGGACGCACGCCTTCTTCGCGGATCAAGCGCAAAATTTCCAATAACGCCGTCGGTGCATTGCCGATTGCGGCGATGCCGCGATGCAAGAATCCCGCAGTGTGGGCCTTGCGCACGGCCTGCACCGCGCGCGTGGAATTCTGGGCTTGTGCGCTCGCGATGACATCGGCGTCGGAAATAAATTGATGCACCTGTACGCCAAAGTGTTGCAAACGCGGTTGCGATAGGCCAACGCGTATCATGTCCACATCGACAAAAATGGGGCTGCCTTTGCTCAAGGCTTGTATGCCCGCTGCGATGGCCTGAGGATGGAAACGCGTTAGGCCGTTAAATTCAAAGTCCGCAGTGGCGTGTATCATACGCCGCACGACTTGCCATTGCGCGGCGCTATAAGCATGCGCGCCCGCCTCGGCATCGACGATCGCAAACGAATCATGTTCGATCTGTTGACCGGCCGGTGTGAGTTGCTCGGTGACGATGTTGGCGCTCATGCGTGTATATGCTCGTGTGGGTGCGTGTGATCGTGATCGTGTGCCTCGGCATCGGCCGGTGCCGCATCGCTATGGTGGTGATGGCCATGCCCGTGTTCTTCCGCGACCAGGCGGAATTTACACCCGTCGCATTCCATCATGACGGGTTTTAATTCGCGCCGCGCCTCGGCCACGCGTTGTTCGACCAAGGCCAAGATCTCTTCTTCAAAACCGAAATAACCGGTGTGTGCAAAACGCATTTGCGGATATTGCGCGCGCGCATGCTCAATTTGTCTTGCTATGCGTTCCATCAAGGTGCCGGTGAATAAATAATAGGGCAGTACAACGCTTTGCATCATGCCTAAGCGTGCCTGGCGTTGGATGGCCGCCTCTAAACGCGGATGGGTGATGCCGGTGAAGGCGATATCCACCCAATCGTGTTCGGTCTCTTCAAACAACCAACGCGCCATTTTCGCCACCTCGCCATTCGCGGCGCGATCCGACGAACCGCGCCCGAGTAATATTAAACCCGTGTTGCGCGGATCGGGCATGTCTAAGCTTAGCATGGCCTGTTGCAGGCGGCGACGCAACACCTTCAGAATGGATTCGCTGGCGGCCAAGTGGCGCGCGTACACAAAATCGGTGTGCGGAAAATGCCGGCGGGCGTGCGCGATATGCGCGGGCACCTCCATTTTGACATGACCGGCGGCATTGAGTATCAACGGTACCGCGATCACTCGCTGCGATTTGCGCGCCGCGCGATGTAAACCGTCGGGCACTAAAACATCGGAAAATTCGATAAAACACACCTCGATATCCCAGTCGGGGCGACGCGCGCGCAATTGTTCGCTGAATTGCAAAATCTCGGTATTGCCCGCCGTGTGGCGTGAACCGTGGCCGATTAATAAAATAGTTTCGTTCATACAGGTTCCTCGGTCGCGGCGGGTTTTTTCACCTTGCGAAAACGGTGGCTAAAGGTGGCGTCATAAAGTTTAGAGCGCGCCAAGGTCTCCCAAGTACGCGCGCCCAAAGTGGGGCCGGTGATAATCATCGCCTGACTGTTAATGTGCGCGGCCTTGCAACGTGCGCGGATATCGGCCAGCGTGCCGCGTATAATTTGTTCTTCGCCGGGCCACGAGGCCTTGTGGACGACGATCACGGGCGTTTCTAACGCCCACCCGGCGGCCAGCAAATCCGCCTTTACTTTATGCAATAAGGTGATCGACAAAAACAGACACAAGGTGCTGCGATGGCGCGCGAGGTCGGTCAAGGATTCGCCGTCCGGCATCGGTGTGCGGCCTTCGACGCGGGTTAAAATCACCGTTTGCGTGACTTCGGGCAGGGTCAAGGATTCCACCGCCGCCGCCGCTGCGGCAAACGCGGATGAAACGCCGGGCACCACCTCCACGGCAATGTGCGCCGCGTCCAAGGCCTGCACCATTTCGATCAACGCGCCGTACAATGACGGGTCGCCGGTTTGCAAACGCACGACCGTCGCGTGTCGTTGCGCGCGCGTGATCAACCAAGTGTTGATCTGTTCCAAGGTCATGTCTTTGGAATCGGCGACATCACAATCGGCGGGTGCCCAGCGTAGCGCCGCCTCGGCAACCAATGAGCCTGCGTATAAAATCGCGTCGGCGCGCGCGATCAAATCGCGGCCTTTGACGGTGATTAAATCCGGGTCACCGGGACCCGCGCCGACAAACCACACTTTGTGCATAGATGCTTAATGTGTCGTGGGCGCGAGCGCAAACCAACGCTGCACCCAGGCGCGATGTCCTTGCGTCTGCAAGGCGCGCACGGTGACGTAGGTGAACACCGGTTCTATCATCACCACGGCAATATAAGACGCGGCAAAACCCGCCCACGCGGCAAACGGCGTGGCGACTTCGGACACCGCCAACCAAAATCCGACCATCAAGGTCACGCCGCTATAATACAACGTATCCAAGCGCAACACCTGCGGCAGGCGCGCGCGTTGCAACGCGTTTTGCGCGAACAGTGTACGCCCCAGCGTATAATGCAACGCGGCCAACGGCACGATCAAGGACAAGGAATTCACCGCCAAATGCACCAAATCCCAGGGTTCGAAGATCAGGCCTTGCAATAACAGTCCGGCAACGAAGCCAAACACCGTGGGTAAAAAACCGAGCAATAAATAGAGCGGCATCGCGCCGACGAAATGCAATTCCGACGGACCCACCGCCATATGGAAACTCTGCATAAACAAGCTGAAAAACAGTGCCGCGATGGCAGTGCGCAGCCATAACGCCGGGCTAAAAATAAATTGACGCAGATAAGGCAGCAACACGCCCACCAATGCGCCGTTTGCCAATAATACCTTCAGTTGATTTAAAATTCCCGGTTCTATATGCATGGTTGCGCTCCTTTGGTTTGAAAGTCAGGGTGTAAAAAGTTGTGCTACGGCGGTCGGATTCGACGGGAAATACCAGTGCATATACGACGCGCATAAACGTTTATCGCGCCACACACCCTCGGGTTTGCCGGTGCTGCGTTGTGGCACACTCCATTGCGCTGGCGCGGGCATGGCCTCGACCTGCGAATAATGAAAGGTGTGGCCGCGTAATTCGCCTGCCGGAAATGCCGCGCGATGCAGGCCCAAATTGGTCAAGCGTTTGGCCATACGCGCGGTGCCGGGCAATAATCCGGTCATGTTGCCCGCGCCGCCCTCGGCATCGATCATCTCCGCCAACACATACAGCATGCCGCCGCATTCCGCGACGATGGGTTTATGCGCCGCGTGATGGGCGCATATCGCCTGTTTCATCGCGCCATTCGCCGCCAAGGCCGCGAGGTGTAATTCGGGATAACCGCCGGGTAAATATAGCGCATCCAGCGGCGGCAATTGTGTCTCGTGCAAGGGCGAAAAAAATTCTACGTGCGCGCCCAGACTGCGTAACAAATCCAAATTAGCGTGATATATAAATGAAAATGCCTCATCGCGCGCGACGCCGATGCGCACGCCCTGCAAACTTGCGGTGCCGGTGGTGAGCGCCGCCGCTGTAAAATCCACCGTCGGCGGCAATGCCGCGAGCGCCGTCTCGCCGATCAGATCCGCCATACGATCTATACGTCGCTCGATATCGGCGATTTCCGTTGCGGCGACTAATCCGAGATGACGACGCGGCAATTCGGCCTCTGCGTTACGTGGCAATGCGCCTAAAAAATGCGGTGTGTTGTGCGCGACCAACTGACGATGATTGGCGCTACCCACGCGATTGGCGAGCACGCCGTGTATGCGCAGTTCTGGATTGAAATGTGTCACGCCGTGTGCGACTGCGGCGAAGGTCTGGCCCATGCCTGAGGCGTCGATGACCACCGCGACCGGCAAGCCGAAACGCATCGCCAGATCGGCGCTGGAGGGCTCGCCATCGAACAGGCCCATCACGCCCTCGACCAAGATCAGATCGGCCTCGGCCGCTGCGGCATATAGCAAGGATTGGCAATGCGCCACGCCGCCCAACCACAAATCGAGCTGATAGACCGGCGCACCACTGGCGGCTTCGAGGACCTTGGGGTCGAGAAAATCCGGGCCGGTCTTAAATACCCGCACGCGCCGCCCTTGCCGGCGATGCCAATGCGCGACAGCCGCCGTTACCGTCGTCTTGCCTTGGCCGGACGCAGGGGCGGAGATAAAAAGCGCGGGGCAGCAGCGTGTGCTCACCAGAGATCACCGACTCGAAAATAAACTGGGAAGGGGCAAACAGGCCACGGTAGACCGCGCCGGTATCGCCCACCGCAATACCAATACACTCGTGGATCAGGCCGGTCTCCGGGCTCGCAAGCGGGGGAAAACCCCTAGACCCCGCGCCTTCCCATGTCGAAACACAGTGGCATATTGCGGGACGACTACTTGCTTACCGTTGCGGGGGCAGCACCGGAATAGCGTACGGATGGACTCGCGCGTACACCGGTTTCTCGTTTCACCCCTGTAAGGCGGAACACCGCAGGGGCACCTGACACAACAAGCGTATAGCCTAAGCGGCGGGGCTTGCGAAGTCAATCTCGATAAGGCCGTACGAGGTTTAGGGGAAAAAGACCTTGCATGTTATCGGAAATAGACTACGCTTGAAGGGTAGCCTGCGATTCAGCAGTACGCAGTCACATTCTGTTTTGCCCAAATTGGCCCCGTGAGGGGAGGAGGTAGTAATGGAAATGGCGGCAATTTTTTACATCGTGTTATTTGTCCTGACGGCGGCTGCAATGATTAATGAGTCGCGTAGTTAACCCGGTTTTAGCAACACTCAAAAGGTCGCTAACCCCCGCTATCGCGGGGGTATTTTTAGACTAGTTTTAAGTACACCTTCATCTATACTCCCTATATGTACGGCTCAGGCCTAAGGCTAGGCGCAATCCTCTATACTTTCAGGGTTCGACGGCGTAGTTGATTGCGGGTCGAAAACAGCAGGATAAACAACGCCGTAATAGGCGGTCAGTGTGGTTGTATATAAAATATACAACTAACACGGTAGTGCGTGGGGATGCACTTAATGGACGTAATATATCATCTAAAACGCGGCCTTGGGCGTTTTGCCGCTGCGATACTGGCCAGTATCCTGGTGACGGTTTTTGTCGCCTGTGGTGCAGGGTCGTCCGCGCAGCCGCCGCGTCCGCGCGCCGGTTCTATCAGCGGATATGTCATCGACGGGCCGATTAAAGGGGCCTCGGTGCAGGTCTATGCCTTTGTCGGTGGAGAAAAGGGCGCGCTTATAGGCAGCGCCCAGACCGATCATTCAGGTTATTTCGTATTACCCGCCGTGCGGCGCGCCACTCAGGCCCCCATCCTCGTCGAAGTGACCTCCGGTTTTTACATAGAGGATATTTCCAACCCAGGTAATGCGGTCAATTTGGGTAAGGACGACATATTAAAAGCGGTAGGCTTTTATACCCCCTCGGCCGCCGTGACCTTGAATATCACGCCCTACACCTATATCGCGACCGGCTTGGCGGAGTATTACATCAGCCAACGCATGGATGTCGATACGGCGATAATACAGGCCAATGCCGCAGTCTCAACGCTGCTTGGGGCCGGCATTGATGTTTTAACCACCCGCCCGTTGCGCATCATCGATGCCGATCCAGGGGCCACCGTGTTTACAAAAGAATATGCCTATGGCCTTTATACCGGCGCATTATCGGCATATGCCAAGACAATTAGCGAAATCAGCAATGCCCCGCCATATACGAGTTATACGTCAATAGGCTTGGCGCGCCGCATGTACGCCGATATCAAAGGCGATGGCATATTAGATGGCATCGTCCACTTTAATATGGGTGGCGCGAGTTCCACCGACACGCTCGAATACGGTGCGGTTAAGTTGAATAGCATTGGCTATCGCCAGGGCTTGGGGCAAGGGGCATTGAAAATCGCGATGGCGCGTAATGACAGCGTGAGACTGCGTTTTGATGAGATGATGCACCAAGCCCACGCCTTTGCGATGAGCGCCGACGCGCTGTTTGGCGCAGCGGCACCTTTGCCATTTGACGATCAACCGCCCACCTTCAGTAGCGATCCCGACCCCGAAATCATCGGCATAGACCGCGCACAAAGTAGCGTGACCTATCGTATCAATGTCACCGATAACGTCGGCGTACAACGCATCTCCGTCACCATCGACAATGTGCTGCTCAATCAAGATATAACATCCAACGGCAATCAGATCAAAATATGGGCGAATGGTAGTAGCGGTGTAGGCCCCGGCGAGCATACGATGGTGGTCGAGGCGCTCGATAACCTCGGCAACAAATCCAGCAAGTCCTATATAATCACCTTGCCTGACGGCAAGCCCATTGTGAGTATCCGGTCGCCCGAACTAACCAATCAACGCGTTTACCACGCCTTTGGTAGTTTTTCCGATGACAGCGGTACCGGAATAAAATCGATTTCCGTTGCCGTCGGCGCGCAAACGATTACCGCTACGCTGGATGCGACTTATGCCGTATGGAACGCCGATGTCGCGTTAACCGGCGGCGTCAATCAATTGCAGATCAACATCGCCGACAACAATAATAACTCGCGTACGGTCATGCGCACGGTCACCGTAGACGATCTACTGCCGAGCGTGAATATCCTGCCCAGCGACAACGTGGTGTATTACCGCAATAATATGCAAGTGGCGGGAAATCTCTCCAGCGCCAATGCCAATAGCGATCCGCTATATGTACCCATCGCGCGCATCGGTTTTGCGAATCCGGCGGCGGACGCCACCGTATTGAGTGCCGCGCAAATTCCCTATTATGCGCTCACCGTCGGCGATAATTTAAGCGCCGCATCCGATATCGGCGTCAGCGTGCAATACCGCCTTGGTGGCAATATCGTCACCGCAAAACATCCGTTGCGCCCCACGTTAGACAACGCCGCTGTTTATGTCATGCCGTTGATCAAACAAACCTTGGCGGAAAATTGGTATCAAGCCGATCCCGGCGATGTGCATACGCTCGAATTTGAAATCCGCGATAAGGCGGGAAACTCTCTCACCCAAATCATCGCATTTAAGGCCTTTTTTGACCTGCCGCAATTGAAAATATTATCAGGGATGAAAAATGCGCAGGCATTGGCGCACACCTTTGTGGATGGCGCGCCGGGCGGTCAGGTGGGCGCGTGCAATACCGATGTCAGCGGTCAATGCACGATGCGCTTGCTGATAGATCCGCAATTTTTACATGTCAAAATCGGCGGCGGAAGTTATTTTGAATCCGCCACCGCGACGGAAGCGAAATTATCGCCGGACGAATATTTGTCCAATGTGATTGATTATCGGGGCGGCAACGGACAAGTGGTCGTGACGCCATACACCCACCTAGGTGTAGGTTTAATTCAGAATGGTGTCGCTAATGGCGCGACGGTGTCCGCCGCTTATGCGCAAACGGCGACCGATTTAGCCGCCATATATGGGTTTGATGTGCTGACTACGGTGCCTGCGGATCCCGGTGCGCTGAACCTAACGAACCCGCCTTTGAGCAAAGAAGTCCGTTATGCCTTGTTGTTGGCGGGCTTGTCGGATTGGACGGCGCAAGTAGGCTCGCGCAACGGCACGGCACCGCATTCGACGTACACCTCCGTTAGCGCCGCGCAAAAATTTTATCTTGACACCCTTGCTGACGGATTATTGGATGGCATGGCGCTCAACGCAAATAATCAATCACAGGCGTTGATGTTGGGTAGCGTAGCAATAGATGCCAATAGTTACCGGCACGAAATCGCTTCCGGCGCACTCAATTTTGTGGCGCGGAATTACACCTTAAGTTCCACCGCGATGCAGGCGGTATTGCAAAATGTGCAAGATATCGCCGCCAATCCGCATGCAAAATTTGCCGGTCAAACACCGGTTACGATCAATGCGCAACAGCCGGTGATCTCGGTGATCTCAGCGGCGTTTACCACGCAGGCGAATTTTGCAGCGAAGGTGCGCGTGACGCCGGGTACGGTTGCCATAGGTGCTGTGAGTATCGGAGGTGTGGTCGCCACCGGGGGCGCAAACAATGAATGGACTGCGACGGTAACGTTGGCGCAGCAAGGACGCAACACACTAGCAGTGCGCGTGCTGGATACCGCTGCGAGTGAGCTACTCACTCAAAATATCGATGTGTTGCTGGATAATGTCGGGCCGGTCGTAAAAATGACTAATCCCAGTTCCACGGCCAATGTGGTGGTAAACAGCGCAAATTTCAGCCTCAGCGGCACGGCCACGGACAGCAGCGGCATCGCCAACGTCAAAGTACAAATCGGTACACAAACAATCGACGCAACGGGTACAGCGTGGGCCGCAAACTTGGTGCTGACGCCTGGTGCAAACAGTGTCTCCATCGTGGCGACCGATGCCTTGGGCAACACCACCACGCAGAATTTGAGCGTTACCTATTCCGTCGCGGGGCCAGCGGTGAGCATCTCGCCCGTGCCCGCAGCGCGCATAAAAAACACGCGCCCGCAATTTTCAGGTGCGGTGGATGCATTTGGTCTGACATATACCCTGAATGCCGTTTTGTATGCCGCAAATGGTACGACGTGGAATTCGTTAGCGCAAAAGACCGTGGTTCCCAGCGCAACCAATGCGTGGAGCCTCGACATGTTTACGGGTACATCGATAACGGCGCTTACCGATGGCCGATATAAATTGAGTTTGACTGCTAATAATTCACTCAATACCGCGTCTGTCACAGATGTGATTTTTGTTGTGGATACGCTAGGGCCATCCATTCAATTAGTGTCCCCGCAAGGCCCGACGCGCGCGAATCCGTACACCTTAACCGTCGAGGCAGTCGATACCGGTGGGGTGGTGTCGAGTCTTACCGTTAATTCATTTGCAGCGACATCCACAGCCAATAACCATTGGACGTATCTAACGCCCACCTATACGATAGACGGCATCAAGACGTTTGATGTTCGCGCCCAGGATGATCTTGGCAACACCTCACTCACGACCTTGAGTATTACGTTAGATACGACAGGGCCTGCGCTCGTCATCGTCAAGCCGGCCGATCAACAGTGGGTGAACACTGCAAGTGCAGTGGTGACCTACACCGTCGATGACGTTTCACTACCCACCTCCGCCGTCCTGCAAGTGAATAATGTGGGTGTGACGCGCGACGCACAAAACAACGTCGTCATACCAAACGAAGGCGCAAATATGGTGACAGTGATAGCAAGCGATGGCGTTGGCAATCAGGCCACGCGCAGCGTCACGGTTAATCGAGATACAATTTTGCCGCAGGTGAATGTCATTACAGCGCCGCCGACAGCGACTGCTATTGCTAACACTAGTTTTGTATTGAAGGTAACGGAAGTGAATTTGCAGCGGATCCTAGTAAAAATATCGTCAGTAGGTGGCTATGCAGGGACGGTGGATCTTGCCGATGTTACTAAGGCGGCTACGCTTACGCTGGCGGCCGGTAGTGTGAGCTACAACTCTGCAACAGGCCAAATTTCTGGTAGCGTGGGTTTGGGCGGCGGTGCCAACGACATTAGCCTTGAGGCCTACGATTTCGCGGCAAATCGTAGCAACGTGGTCATATTCCATAGCATAGTTGATACGCAGGCCCCCACTGGTTCCATCGGCAATAGCGGGACGGTGAGCGGGAATAGTGTGACGACCAATCAGACGGCGTTGCGTATCGCGGCTAGTGATGTCAATACCGGAAACAGCGGCATACAGAGTGTCACATTCACAGGCGGGGGCAACGCGGCTAATCTCTCTGTTAATACTGGGCAGTCAGGGCT